>CAYZST010000033.1:0-1762 GCA_964480765.1 uncultured Arcobacter sp. | reverse complement strand
TAAAATGTAAAACACAGTAATAATATACCTACTTCAACTAGAAATTTGACCCTTAGCTTTATAAGAGTCAATACTCTAGTTTTAAACTAAATAATCCAGTTCTTTTTGCTAAAAAATCTATCTTTATAAAAAATAATTATTTATACATAAACTTTTCTTCTTATTTTAAAAACAATAAAAATATATTAATAATATATAATCACATTTTTATTCTTTCTTTATTAAAAACATAATATAATTATTCATTATTTTATTTAGGATTATTATGAGACTTATACTACTAACTATTTTGCTATTAATTAATATCTATGCAAGTGACACAAATATGAACAACCCTATATTATGGGAAGAACAAAGAAAAAAATTTGAAGAAACCAATAATATTAAGAATAAAACATTTAAAAAAAATAAAGAACCCAAAAAACTGGAACTATCAAAACCTAGAAAAAAAGAACCTTGTATCAAGATTACTGATATAACTTTCGATGAAACAGATTTACTTTCAAAAAAAAATAAAAATAGATTCACAAAAGATTATCTAAATAAATGTAATCCTATTACCAAATTAAACAACCTTACCAAAGAGATATCAAACTACTTTATTAAAAAAGGTTACTCCACTTCAAGGGCTTATATCAAACCTCAAAAGCTTTCTTCAAAGAAGCTACATATCTCTATTTTAGAAGGAAAAATTGATAATATAGAAGTAAAAAATTTAAATAAAGGTTTTCTATTTCAAAACTATGAAGATAAGATATTAAATATTCAAGACTTAGAAGCAAATATAGAACAAATTGAAAGATTAAAATCTCAAAAAGCAAAAATAGAATTAAAACCTTCAAAAAAGCAAGGTTTTAGTGATGTTTTTATTAATGGAGAAAAAACAAAAAGCTCTTTTAATGGAAATATCTCTTTAAATAACTTTGGAAATGAACAAAATGGAAGATTACAATATAGTACCAATTTAAACTACGAAAATCTTCTAAATATAAATGATAATATTGGTCTTTCAATAAATAGTTCAGAAGAAAACAATGAAGATAATGACAGTTTAGGTAATACAATAAATTATGGCTTTCCTATAGAAAGGTTCTATGTAAAATCTACCTACAATAAATTTAAATTCAATCAAAACACCCAATATGACACATTCTTTCTTAAATCAACTGGTATATCAGAAGAATACAAACTTGATCTAAATTATAAAGCTTTTCATAATACAAAAAATCGTCTTGAATTTAATACAGGAATAAAAATTAAAGAGAATGAAAACTATATAAATAACACCTATTGGGAATCTTCTAGTTATAGGTACTCTTTAGCATATTTATCTCTACAACATAGTTTTACTGGAAAATCTTTTCAATTTTTTAATATTTGGAAATATACAAAAGGGTTAAATGCTTTTGAAGTTAATAACCCTACTGAGTTAAGTAACAATTTTGAAAAGTATAATTTAGATATTGACTTCACAAAGTTTTTCCAAAATACATTAAATACTCAATTTTCATCTACACTTAGTGCCCAATACTCTCCTTATAAACTATTTTCATCAGAACAAATAAGTATTGGAGGACCTTATAGTGTAAGAGGTTTTAATAATGCAAATATTAGTGGAAATAGCGGTTACTTCATTAGAAATGAAGTAAGTTTCGCAAAAAAAATAAAAACATTTAATATAAGACCTTATCTAGGATTAGATTATGGATTTATAAAAAAGAGTGCTGATTCTTCTTATGGAGATATTAGTGGTGGGGTTATA
>CAYZST010000032.1:0-2218 GCA_964480765.1 uncultured Arcobacter sp. | reverse complement strand
AGCAATAGCGGGGTAATAAGTGGTGAGGTTAATGTAGCTACTGGAGACTCATCCTCATCCTCATCCTCATCCTCATCCTCATACTTAATCTCATACTCACACTCATACTCAGACTCACACTCAGAATCAAATGGAAATGGAATATATGGAGAGATAGAAAGTAATAGTGGGGTAGCTACCGGTAATATTAAAGTTGATGTTGGAAGTTTTTCTAAAAATGGAGGAGTTACCTGGAACAAAGATTATGTAGAAAAAAACTTCTCAGGTAGTGGTATGGCTCATAACGGAGCCCTTACAAAAGATGTAGTTAATAGTGGAATCCTTGCTGGGAGTGAAAGTGCTATTGCACTTCAGGACGGAGCATCTCATACAGGTTCTATTAGTAACTATGGAATTTTAGCAGGAAGAGAGATTATTAGTGACGGTAGAGAAGTGATTGCTAATGATAACACTTCCGAAACAGATAAAGCTTTATCGCAGTTAGATTTAGCAGTTAATGGCATTACCTACAATGGTGTTGGTATTGAGATAAAGCTTAATAACGATGATGATAGGACTATAGAGTCTATTACTAGAGGTAGTGGTGGAGATGTAGTTGTTGATGGTGAAACATTTACAGTTCTTAATGCAGATATACATGGTGCAGACAGCTATAATGAAGTAAGTTCAGATACTGTATATACAAATCATATAATAAATGGAGCTGGAGTTGCTACAGGAACCTTAACTGTGAAGAATTCTGAAGTAACCTTAGATAATAGTATAGTAAATGGATATGAGAAAGCTGTAACTTTAAATGGAGAATCTGGCTTAACAGCAACAGATACTATCTTTAATGGTGGTGGAATAGGTAAGTGGAATGATAATGGAACACCTGATGACAATATGGATGATTTCTTAGAGCATACCAATGTGGTAGAGGGAGATTCAGGAGATAATGTTCTTAATATCTTAGGTAATTCAGTAGTGAATGGAGATATAGATTTAGGTGATGGAACAGATAAGCTGACAGTATCTACTAATACTCAGTTAAATGGAAGTCTTTATGGTGGAGAAGGTCAGGATACTCTTAATCTAGGAGATACTCCATATGTTCAAAATAGCACATTCCAAAGTGTAGATTATGATAATTCTCTAAGAATATATCACACACTCAATGGATTTGAGGATATTAATGTAGAAGGCTCTGTAGTGCTTTATGAAACATCTAAGATAGAGGATGCAAAAGATATATATATTCAAAAAGACAGTGCTCTTAACTTAAGGATAGACCCTACAAACGTGGATACTAGCGACAAAGTTATAGGTCATGCGCTATATGATACTGGAGCGAAAGTTTCAGGAGAAGTTTTATATGCGGATGATGGACATACAGGAGAAGAAAATGATACTAGTGCAGGAACATTAAACCTAATAACTAATGGATTAGGTAAGGATAGTGTTATTGCAATGGGAAGTACAGAGTTAGATGATAAGTTATATATAAGAACAGATTCATTAATAAATAAGGCAGAAAAACAAAGTGATGGAAGTATTCTGATAGATACAGGAGAAGATTTGGCTTCAATATTTATGAGGCCGGGAGATCCAGTAGATCCAATAGATCCAATAATACCAGGTTGGGTAGGAAAAAAACATTATGCAAAGTTAGATAAGGTATATAAAAGCATCGTAAGTAGTGGAGATAATAATATTAATGATCTTTATCCTACTGTTAACCTTAATAATAAATCAACTTCAGAAGCTGGAGAACAGATGTTGCTACTTTTAAATGACATCTTTATGGCTAACCCTTATGGATATGCTGCACAAGCTTCCAGGGAGACTATGGGACTATTCAGTGAGATGGCACTAAATAATCCATTTAAACCTGAAATTGGCAACTGGATGGTATATGGTGGAGTAACCTATAGTGATGGAGATTATGACTCAACTTACGGGAACCATATAAACAAAAACTACTATGGATTTGATACGTATAAGGATGATGTAAGTGCAAGCAGCAAGATCTACGGAGGGTATGCCCTTGCTGAGTATGGAATAAGTAATAAGACATCTGCAGGACTTGTATTTGGAGGAGCTAACTCAGATACTGACATATCTAATGGTTCTAAGCTTGATGGCGATGTTCTCTATATAGGTGCTTATGGAAAGACTGAAGTAAATAACTTTAGGTTTACTGCAGGTGCTGGATATCAATATGGAGACTATGAAACAA
>CAYZST010000031.1:0-2595 GCA_964480765.1 uncultured Arcobacter sp. | reverse complement strand
GTAGAAGGAGATAATGCGACATATAAAGTAAGCTTAACAGATGATGCAGGGAATGTAATAAAAGCTGTAAAAGATATGGAAGTAAGCTTTAAGTATACATATGTAACAGCATCAGGAGATGATATTACAGAAGTAAAAAGTGTAATAATAAAAGCAGGAGATAGTGAAGTAAGCTTTAATGTAAAGACAATTGATGATGGACATAAAGAAGGTTCCGAGAAATATAAAATTGAGATAGATAGTATTACTACTTCTGATAGCTATGAAAAAGTAAATATTGATAGAACACCAGTAGAAACTACAATTAGTGATACTGTAAATATAACATTAGTAGCAGATGGTAGTAATAAGTTTGGAAATATAACCTTTGAACCTGAAGAAGTAGTAAATGTCAGTTTTAGAAATCATGAAAGTATAGGCTTTGAAGATGGATCATTTATAGTAACTTGGTCAAATTATGGTTATACAGGACTTTTGGGACAAAAATATAATGCAGATGGAACAAAAAAAGGAGGTGTAATACGTCTAACCCAAGGTTTAGTTGATACAGGAAAAACAGAAATGGCTCTTTTAGGAAATACAGGGAAGTTTGTTGCAGTTTTTCAAGCACATGAAGGTACGGGAACATATAATCCCAATAGGTCAATTTTTGTACAAATATATAATGAAAATGGAAGTATGCATGGAAATAAAATTAAGCTAACACAAGGGCATCTAGATGATCTTCCAAAAGTAAAAGCAATAGGAGATAATGGAGAGTTTATAGTTACATGGGTAACGTCACCACAAGGTAGTAATCCTAAGACGCTATATGCTCAAAAATTTAATGCAGATGGAACAAAAAATGGAAATGAAATTATTATTAATAATAGAAGTTTATCAAATGGATCAATTGAAACATTTGAAGATGGTTCATTTGTTATAACTTGGGTAAGCAAAGATAATCAAAATGATGATTCAATTTTTGTACAAAAATATAATGCAGATGGAACAACATCAACGGTAGTAATTCTTGAAGGAACAAGTACCGCTACTCAAGCATACCGAAGAAATGATAATAACGCAGATATTATAAAATATGGAGAAAATGGTGAGTATATGGTTGTATTTAGAGGGTATAATTCTCAAGGAAGTTTCTCTGTTTATGTACAAAAATTTAATGCAGATGGAACAACATCAGGAGGACAAATTGAGATAAAAGATGTATCTAACCCTACTCCTTTAATAACAGAGATTGGCAATGATGGTTCTTTTGTAGTAGTATATAATTCACTTAATAAAAGCAGAGATAATTCATTAACAGTTAAGAAATACAATAAAAATGGAGTAGAGGAAAGTGAAACAGTATTAGATATAGTTGGAACAAATGAACAAGGACCACAAGTATTAACATTAAGTGATGGTTCTTTTGTAGTAACATGGTATGATTATAAAAATATCTATATACAAAATTTTGATGCAGATGGAACAAAAAGAGGTAATATTGAAATAGTAAACACAGGGATTTCAAGTAATAAGGATTTAAGTTTTGAACCAGAACTTACTTTAATACCTAGTGGAGGATTTTTAGTAACTTGGATTGGTAAAATCAATAATATATCGGAATCAGTATTTGTTCAAAGATTTACGAATGATGGTATAAAAAGTATACCTTGTATCTCTTTAGAAGAAGGAGATGAGGCTTTATATAAAGTAGTCTTAACAGATGATGCAGGGAATGCAATAAAAGCTGTAAAAGATATGGAAGTAAGCTTTAAATATTCATATGTAAATGCAGATAAAAATGATATTACAGAAGTAAAAAGTGTAATATTAAAAGCAGGTGAAAGTGAAATAAGCTTTAATTTGAAGTCAACATTTGATACATATAACGAGGGAAAGCAAAAATATTCAATCTCTATTGAATCTGTAACAAATACAGATTCATATGGTAGTGTAACAATAGATAAATCACCTATTTATACAGAAATTGATGATGCTACTACTAAAACTACAAGAATGATGAATTTTAATGTAAATAAAAATTTAAATGCAGATGATGACACTATCTTATTAGATACAAATAATAATAGTATAATTGATGGTGGAGAAGGTTATGATGTTTTAGATATTATGTATAGTGATCTTGATTTTGATGCTATTTCTTTAAAAGTTAAAAATATAGAGGCCGTTGACTTAGAAAATGGAGGATTAAATAATATGACCTTAGACTTAGAAGATATTCTTCATATGACTGATGAGAATAATACTCTTAAGATTTTTGGAGATGAAAGTGGAGATAGAGTTACACTAGAAGGTGGATTACAAAGTTGGATAAAAGATGGAACAGAAACAATAAATGGTGAGTTATTTAATGTATATAAAGGTTCAACTTCAAACACTTCTAATATTAAAGTCTTAATAGATGAAGATATATCTGTAAATTCAGATATTTAAAAGAAGAGAAGAGCTTCTTCTCTTCTTTATCTGCTTATATTAAAATGCTAGAGATTATACAGAAATATTTGATTTTGATTAGGCAGTAAAAGAACTGAGAGTGTTAGAAATTCCGTGTCAATTCAATAAAATAATATCAAGGATTGACAATGGAACAAC
>CAYZST010000030.1:0-4127 GCA_964480765.1 uncultured Arcobacter sp. | reverse complement strand
GGAGGTCTTCCAAGAGTATCTGAATTATTTGAAGCAAGAAGACCAAAAAATATTGCAGTACTTGCATCATTTGATGGAATGGTAAATTTTGGAAAGCCATTAAGAAATAAACAAAGAATTATTGTTACTGATGAAAATGCAAATAAAGCAGAGTACTTAGTAGAAAAATCTAAACAAATTTTAGTTCATGAAGGTGAGTTTGTTCATGCGGGTGAAGCGTTAACAGATGGACAAGTTTCTCCTCACGATGTATTAAAGATTCTTGGAGAGAAAGCATTACATTACTTTATTGTTTCTGAAGTACAACAAGTATATAGATCGCAAGGAGTAAATATTGCTGATAAGCATATTGAGGTTATTTTATCTCAAATGTTAAGACAAGTCTCTATCTTAGATGGTGGAGATACTAAATTTATCATTGGAGATATGGTTTCTAAGAAAAGATTTAAGCAAGAGAATGAAAAAATCATCAAGCTTGGTGGTAAACCATCGATTGCTGAGCCATTATTACTTGGTATTACAAGAGCGGCTGTAACATCTGATTCTATTATCTCTGCTGCATCATTCCAAGAAACAACAAAAGTCTTAACAGAAGCGGCTATTTCTGCTAAGATGGATATGTTAGAAGACTTAAAAGAGAATGTTGTAATTGGTAGAACTATTCCTGTTGGAACAGGTCTATACAAGGACAAAAAAGTTAAATTTGAAAATATCGAAGAAGAGTAAAACATTAGGGCTATGCCCTAATGTAAAATTATGGATATTTTTTCACTATTTTTAATCTTTATTGCTGTTGAGCTTTTTGAATCAAACTGGCAAAAATCAGATACTTTATATGAATTATTAGCTAATAATTATAAAATCTATAAATCAAATCTTTTTATCTATTTCTTATTAAATACGGGGTTTCTTTATTCTATTTTTTTGGTTATATATTTACAAAATAATTCTTTTTTAATGCTTAGTATTGTAGGAGTAAAATTTCTTGATATAGTATTTAAACTTAATATTATGAGTAAAATTTCTCAAGACTTTCCCTTAGAAAATATATTACCGAATATAAAAATGAATTTAGTTTTTAGATATATAAATGTACTCATCTATCCAATATTATTTCTTTTTGCAACAAATTTTTTTAATTTATAATAGTAATAACGGATATCATTCTAATTTATTAAAAAAAATTTGATATTATATAAATATGAATACACATGAATTTAAACATTTAATTACTAATGCGGTTTATCAAACAAAGTATGAACCGATTATATCAGTTAGTAATGATTCTGTATATGCTTATGAAGCACTTTCAAAGTTTGAAATAGAACATGATATGATAAGTACTGAAGAAATTTTTAGAAAATTGCATTATAATAACAGACTTTTTTTTGAACTAGAAAAGAGAAATAAACAACTTCAAGTCGATAATTATTGTCAAAATAAAAAATTATTTTTGAACTTTGATGCAGATATTGTACATACTTTTGAACAAAAAAAATATTGGGAGAGTTTTTTTAAATCATGTTCAAAAGATATTGTAGTTGAAATTACTGAAAATGGAAATAATGATGAAAAATCTGCAAAAACAATGAGAGATTTTTCTTCATGGCTAAATAGAATAGGAGTTATTTCTGCATTAGATGATTTTGCACAAGATGGCTCAATGTTCTCCTTTTATATTATGAGTATAAGTAAATATATAAAAATTGATAAATCATTTTTAAGACTGGTAACTAAAAATAAAAATTATATACCATATCTACAAGGTATTTTAAGAACAATTGCATTAAATAATCAGAAATCTATTATTGAAGGAATTGAAGTAATTGAAGATTATAAATTAGCAAAAGAGTTAAATGTAGACTTTGTACAAGGTTATTATTTTAGTGACTTAATAATCGTAAAGTAGGTATCTAATAAAGATTTTATAATAAAAGGATATACTTTTATATAATAATTAAGGAGTAAGAATGCAATATTTAGTAATCGCTTATGATAATGAAGGAGTTTTGGAGAAAAGGTTTGAAGTAAGAGAGAGACATCTTGAAGGTGTAAAAAAGTTAGTAACAGAAGGTAAAGTTATTAATGCAGGAGCTCTTATAGAAGATGATAAAATGGTAGGTTCTACACTATTTGTTGATTTTGAAAATGATAATGAAATTAATGAATGGCTTGAAAACGAACCTTATGTAAAAAATGGAGTATGGAACATGGAAGAGTTCCAAATCGTGCCTGTTAAATTACTACCAAAAGATTATTAAATCATATAAGCCCTTTTTATAGGGCTTTTAGAACTATTAAACTCTCATAGTTTATCATATTAAATCAAACTAAATTAGATAAAATCAAGTTTTTTTAAGGTGCTATTTCAGGTATAAATATAATCTATTAAAAGTGAGTACCTGAAAAATGCCAAAAATATCAAAACCACTTACAACAACAGAAATAAAAAACTTTAAACCAAAAGATAAACAATACAAAAAACCAGATGGTAGAGGTTTATGGTTAGTTGTTAGACCAACAGGTGGTAAATATTGGAGATATGATTTTAAATATGGTGGTAAAAATTTAAGTATGTCTTTTGGAGTCTATCCCCAAGTAGGATTAAAAGAAGCAAGATAAAAAATAATTTAAAAAATTTATAAATTTTTTAAATTAATAAACTATAAGTATAGCTTTTTATGGTATATTTATGGTATAAAAAGATTTAAAAAATGAATTAAAAAGAACATAAGAAATATATGGTTTTTTATATAGAAAGGTTACGAATGTACACAACTCCAATTATACCACAATCGGAACATTATCCTTTAAAACAAGAGATACTAAATAAAGCAGAGCGTATTATAATTGAGAGTGCTAAGTTAACAGGAAATTTAAATATTCATATAATTAATGCAATAAAAGAAAATTTACGGACTATAAACTCTTATTACTCAAATAAAATTGAATCAGAAGGTACTCATCCTATTGATATTGAACGTGCAATGAAAAATGAATTTTCTAAAGATACTAAAAAGAAAAGTATGCAACAATTGTCCTTAGTACATATTGAGGTACAAAAATTTTTAGAAACAACACTAGATATCTCAACTAAACCATATTCTTTAGACAAAATACTAGAGATTCATAAAGAATTTTATAGTAAAGAAGAGATGAAATATACACTAAATATTAAAAATGGTGAGTTAGAAGTAGAAATGATACCTGGTAAACTAAGAGAAGGTTATGTACAAGTTGGAGAACATATTCCACCTCAAAGTGATGAATTAATAGCTTGTTTTAATGAATTTGAAATGTTATATAATCAATCTAAAAACTCTACACATACAATGAAACTAATCTATGCTTTGTGCTCTCATCATAGGTTAACATATATACATCCATTTTATGATGGAAACGGAAGAGTATCTAGGCTTTATTTAGATTACTTAATGTATCATTGCGATATCCAAGGTTATGGATTATGGAATATATCAAGAGGACTTGCTAGAAATCAAAAAGAGTATAGAAAGTTTTTATCTTTAGCAGATGAAAAGTTTAGTGGATATAATGATGGAAGAGGACCATTAACATTAAAAGGACTTGAAAACTTTTTAGAATTTATGTTAGATATTGCATTAGATCAAGTATTGTTTATGAGTGAATATTTAAAATTAGATTCTATGGCAACAAAAATAAAAGCTTATGTTGAACTTTCACAAAAAAAATTAATTCATAATATCAAACCGCTACCAAAAAACTCAAATAAACTATTAGAGTATTTATTAGTTCATGGGGAAGTAACTAGAGGTGAAGCACAAGAAATCTTAGGTGTAAGTGCACCTAAAGCTATATCTATTGTAAAAGAATTACTAGAAGAAGATTATTTACAAACAGATAGTCCTAGAGGAAAATTAAGATTTAAATTAAATAGTAAATTATCTAACTATCTTATACCTGATTTATTTGAGAACTGATAATTAATTTAATATGAAATAAAAGGAGATTTAAGACAAAAATACCACAATTAGAGCCTATTCCTGATATCTCACATTTAAAAAAGAAGTAGATATTGTAAATTTGTCCTTTTAATATATTAATGGGTATTCAATATGTTTTTTAAAGTTTCTTTTTTTAGCTTTATA
>CAYZST010000029.1:0-5103 GCA_964480765.1 uncultured Arcobacter sp. | reverse complement strand
CAAGATCTATAATTAAAAATAAAAAGAGGTTTTAAACCTCTTTTTGCTTACTCTTATTAAAGTTAGATTATCAGTTTATAAAAAAACTTTATTTTTTATATAAAATATCATTGGATATAGTGTTATACAAATTGTGTAAAGTGTAATTAAAATAAATGAGTTTTTAAATAGTTTTTTATCACTACTTTTTTGATTTAAAAAAACTATTTTAATCCCTTGTGCTAAACCTAAAAAAACTCCACTAAAGAGTAATGTATAGATTAGATAGCCAATATAATAGTACTCTTTTTGAAGCATACAAAAAGGACATCTATGAGTAGGCAATTGATAAATATAAGTACTAAAGAAAACAATTAAAGTAATAAGTGCAACTAATAAAAATAGTAGACTAAATAACATATAAAAATAGCTATTTTGGATTTTATAAAAAACTGCAAGTAAGATAAAACAAATATAAAAGGCTATTAAAAAATAGTTTGTATTATTTGCGAAAACTGAACTTAAATAGGAGTTTGCACTAATTAGGTATAATGTTCCACAGCAACTTACAAGTTTATTTATATCAATAGAGCTAAACATTGTTAATTCAATTAAGATTTCAGCTAATAATAGAAAGAAAATTATAATAAAAAAACTAAATTTTATTTTTGTATATTTCAATTCTTGATTTTTTGTATCATATTTATGAATTAAAAGCCAAAATCCAAATAGATATATATTTATTAGTTTAAACAAAAGAAGATAAAGACCATAGCTTGTGGCATCAATTACTCCTGCTGCACACATGGCTCCTGTTAATACATTTGAAATTTTATCAAGGGTAAAGATAAAAAAGAAAAAAAGCATTATTTTAGTTACAAGTATATATTTAATAATAGTAGAGGCTAAGAAACTTTGTTTTTCAAGTCTATATTGAAGTTTTGTTGTGGAATTTATATCCCATTTAAAAAATATTTTAATACTTAAAATAAATGCAACAATTGAAAATACTAAAAATATTGAATTTATTATTGTTATTGATAAAACTTCAGGAGATAACATTTTTACAATAGTTCTCCATTTTTTAATTCAATAATTTTATCAACAAAATCTAGTTCAAAAAATAGTGGATCATGACTTGCTACTATAATGGTTTTATTTTTATCTTTTAGCTTTTTTAAAATATCAATGAAATGAAGAGATAAGTTTTTATCTAGATTTGCAGTTGGTTCATCAGCTATTATAATTTTAGGCTTATTAATTTGACTTCTTGCAATGGCAACTCTTTGTTGCTCTCCACCAGATAAGTTTTTAACTAACTCATTTTTTTTATGTTCAATTTTAAATCTCCTCATTACACTATTAAGTTTGTCTTGTGCTTTTATTTCATCTGGATTATTTGGAACTAAAGGTAGAAGAATATTTTGGGCTACTGTTAAAGTAGGGATTAGATTGTATTTTTGAAAAATAAAACCAATATAATTTTTTCTATATTCACTTGCAAAATCATCTGGTAATTTTGAAACTCTTTTTTTATCAACTATTACTTCTCCAAAGCTTGGTCTACTAAGAGTAGCTATTAGTGAGAGTATTGTACTTTTACCACTACCACTTGAGCCTTTTAAAATAATTAGTTCCCCCTCTTTTATAGTTAGATTTATATTATTTATTGCTGTAATTTTATTGTTTTTATTTAGTTCATAAACTTTAGTTAAATTTTTAAGCTCAATCATCTTATTACCTTATCTGCTTCAAGGGTTGCACTTCTCCAAGTTGGAACAATAACTGAAGCTATATAAATTGGGATGCTTAGGAAAAATATTAAAAATAGAGTATTAAAATCTATTACAAAGGAGAGTCTAAATTCAGGTTTTAACATAGAGTAACCTGTAAAGATATTACTTAAAAGAGGTGCTTGAAGTTGATATACAAAAATAAGAGCAAGTAAAACACCTAAAATATAAGATAGAGTAGAGATAATAAAGGCTTCATAAAATTTCTGTTTTAATACATCTTCTATACTCCAACCAATAGCTTTTAATATACCAATCTCTTTTTTTTCTTCTGAACTAAGTCCACTAGCCTTATCATAAATAATAATAAAAAAAGTAAATAAAGAGATAATAAATAGGGATAAAAACAGTCCACCTTTGTAGTCAAAAATATTTTGATATGAAATCTCCAAATCTTTATTTGTAATAACTCTTGTATCAGGATAGTTTACTCTTATTTTATTTGCAACTTTAAATATCTCTTCTGGATTTGCAACTTTTACAACTATATCTGTTGCTTCATTCTCTCTCATTCCAAAAATTTCAAGAGCTAATTTTTTAGATAGAAGAATAGTATCATTTGATTCAAGTTGAAGTTTTGAGTTGAAAACTCCTGCAATATCAACTTTTTTGAAAGTGCCATCAGATTTTATAAAATTAAAATACTTTTTGTAGTAATTTTCATCAAATATCTTTTTTACTCCATTTCCAATAATCATTGTGTCTTGTTTAAAAATATTTGCATATTTTTCATCTTCAACAATTTTGTTTAATATATCTTTATATTGTTCTTCAAACTGTTCAACTCCAATAATAGATAGATTTACTCTAGCATTTTCAAAATAGTAATATCCCCAAACTCTAGGAAAGGCATTTGTGACACCTGCAATTTGAATTATCTCATCAACTATTTCACTATTTATATTTGTATGTCTTCCTGCTTGCATTTTTGTAACTGTAATATCAGGGAGTGATTTTAAAGTTTGATTTAGTTCAAATTTTATTGAGTTAGAGATAAAAAATACTGAACTTAGAATAGTTATTAAAGTAGTAAAAACAATAAATATAAATAGATTTTTAAATTTATTTCTAAGTAGGGTATTTATCGCATACTCGATTAAATATAGGTTTATTTTACTTTTCATATGAAACCTTTGATGGAGTTTTATGTAAAATATGTGAATGAGAGTAAATAAAACTTGTAGGAAAGTATTCTCTTAATACAGGTGATTCTTTAAAAATAGAGAAGGTATCACTTAAACTTCTATGCCTTATATAAATAGTTTCAGTAGATATGGCTAAATCAGGAAGACCTGTTATACTTTTATAAATATTCTTTATTTTAAAATCCTCTTTTTTTTGATTTTTAGCACTAGTTAAATATATAAATTCAATAACTAATAATCCTAATAAAAGAGTTGAAAGTGCAAAAAAATATCTACTTTTTAAATTCATCTAATTTATAAACTTCTTCTTTTTTTATTTCATCAAATGTTACTATTTTTAGACCAAGATGATCTTTTTTAAATATTTTTGCATCATCTTTATATTGAAATGGAATTAATTCATTTCCCATTGGACCATAAACATCAGAACCAATTACATAAAAGGCTTTTAGACCATTTATAGGCTTTTGTGAATAGTAGTCAGTAACAATTATCTTACTAATTTTATCTTTTGAGATAGTATAATCTCCCCATTTTTTTGGATTAAAATAGAATTTCATCATATCTTTTACTCCATCAAATGAGTATTCTTTTCCTTTTATATAGCTAATTTGAGCTATCCATCTTGGATATTTTGCAACAAACATTCCACATACAGGACATTTTTGTGTTTTCAAAATTTTTATTTTATATGGGGATGTATCTTTAGTACCTAAGCTTTTAACTTCCCATAAATAAAGAGCTACTGCTTGAAGATGTTTTTCTTTTAAATCCTTACAAAGATTTTTTTTAATAATTGTTGCTTTGAGTTCATTTATCTCTATAAAATCATTTGGTTCAATTGTTTTGCACATTTTTTTATATATTTTCTTACCCATTGGATAGATTTTTTTTATTTTTTTATTTTTTATAATATTTTTATCTTTTAGATATGATTCATGGGCACTTTTTGAAGCTGTATTAAAATCAACAATCTTTCCACCAAAACTTTTTACAAAAGTTAGGGCCTCTTCTTCTTTTGCAAAAGCAAGTTTTGAAGTTTGACTCATTGTTCCTTTTACCTTACTTCCTATTACATAAAAAGCCTCTTTTGCTTTGATAAACCTTTGGCTTACTATATCTATAACTTGAATAGAGTTATCATCTATTCCATATTTTTTTTTATCTTCAAGTAAGGAGTTTAAAGAGCAGTATTGTCTCTTGGTACCATTTTGTAATTTGGCAACATGGTTTGTTTTATAATAATCTTCAAGTTTCATTCCACAAATAGGACACCAATATTTTTCATCTCCTTTTTGCAATAAGATAGGTTCTTTTGATGCGTTTTTACTAAATGTTTGTGCATTTAAGTTTATAAGTAAAACTAATATTAAAATAGATGTTAAAAAACATTTTTTATACATTAAAAACCCCTATGTAAAAGTTTATTATGCTATCTAAGATTTGTTAATTAGAAGTTAAATTTAGCAAGAAATTAACATTAAATTAACAGTTTAATATTACTATATTTGCAATCTATTTTAGGAGAAGAATATGAAAAAAGGTTTATTATTTTTATGCTTATTTATAGTTATAGTAAGTTTAAATGCCCAAGAAATGAAAGAACAAAAAATGAGGTATCAAGCTGTTCTTGTAAAACAAGCAACAATCTTACAAGAGGGTGAAAGGAAAAACTATTGTAGTATCTGTGGTATGACTTTACCAATGTTTTATAAAACTAATCATGTGGCAACAAATGAAAAGGTTATTAAACAGTATTGTTCAATTCATTGTCTGATGGAAGATAAGATAATGAATAAGACAGACTTAAAAGAGTTAAAAGTAGTTGATAATACAACTTTAAAATTTATTAATGTTGAAGAGGCTTTTTATGTAATAGGAAGTAATAAACCTGGAACAATGTCAACAGTAAGTAAATATGCATTTGCAAAAGAAGAAGATGCAAAAAGATTTGCTAAAGTTAATAAAGGAGAAGTAAAAAGATTTGATGCTATTTCAAAAATTGTTGAAGATGGTTTAAATAAAGAGAAAGAAAAAATTGCCAAAAAACAAGCAAAAATGGCAGAAACTGGAGAGAAACTGTATAAAAAAATGTGTAAAAAAACTAATATGAAATTTTCTTCCATAGGGGAAGCAAAAGCTTATATAACTGTTAATAAATTATGTGGCGAGATGAGAGGTAAAAA
>CAYZST010000028.1:0-5465 GCA_964480765.1 uncultured Arcobacter sp. | reverse complement strand
TAGCTTCTTTTAGTTTTAATACATCATTGCTATGCATTGATGCACTAGCACTTAATCCTCCAAAACCCTTTTTCTGTGTATATTTTAATTTCCCTTCTCTATACTGTTTAGCTGTGACATTTATATCTTCTTTTGCATCAACAATTATATTTTCATCTGCTTTTAAATTAGCAGCTTCTAAAGTGATATTTTTTTCAGAGTTTAGTTCTATATTTTTCCCATTTAGACTTGAACCAATAACTGATTCTTTATAAGCCATTTTTCTTGTAGTACTACTTCTTCCAAATGATTTCTTTTTATGTTTTTGTACATCACTATAATCAATTGTATTTACAGCTAGTAAAGAGGTACCATCTTTACTTCTTGTGTATAAATTATTACCAGCGGTTACCTTTGCTGCAATTAAATTGATTTTTTTCCCAGAGTCTAATAGAACATCTTCTTTTGCTTCTATATTACTTTGAATATGACGTAGAGTTCTACTTTTACTAAAGTTCTTCCCTCTCTTCCAATAGTGGGAAGAGTCATTCTTTTTAGAAGTAATATTTATATCACCTTCTTCTGTATATAAAGCTAATGATGAGGCAGATTTAATATTCCCTGCATTATTATTAATATCTCTCTTTGCATTAAGTATTAGATTACCTTTTGTAGATTCTAAAGTACTTTGTTGTCCAACTATTGTATAAGTAGTATTACCTCTTTTTGTACTTAACGTTTGTTTCTTTGTATATGTATCATTTAAAATAGAACCCTCTGTTGAAGTTAAAGCAAGACTTCCTGCTTTTATACTCCCTCCATTACTGTTTTTAATATCATTCTTAGAAATTAATTGAGCAATTTCATTTGAAGTAATAGTTCCTGTTTTATTGGTGATGCTCTTGGCATTTATATTTAGATTATTTGATTGAATAGTTCCTGTGTTTTTAAATTCATTTTCAATATTTAAATCGATATTGTTATTTGCTACAAGTAAGGCACCACTTGATTTATTATATTTATTAGCAAAGTAAACAACAGGTGCTAGAACATCTATCCCCTCAACTTGTTTTACTTCTAACCAAACTATATCTTCTGTTAAATTAGCAAGTTGTTCTTTTGTGGGACTTACTCCTATTTCAAGATTTAGGATTCCTGCCATGTTTACAGCATTATCCATCATATTCTTATATTGCTCATTTATTGATAACTCTGATAAAGCATACTGTCTTCCTGTATGATTTACTATTGCATCTCTTATAAGTTTTGTTTCATAAGCTGCATCACCTAATCTTTTTATATGTTGATTTGGATTAAAAGCTAGCTTACTTAAAAAGTAATCTGAACTATAATATGATTTGAATGTATTATAAAAAGGATTTGTTTCTATTAAATATTTATGTGTAGGAGTTTTATTTGTTATAAATAATCCAAACCTATTTGTGGGTAATTTAATATTAAGCGTAGTCTTATTATTAATAAGTTGATTGTTGTTTTGTTCAATTTCATCATTTATATCTTTTTTAGTTGTTTTGTTTAATTTATTAGTAATTGAACTAGAAAGAACTTTATTTTGAATATTTTGTTTATCTTTTATATGGATATTATTATCAGATAATTCATCATTCTCAAAAGATTTGATATCTCCTATAATATTATTACCAGCTTCAATCCTTGCATTTAATGTTTCAGTTGGCGTAGATATTGGAGCTTTTGAATAGGCACTTATTCTAATACCCTTTCTATTTGTAACTAATATCTCTTCACTATCCCAAGTTGATAAACTCTGATTTTTAACTTTACTATTCTTAAAATCTATATTATTTCTAGCTGATACTGTACTTATATAGTTTGTAAAAGTATTTGCATCTATATTTATATTATTACCTGATAAAAGTTGTGAACCTTTTTCATCTTCAGGTTTTTTAATAAAATATGATTTGAAGCCTCTTTTTGTATACTTTAACTGTTTTTTTCTATTTTCATATTCCCCACTATTCACAACATTTATTTTTGAATATTTAGATACATTTCCTAGTTTAATGGCATAGTTTGCATGGGAATAGCGGTTAGTGTTAGCTCGATAGTAATCAGGTATAGAGTATGGGTTATAGACATTTCTTATATGAAGTAATCGTTCTTCTGATGTTAACCAAGAGCTATTAGGTTTATTTATTCCTACAATATTTAAACCATAATCTTTTTTATATTTTTCTTGTAATTTTTCAAGTATTTCTTGATTATATGCATCTAAAAGTTGCTTAGGGTCATATTTTTGTTTATCAATAAAATAAACTTTATAAAATCTTTCTTCAGGAAGATCACTTCCATTATATTTATGGTGCTTGGTATAAAGGTATTCATAATTTTTACTATATAATATTCCATTATTAGTAAAAGACTTTAATGGCTCTGTTTTATCAAAAGAGTTGTTCTTTACTATTTTTTGCGAAAAATATTTATCTAAGTATTTTTTTCTAATGCTTTTTTCTATATCATCTTGTCCTAAAATATGATACTTAAAATATGAGCTCGGTGCTCCTTCCCCACTATAATCTGAATAAAGAAAAATGTTACTTGAAAAATATACTCCATTTTTTTCATATAATTTAAGAGAGATATTCTCACTAGTAGACTTCTTTATAACTGCTTCATCATTTTTATTATTAAACTCATTTGCAAAAACATTTATATCTCCACTCTCAGTTTGAATAGTTCCATTATGATTTGTTACATTATCAACTCTTCTTGTTCTATTTCTATCCCCTTGAATATTGATATTATTTGTAGCATAGATTAGACTATTATCAACGTTTTTTAATAGATTCTTATCTACTTTATTTAATACTCTATTTCTGATGTAAAAATTGATATTATTCTCAGAAAATATTGTATTGTAATTTGTGAAGTTATTGGCGTTTACATTTAGTGTATCATTTACAGCTATTCCTCCATAGTTTAAAATATCATTAGTATTTATGTTAATTAAATCTCCCAAAAGATAACCATAGTTATTTAAGTTATTTGAATTTATCTCTAATTGATTAAGTGCTCTAATAGTTGAATCTTTATCAATCTCTAAGTTGTTTCTTGTATTTAATAAGACATTATTAGCAAGTAAAGATAAATTAGTTGAATTAAATTCATTGGTATTAATCTCTAGATTGTTATTTGCTTGTAAAATGCCATTATTATTTTGAATAATTACATTTGAACCTATCCTATTATTTATTAAGATATTATTTGCTGTAAGAACTGAATTATTACTATTAATTGTATTTGCTACATTTAAATTTATTGTCTCATTCGCATTTAATAAGGCATTTTGATTAAAGATATTTTTACCTTCTATTTCTAGATTATTCCCAGACTGTACCTTTGCAGAATAGACTCTTCTATTATCTTTATTTGTTATTACTAAATCATCTTTTGAGATAATCACATCTTCTTTGGCATTTAAATTGACGTTTTTTAGTGCAGTTACTTGGGATCTGTTTAAATTTATACTGTTTTTAGATTGGAAAGTGATATTTTCTTTTGCTTCAAATAAGCCTTCTTCTGCATTGATATTATTCCCATCTATATTCAAGTTCTTATTTACTGAAAAAATTGTGGCATTATTAGCTTCTATATCTTTTGCATTTATATTAATATCATTGTTTGCTGATATGTCTGAAAAATTTAGATTTGCTTTATCTTTTATATTTAATAGTAGCTTATCTGTTGTTTCTATTTTTCCTGATGTAAAATCAATTGAATTAGAGTTTAGTAAGATATTATTTGCAAGTAACGATAAATTAGCTGAATTAAATTTATTAGTATTAATCTCTAGATTGTTATTCGCTTGTAAAATGCCATTATTATTTTGAATAATTAGGTTTGAAGCTATTCCATTATTTATTAAGATATTATTCCCAGCTCTATTTTTACTATTATTAGAAGTCATACTATTAATAAAGTTAAAATGGATATTATCTGCTTGAATTAAATCATCTTTTGAATTAAATATAAAACCACTTAGATTTATAGTATCTAATGA
Source organism: uncultured Arcobacter sp. (assembly GCA_964480765.1). Taxonomy (GTDB): domain Bacteria; phylum Campylobacterota; class Campylobacteria; order Campylobacterales; family Arcobacteraceae; genus Halarcobacter. Next base: position 1,447 of record CAYZST010000028.1, on the reverse strand, counting down.
GCTAAGTGTACCATGATTTTTTATTTCATTCATATTAATATATATTGATGAAGAACTAGATATCTTACCATTATTGATAAAATCTGAATCCCCTGTACCTCTTATATTTAGACTGTTTTTGTTAAAAAACTCTCCTTCATTTATAACTTTTGAAGATATAATGTTTAGCTCTTTTGCTTTTGTTTTATTTACTGTAAAGTTTGCATCAACACCATTTGCAATAATCCCTTTATTCTCTAATGTCTCGGACTTTATACTCAACTCTTCAGAACTTCCTAAAAGCTCTTTTATCTTTATATCTTTAGAATCTATAGAAACTCTATTTGCATAAGCTTTATTGATTTTTAAATCTTTTGATCTTACATTAAATGATTCCCCTGATATGGCTTTATTTAAAACAATATCTCCCTTTACATCAAAAGTTAAATTATTTTGTGCAGTTATTTCAGAAGGAAAATTAACTCCTACTCCATCTTGGGTACCTATAAAGTTTATTTTATCTCCATATATTCCACCAAGTAAAGTAGAACTTAATGCAAACTTTTCTTTAGCTCCATTTTCATTTTTAGTATACCCTTGATAGTTACCTATTGGATCTGTATTAATAGTATTTGACCCACTTATCATATTAAGATTGTTTGTATGTATCTTTGCATTAAGTTTTATTGCTTTTGCATATATATCTACTTGATTTATATTTGTGGCATTAAAATCCTCCCCATCAAACTCTACTATCCCTTCTTCTACATTAAAACTTTTAAGAATTTCATTGTCAAATACAGGTCTACTTGTTGTAAGTGTTGCTTGGGGAACATTTATAAAACCTCCCCCTTTTACATATATACCATTCGGATTTGCAATGATTACATTTGCTCTTTGTCCTGCAACTTCTGTATATCCTTCAAGATTAGTTCTTGAAGTACCTGTTACTTCATTTAAAATTGTTGCAGCACTTCTATTTAAGTTTGGATTTTTATCTATAATTCCTGCAAGTTGAGTATTAACTTCTTTTGTAGCATTATTTAAAATAGCATTTTGTTTAGAAATAGAGTATTCAGAAAATTTATTATGAGATAGTCCTGAATTATTTGGATTTACAATGTTTACAACTTCTGTTCCATTTCTAGCTGTTGTTAAGCTTGCTTGATGTTTACTTTGTGCATTTGAATCAACTTCTATATTATTAGCTTGTAAAAAAATAGGCTCAAAAACTAAAAATAAATTAAAAACTATTACAAAAAATCTTTTTAGCAACATAGAAATCCTTTAAAATGAAATTGTTAGGTTAAACCCAAGGAAATCTTCTGAACTATCTTTTGTAAAGAAAACATCATTGATAGGGAAAGAGTAAAATAAATTTAGATTTAAAAACTCTTTATTTATTTTTGTTCCTATAACCCCACCACTAATATCTCCATAAGAAGAATCAGCACTCTTTTTTATAAAT
>CAYZST010000027.1:0-14741 GCA_964480765.1 uncultured Arcobacter sp. | reverse complement strand
AAGGAAATAGAAAAGAAGGAGTAAAACCTAAATTAAAATTAATAGGAGAATATAAATAATGAGTTTTTATCAATAGTCGCTCAATCTTTACATAAATAGTTTAAATGGTGATACATATTTAAGTGGAGTAAGTCTCCAAAATGCTTGATATAGATATTTGTAGTTTTTTTATTATGTTCCATAATCTTTTAATTTTTTAAATATATAAATATCATTATAATACGATAAGAATTTAAATAGGCCATAACATGATGAAAGAAAAAAAAATTAAAAGAACTAAGACTCAGACTATAACTGAACAAGTTTATCAACAATTAGAACAAAAAATTATATTTTGTGAAATTGAACCAGGAAGTGTTCTAACTGAAAAAGAGATATGTGAGATGTTAGGTGCAGGTAGAACTCCTGTTCATGAAGCATTATTACTATTATCAAAACGTTTTTTAGTAAATTTCTCTAAATTAGGAATTATGATTCCTGAGATGAATGCATCAATACAATTGCAGTTATTAGAAATGAGAAGACCTATACTTAAAACATGTGTTGAATGTGCTATAAAAAGATTAACTCAAGTTGATAAAGATAATATTGCTGAATTATTAGATTCTGTTGATGATTTAAGTGAGCCTGATTTTTTAAAATGGTTAGAAAAAAGACAAGAAGTTTTATCTAAAGCATCAAAAAACTTTTTTATTTATGAAGAACTTAGGAATGTACAAGGATTATCTAGAAGATTTTGGTATTACTATTCAAAAAAAGAAGATAATGAAATAGTTAGAAAGTTACACAAGAAGATATTAAAAGCAGTTTATGATCAAAATAAGAGTGATGCAACAAAATATGTTGATGAAATCATTGATTATATAGAAAATTTTGTAAAAAAGAATTCAATTTAATAGCATAATAACTTAAAAAAAATCCACAACTTTCTTATTTAAGCTTCATAATTCCATTTTAGGTGCTGGAGTTATTATTTTATATAAAAAACAATTAATACTTAATTTAAACTTATGATATATTTTAAGTTTAAATTAAATACCAATAGAGTAAACTTTTTTCATATCATAAATATAAAAAAGGAAAATAATGAGTGACGTTAAAATAGCAGTTAAAACAGAATTATTTGCTTCAAAAGCACCACTGGAATGGGCAATAACAGCTAATAATACTTTATATACTGCACAAATACCAATTGATGAGACAGGAAAAGTAGTTGAAGGTGGTATTGAAAATCAAACAAGACAAACATTTGAAAATTTAGTTCATACTTTAAAATGTGCTGGAGTTAGTACAAATGAAGTATTACAAGTTTTAATTTATGTTACACATAGAGAACATTTAAATATAGTAAATAAAATATATGCAGAATATTTTGAAGCTCCATATCCAAATAGAGCTGCAATTGTTGTTGCTGGTCTTGCAAGAGAAGAGATGCTAGTAGAATTTGTTGTATATGCGAAAGTAAATAATTAAAAAGAAAGAGGAAAATAGATGATTTATAATTTTGAAGAAGGGTTATATATTAATGGCTCATGGCTAAAGGGTGTTTCTACAATTGAGAATATTAATCCATCTGATATTTCAGAGAATATTGGGAATGTAGCACAAGCAAGTGTTGAACAAGTTAATGAAGCAATTATAGCAGCAAAAAAAGCACAGCCGTTATGGGAAAAGACTCCTTTAGAACATAAAGTAAATGTACTTCAATCTATTGGAGATGAGTTAATCAAAAGATGTGAAGAATTAGGTGAATTACTTGCAAGAGAAGAAGGAAAATCAAAAGCAGAAGCTAAGGGTGAGATCTATAGATCAGGACAATTTTTCCAATATTATGCAGCAGAGGTTTTAAGACAAATTGGGGAAAATGCAACATCAGTTAGACCAGGTATTGATATTGAGATTACAAGGGAGGCTGTTGGAGTTGTTGGAGTTATCTCTCCTTGGAATTTCCCAACAGCAACTGCAGCTTGGAAAATTGCACCTGCACTGGCATTTGGAAATGCAATAATTTGGAAACCAGCTAATTTAACTCCTGCATCAGCAGTTGCTTTAACAGAGATTATTTCTAGACAAGATATTCCAGCAGGTACATTTAACTTAGTGTTAGGTTCAGGTGGAACAGTTGGTGATACTTTAATTAATTCAAAAGAAATCAATGCTATTTCATTTACAGGTTCTGTTGAGACGGGAAGAAAAATTGCAGTAGCTACTTCTGCTAATTTTGTTAGATGTCAGTTAGAAATGGGAAGTAAAAACTCGCTTGTTGTTGCTTCTGATGCAGATATTTCTGTTGCAGTTGAATCTGCAATTGTTGGAGCATTCTCTGGTACGGGTCAAAAATGTACAGCTTCATCAAGATTAATTGTAATGGAAGATGTTTATGATGAGTTTGTTGAAGCGATGGTAAAAAGAATGTCTCAATTAAGGGTTGGTCATTGTTTAGAAGATGGAATTTTTATGGGACCAGTTTCAGATAAAAACCAATTTGAGTCAAACTTTAGATGGATTCAAAGAGCAAAGGAGTTAGGTGCTAAATTAGTATTTGGTGGTGAAAAATTGAACTTAGAGAATGAGGGGTACTATATGAGTCCTACTTTATTTATTGATACTCAAAATGATTGGGATGTTAATCAAGAAGAGATTTTTGGTCCTATAGCTTGTGTAATTAAAGTAAAAGATTTGGATGAAGCTATTAAGAGTGCAAATGATACTAGATTTGGTTTAACAGCTGGAATTGTTACAAAAAGTTTAAAAACAGCAGCTATTTTTAAAAAAGAAGTGCAAAGTGGTTGTCTAATGGTTAACCTTCCAACAGCAGGTACAGATTATCATGTTCCATTTGGAGGAAGAAAAGAGTCGAGTTTTGGACCAAGAGAACAAGGTTCATATGCAAGAGAGTTCTATACAATAGTAAAAACTACATACCAAAAACCTTACTAAGGAAAAATATGTATAAAAATCAAATTATTATTGATGGTTTACAATATTGCAGATGGGATAGAGATTACTTTCTATCTTTACAAAAAAGTGGAATAACTGCTGTTCACATTACACTTGTTTATCACGAAATGGCAAGAGAAACTTTAACAAGATTTGCTCAATGGAATAGACTTTTTGAACAAAATAGTGATTTGATTATGCCTGTTATGGATATGAAAGATGTTCAACTTGCAAAATCTACTGGTAGAGTAGGGATCCTCTTTGGGGCACAAAATTGTTCTCCAATTGAGGATGAAATAGGTTTAATTGAAGTGATGAGAAAACAAGGTTTACTTATTATGCAATTAACTTATAACAATCAAAGTTTGTTGGCAACTGGATGTTATGAACAGAATGATACAGGAATTACAAGGTTTGGAAAACAAGTTATTGAAGAGATGAATAGAGTTGGAATGATTATTGATATGTCTCATAGTGCACAAAAATCTACACTTGAAGCTATTGAGATTTCATCAAGACCTATTTGTATTTCTCATGCAAATCCAATTTTTGCCCATGATGCACTAAGAAATAAATCAAATGAGCTTATTAAAGCTTTAGCTTCAAGAAGTGGTTTATTAGGATTCTCTTTATATCCGTTTCATTTACCTAATGAAAGCAAGTGTACATTAAATGATTTTTGTGAAATGGTTGCCAAAACAGCTGATTTAGTTGGAATTGATTGTTTAGGAATTGGAAGTGATTTGTGTCTTAATCAACCACAATCTGTTTTAGAGTGGATGAGAAATGGAAAATGGTCAAAACAGATTGATTATGGAGAAGGAAATGCTTCAAATTCTGGGTGGCCAGCTGAATTAGCTTGGTTTAGAGATGAACAAGGAATGGAAAATATTTACAATGGCTTAATAAAGTATGGATTTAAGAAGAAAGAAGTTAATCAAATTCTTGGAGGGAACTGGTTTAACTTCTTAAAAGACGGTTTAGAACCTAAAAGCTGATCTTGACATTAAGAAAAACTTTTGGGTGATATTATCAAAAATATCATAAAAAGGATATGAAAATGGAAACGAGTATAGATACTTTAGAAAAAAGTGAAAAAATAGACAATAATGTTGAAAAAAAAGCTCAACTAGATAAATTATCTTTATTAATTAGTAGTGGATTCTTAGTATTATTTGTAGTTCTTGCATTAGTTGACTCAGAACTTTTAGCATCGATAGTAAGTAATGGATTTTCATGGTCATCAAAAATGTTTGGAGCTTATTGGCAGTTTTTATTATTTGCAACTTTTTTAGTTGGAATTGGTTTAACATTAGGAAGAACAGGATCTGTACTTTTAGGTAATTTAGAAAAACCTGAGATGACTACTTTTCAATGGATATCAATTATTTTATGCACATTACTTGCAGGTGGTGGAGTTTTCTGGGCTGCTGGTGAACCTATTGCTCATTTCGTTTCTCCTCCTCCACTATATAAAGGTGAAATAGATTTATTTCAAAAAGCTATAAATGCCTTATCTCAATCATTTATGCATTGGGGATTTTTAGCATGGGCTATTCTAGGTACTTTAACAAGTATTGTTTTAATGTATCTACATTACAATAAAGGTTTACCTTTAAAGCCAAGAACTCTACTTTATCCAGTATTTGGAAACAGAGCTATTAAAGGACCTTTAGGTTCTATTATTGATGCTTTTTGTATTGTTTCAGTTGCAGCAGGAACTATTGGACCAATAGGTTTCTTAGGTCTACAAGTCTCTTATGCATTAAACAAATTATTTGAGATTCCAGATAGTTTTTCAACACAACTTATCATTATTTTATGTGCAATTGTTATTTATACAATTTCTGCATTAACAGGTTTAACAAGGGGAATTCAAATCTTAAGTAGATGGAATATTCTTTTAGCAGTATTTTTAATGTTTTTTATTTTAGTTTTTGGACCAACTCAATTTATCGTTGACGCATATGTTCAAGGTGTGGGTTCTGTTATTCAAAATTTTATCCCAATGGCAACATTTAGAGGTGATGCTTCTTGGCTTGGTTGGTGGACAGTGTTTTTTTGGGGTTGGTTTTTAGGTTATGGACCAATGATGGCAATTTTTATTGCTAGAATTTCTAGGGGAAGGACTATTAGAATGCTAATTTTAGCAGTAAGTATTTTTGCTCCATTAATTACAATGTTTTGGTTTACAATTGTTGGTGGTGCTGGATTATCATTTGAAATTGCAAATCCAGGTATTATTAGTGAAGCTTTTAAAGGATTTAATTTACCTGCATCACTGTTAGCTATTACACAATCATTACCATTACCAATGATTATGTCAATTCTATTTTTAATTTTAACAACAATCTTTATTGTAACAACAGGGGATTCAATGACTTATACAATGAGTGTTGTTGTAAGTGGAAGTACAGAGCCTTATCCTTATCTTAGAATGTTCTGGGGTATTTTAATGGGAGTTTTAGCAATTATTTTAATTTCAATTGGTTCAGGAGGGATATCTGCATTACAATCATTTATTGTAATTACAGCAGTACCGGTATCACTTATATTATTGCCTGCACTATGGAATGCACCACAAATTGCGATTAAGATGGCAGATGAACAAGGTCTAAAATAATAGTAAAAGAAGTATGAAAAATACTTCTTTTTATAAAAATTTCAGGAGAAAGAAATGAATAAAAGTATTAACACAATGGAAAACCTACCTTTAAGAAGTCCAAGTGTAGTAATGGATTTAAAAAGAATGGGTGCAATGCATCAATCAAGAATCAGTTTTACAAGAACATTAATAAGAAAAATGGCAAATGAAAATTGGATTATTACAAAAAGTAAATGGGATTTATGTAAGAATGGTTATGGAACAGCTATTTATGAACTAAAAACACCAAATAATATTTATAATGTAGTGATTTTTTCTAATCATATTGAAGATAAAGAAAGAGATGATAGAGTTATTGCTGAAAAATGGGATATTACTTTTACACTAATTGAAGGTGAAATAAGTGATAAACTATTAGAAAAACTTAGAGATAATGTACCTTTACAAGAAGCAGGAAGGAATTCAAATAGGGGGTTAGTTTTAGCAAGAGCTAATAAAAGTGTTAGAGTATTTGATCATGTTATTGACTCATTAGCAAATGGTAATCAACCAAGTATTGAAGAGATTTCAAAAGTTGGTTATATTCTTAGAACAACTGCTGTTTATGGTAGTGGAAAATTTGGAATTAATGATTATGCGGCATTATCTAGTAACCCAGATTTCTCACAATCTTTTTCTGCAGAAATGTGTGCAGTATATATTTTAAGAGAATTTTCATTGGATTGGGCTAATTATATAGCTAAAAATAAAGGAGGAGATAAAGCTGTATCTTTAAATAAAAATATTCAAAGATTTTTAGGAATTGGTAATGCAACAGGTTTAGGAATGGCTCCTTATTTAATTAGACATCCAAAAGTTGTTGATAATTGGTTATATCAAAGAGAATTAGCTTTAAGTAAGGTATTATTAGAAGATATTACAAAAGAGAAGGCAGAGGAGTTAATAGGATATTTAAATAGAGCTATAACTCATTTAGAAGATGTAGTAACTATAGATGAGAAACAAAAAGAATTAAATATAAAAGCTGCATCTGAAATACCATTTATTATTGATTCTGTAAATAAACTTATTAGTAAAACATATAAAGAGCTGATTGAAAGCTCAGTAAATGTTTCATTAGAAGCACAAGAGGTATTAATATCATCTATTATTGAATTATATCCTGATTTAGTAGATTATCATGAAAACCATATGAGAGTTGATGAACAACCTTTAGAGTTATGTGGAGTTACAATTGAATCATTAAAAGAAAAAATTCAGTCTCATTACTCTTGGGCATTAAAATATGATTTTAATAAAGAAAAAAGTAATTATTGGTTTTGGTATCTTTCTGAAGATAAAGGAGAACCTAGACTAGGAGTTAGAAATGAAGATAGAGGTGATGAATTAGAATTACCTTTAGACATTGCAAGACAAGTTCACAAACTAAATGAAGCTTTAGTAGATGTTTTAAACAGTGAAACAGTAACTAAGTTTTTATTAGCTAATCCTAAGTATTCATCTATTGTAAGAAGAATTTGGACTATGGGAGCTTGTTATATGGGTGAAATTCAAGCAAATGTGATAGATAAAGATTTCCTTCCTATGGATTTATTAAGAGCAAAACTTGCTATATTTGGTGCAACAAAATTTGATCCAAGATCAGATAGATGGGTGCAAGTTACATTTTTTCAAGGTGCACCATTAGCTGATGAGATTCATAATGCTGAATGGTTATTTCCTCAAATTCCAAAATGTAAAGATGATAGATTGAATGTTAAAGAAGGAAAGGTTTCTGTTTCAAGAACTGAGTTAGCAACAATGTGTAGTAATGCTTTTAATAGTCTAAAAAGAGACTCTGGTGAAGCTGATTTAATTTCTAAGATGATTGTTAATACTGAAATGGTTGGTTTAGATGGTGTTAAGCATTTTGTAAATGCTTTAAAATATTTAAAAGATACTAGTAACTCATCACTAAATATTACATCAAAAGATTCTCATATTATAGTAGATTTAAATAATGATACAATTTTGGGTCACATTCAAATCTTAATTGCTTATGCATTAGAGTTTATTTCTAAATATGAAACTGTAATTTTAGAAATTAAAAATTGTCATAATAGGTGGTTAGTATTTGCACAAGCCTTAAGAGTTGCTCAAAGAGGTTTAAATGCGAAATTTTCATGGAATAATTCATCTGATAATATGAGTATCTCATATTTAATAAATGCAAATGATGAACTACCTAAAGTTTGTAAAAGCACAAGTACAAGTTCAGATAAAAGAGCATTGATAATTGAAATAAGTAAGAATAAATTAGAATTTAATTGTGATAGTTTTGGTTTAATAACTTCAGAAAAACTAAAAAAAAGATATAATCAAGCTATTGAAAATGGCTTGGTGATTGATTTAGAAGATTGGAATGCATTAAAAGATGTTGCAAAAGCAATATATGTTGAGTCAAGTGAAAGCTCTCGTAAAGATGCTGGTGGGATTGTAGAGAAATAAAAAATAAAATTGTTACATATGAACAATAGTCTTAATTTATAGATATTTAGTTAATATATCTTAAATATACTTAAGATATATTTTTATAAAATAAATTATAAATATATTTTTAGGTAAATAGATGAGAAAAAAATTAAGAAGAGATAAGAACAAAACCATGTCGGAGCAAGTTTATGAAGAACTTGAAGGTCTTATTGTATTTTGTAAAATTGAACCAGGAAGTATTCTAACTGAAAAAGAGATATGTGAGATGTTAGGTGCAGGTAGAACTCCTGTAAGAGAAGCCTTAAGAATGTTAGCAAGTCAATCTTTGGTAAATATATCAAGAGTAGGGGTATTAATTCCTGAAATAAGTGCTTCTATGCAACTTCAATTACTAGAAGTTAGAAGAGCCATTCTAAATTTATGTGTTGGAAAAGCTATTGATAGATTAACAGAACTTGATAAAAGAGCATTAAAGGAGTTATTAGATGTTAAGTATCAAGATGATGCTAGCTTTTTATATTGGCTTAGAAAAAGACATTTAATACTTGCAAAGTGTTCAAAAAATCAATTTATTTACGAAGAACTTAGAAATATGCATGGTTTATCACATAGATTTTGGTATTTTTATGCAAAAAAAGAAGATTATTTAGAAATACAAAAATTACATATGAATATATTAGAGACTATTTTAATACAAGATAAGAAAAGTGCAATTTCAGCGGTAAATAACCTAGTGGATTATTTTGAAATTTTTACTAGAAAAAATTTAGGTTAGTTTTTTGCTTAATATATTTTTATAATGTTTAAAGAAGTATTACTTTTGCAAGCATTAAAAAACTGAAAAACCCTACAATATCGGTTACAGTTGTAAGTAAAACTGTACTTCCTATTGCAGGGTCTATATCCATTTTTTTTAAAATAAGTGGGATTGAGGCACCAAAAAATCCTGCACTAAATAGATTTATTATCATTGACATAGCTATTACAACTCCAAGCATTGTAGTGTTAAACCAGAACCAAGCTATTAAACCTACAATTAAAGCAAAAACAAGACCATTAACAAGGGATATAAATACCTCTTTTTTGATAGCATCTTTACTATTATCAAAGTCGATATTTCCAAGAGCTAACTGTCTAACCATAACAGTTAAAGTCTGAGTTCCTGCATTACCTCCCATTGAGGCAACAATTGGCATTAAAATGGCTAAGGCAACATATGATTGTATTGTTTCATCAAAAATACCAATTACAAGTGAAGCCAAGATGGCAGTACCTAAATTAATAAATAACCAAAGACCTCTTTTCTTTGCAGTTGATAGGAGGTTGTCATCATGCTCGAAGTCATCATCAACCCCAGCTAGTTGATAGATTTGTTCTGTTGCATTTTCTTCAATAACATCTAAAATGTCATCACTTGTAATCCTACCCATTAGAATACCTTGGTATCCTACAACTGCAACAACACTTAAGTCATATTTTTCAACTTTTTTGGCTACATCATCAATATGTTCTTTATCTTGAACAACAAAGGGTTTAAATTTATTTTCATCATGTGAATTTATTATATCTTCGTATGTTTGGTTAAAATCAAAAATTATTAAGTCTTCTAATAAAATTGATGCAATTAATTTTTTATCATCATTTATAATAAAAACTTGGTGAATATTTTCTAGTTCATAAGAGGCTTTTCTTTGTTTCAATCTATCAATTGATTCTTGGAGTGTCTCTTTAATATTTGCTGAAAAAAGTTCTGTTTGCATATATGAACCAGCTTCATCTTCATCATATCTTTTAAGCCAATCAATCTCTTGTTTATCCTCTTCTTCAAGTCCTTCGAAGATCTCTTTTGCTTTCTCTTCGTCAAGCTCTTCAATCTCTTGAAGAATATCAGTAGCATCATCCGATTCTAGTTCATCAACAGCTTCAGTAAGTTTTTCAATTGATAACTCTTCATATACATCTTCTCTTAGGTTTTCAGGGAGTTCAAGAATAACCTCTCCTAGAATATCATCAGGAACTTGATGTAAAGTATAAAAGAAATCTTCGGTAGAGTCATTTTCTATTTTTTTTAAAGAATCAGCGATATCACTTGGATGTAGTTCATCAATTTTTTCTAATAACTCTTGAGGGTTTTTTATAATTTTATTTTGAGACATCATATTTTCCTATAAGTTATTTCACTTTTTGATGTTATTCTATCCAATCTTGTTGGAATAGGCTTATTCTTTTTCTTTGTTTCATCATTTAAAGCTTTAATTTTTTCTTTTGCATTTGCAATAAATATTTTTTTTGACTTTCCTTTTAAGCCTTTAGTTTCAGGTTTTTTAATTACTTTAAGAGGATTAACAGCTCTTCCATTTTTATAAACACCTAGATGTAAGTGTGGTCCTGAACTAAGTCCCGTATTTCCTACATATCCAATATGCTCACCTTTTTTTACAGTTCTTCCTCTTTTTAAGTTCTTTCTGAATTTGTTTTGATGTGCATATAGAGTTTTATATCCATTTGGATGATTAATAACTATTGTTTTACCATATCCCCCACGTCTTCCAATAAACTCTATTCTCCCATCTCCTGCTGCATAAATTTTTCTTCCTCTTGGAGCTGCAAAATCAGTTCCTAGATGGGCTCTATATCTTTTTAATACAGGATGAAACCTTTTTTTTGTAAAGTGGCTTGATACACGGCTATATGCTAAAGGCATTTTAAAAAAATAAGTTTTTGTATAAGATTTTCCTGTTTCATCATAATATTTTTCATCTTTTTCATTTTTAAATCTATAATATTTTTTTCCAGAAATTTCAACCATAGCAGCTTTAATATCAGGTTGTCCTAGAGGTCTTCCTAAAAGCTCTTTTTGAGAATACTCAATAACTATAAAATCACCTTTTTGCATTCTTCTAAAGTTTGCATTACCTCTAAATATTCCTTTTAGATGAGCTGCAAGTGCTGCATTTCCTGTTGCTTTTTGAAGTTCATTTGATACAGAACTCATTACTGGAATAGAGATAGTTTCTGTGTATTCTGTGTAACTAATTGGGAGAGTTTGAAACTTATAATTGCCTTCATTATCTTTATAAACATGAAGTTGAATATCTTCAGATACGGGTATAAGTACTTGATTTAAACTACCGTTTTCATTTTTCATTAAGTAGTAATATCTATCTGCAACAATTTCTGAGCAAAGTTCTTTATCCTCTTTTTCTAAATCAAAATAAAGTTTTTGAGGAATATTATATTTTTCTAAAAATGTTAAAAAAGTCTCACCTCTTGGCCATTTTTCTTCATGTATTTCAGTCGCAAAAATTGATGTAAAAAATAAACAAAAAATTAAAATGATTTTCTTCACGTTACTTCTTTATATGAAAATTTAGAGGATTTATTATACAATTGCCTAACTAAAGAGAATATAAAATTTCAGGGGTTTTAAGTGAAAAAAATATTATTTTTTCTAATGATTTTAAATACATTCATATTTGCAGATTTAGTAAATCTGTTTAGACTTCAAGGATTAGATGCTGTAAAAAAGCAGTTGGAACTAAAATTAACCCAAAAGGAGTATTGGGATAAATATTTAGAAAGTAAAAACGTAGAGTATGGTTATTATGAGTCAAAAAAATATGTAATTTTAGCTAATAAAGATGAAAAAAATTTAGCTTTATATAAAGTTGATGATAATGATTACTATCTATTACAAAAAGATAGTGCAATTTTTGGTGAAAAAAAAGGTGATAAACAGTTTGAAGGTGATTTAAAAACACCAACAGGAGTTTATGAATTAACAAAAAAATTAACAAAGTTAGATCCTTTTTATGGTCCTTTAGCATTAGTAACAAATTATCCAAATACATTTGATAAGATTTTAAATAAAAAAGGTCATGGAATTTGGATTCATGGAATGCCATTAAATGAAGATAGAGAAGAGTATACAAAAGGTTGTATTGCATTAGATAATCCAAAACTACTAGAACTTGATGAAAAGATTAATATTGAAAATTCATTTTTATTAATTTTAGAAGATAAGTTAAGAAAAGCAACTAAGGATGATATTAGTTTGATTTTAGCTTCTATTTTTAAATGGAGAGAAGCTTGGAAAAGGTCAGATATTGATGAATATTTAAATTTTTATTCAAAGTCTTTTAAAAGATTTGATGGAATGTCTTTTGATAAATTTGCACAATACAAGAAAAGAATTTTTTCAAAAAAAGAGAAAAAAAAGATTGTATTTACTAATATAAATATTGCACCATATCCAAACTCACTTAACAAGCATATGTATAAAGTTGTTATGGATGAAGACTATAAGACAAAATATTATAAGTTTGTAGGTAAAAAAGAGTTATTTATTGAATTAAGAGATAATAAAATTGAAATCTTAGCAGAGGGTTAAAACTTTTGCTAAGAGCTTTTGGGATATAATCGCAAATACTTATAAAAGAAATAATCATAACCATAATAAGGCGAGAAATGCAAAAAGAAGAGATGAATCTTGAAGAGGTAGCTTTAGCTCACTCTTTAACACTTGAAGAGTTTGAAAATATCAAAGAGATTTTAGGAAGAGAACCAAATTACGTGGAAATTGGTATTTTCTCTGCAATGTGGTCAGAACACTGTTCATATAAATCAAGTAAAAAATATTTAAGTGGTTTCCCAACTAAAGCACCTTGGGTTATTCAAGGTCCAGGAGAAAATGCAGGAGTTATTGATATTGGTGATGGATACGCAGCAGTGTTTAAAATGGAATCACACAATCATCCATCATTTATTGAACCATACCAAGGTGCTGCAACTGGTGTTGGTGGAATTATGAGAGATGTATTTACAATGGGTGCAAGACCTGTTGCTTCTATGAACCTAATTCAGTTTGCAGGGATTGAAGGAGATAGTGAAACTGCAAAAAAACATAGATATCTTTTAAGAGGTGTTGTTGCTGGAATAGGTGGATATGGTAACTGTATGGGAGTTCCAACTGTTGGTGGACAAACTAATTTTGAAGAGTGTTATGCAGGAAATAATCTAGTTAATGCATTTAACTTAGGTATTGCAAAAGCTGATGAGATTTTTTATGGACGAGCTGAAGGTATTGGAAATCCAGTAATGTATGTTGGTTCAAAGACTGGTAGAGATGGTCTTGGTGGAGCTGTTATGTCTTCTGCATCATTTGATGAAGATTCAGAATCAAAAAGACCAACAGTTCAAGTTGGTGATCCTTTTACAGAAAAACTTCTTTTAGAGGCTTGTTTAGAACTATTTAAAGAGGATTTAATTATTGGTATTCAAGATATGGGTGCGGCTGGATTAACTTCTTCATCATTTGAGATGGCAGGTAGATCAGGTTCTGGAATGATTATGCATTTGGATAAAGTACCTGCAAGGGAAGAGGGTATGACGCCTTATGATTTTATGTTATCTGAATCTCAAGAAAGAATGTTAATTTGTGCAAAAAAAGGTGCAGAGTCTAAAATTATTGAAATCTTTGAAAAATGGGAATTAGATGTTGCTGTTATTGGTGAAGTAACTAGTACTGGGAATATGGAGCTATTTTGGCATGGAGAAAAAGTGGCTGATATTCCTGTTCAACCAGTATCTGAGGAAGCACCTGTTTTAGATAGACCAGTAGCTAAACCAAACTATTTAGAAGATATTGAAAATGTAGATATGAGTAAAGAGTTCTCAAATCAAATTGTATTTGATAAATTATTTAGTGATATGGAAGTAGTTGATAAATCTTGGATTTACAATCAATATGACTCAATGGTACAAACAAATACAGTAAAAGGGCCTGGTAAGTTAGATGCTTCTGTAATTAGAATTAAAGAGACTAAAAAAGCTTTAGCTATGTCTGCTGATTGTAATACAAGACTTTGTTATATCAACCCAGAACTTGGAGCAGCAGCAGCTGTAATGGAGTCAGGGAGAAATGTTGCAATGACGGGAGCTACTCCAAAAGCGATTACAGATTGTCTTAATTTTGGTAACCCACAAAACCCAGAGGTAATGTGGCAATTTGCACAAGCTTGTGAAGGTATTAAAGCTGCTTGTAAAGAACTAAATACACCAGTTATTGGTGGAAATGTATCATTATACAATGAAACAAATAGTGTAGGTGTATTCCCAACTCCTGCCATTGCAATGGTTGGTGTTAATGATAATGCAAATAAATCATTACCTTCATTTTTCCAAGAAGATGGAAACTATGTATATATTTTAGGTGAAACTAAATCAGAGTTTGGTGGATCTTTATATATGAAAAAGATGTATAACAAAGTAGCTGGTGTTCACCCAGAAGTAGATTTCACAAAAGAGTTAAATCTTTGGAATACGGTAATTGAAGCAAATAAGCAAGATTTATTAAAAGCTGCAAAGGATGTTAATGTTGGTGGTATTGCTATTGCTTTAGCAAAAATGGCAGTTGTAGGAAATAAGGGTGTTGAAGCTGCAATTTCATTAGAAGAGGATAGAGATATTTTTGCTGAATCTTTATCAAGAGGTATTGTAGAAGTTAGTCCTGAAAAAGTAGAGGCTTTTGAAAGACTTTGTGAAGGAAGAGGTATCCCTTATACGAAACTTGGAATGGTTGGTGGAGGAAAAATCTCTATTAATGATATTTATAAAGAGTTAGATGAAGCTAAAAATGTTTACTTCAATAGATTTAAAGAAGTAATTGAACAAGATCTATAATTAAAAATAAAAAGAGGTTTTAAACCTCTTTTTGCTTACTCTT
>CAYZST010000026.1:0-15180 GCA_964480765.1 uncultured Arcobacter sp. | reverse complement strand
TTGCTTCACTATCCCCTGCTTTTATTATTACACTTTTTACTTCTGTAATATCATCTCCTGATGCTGTTACATATGTATACTTAAAGCTTACTTCCATATCAGCTACAGCTCTTATTGCTTTTCCTGATTCATCTGTTAAGCTTACTTTATATGTTGCATTATCCCCTTCTACTACTGCTACATCTCCACTTAGTTTTATATTTAAAACAGGCTCTTCACTAACTATTGTTATTATTTCTGTCTTATCAATATTTGCATTTTCATATTCATCTATATTTGTTACTGAAATAATACTAATTGAATATTTTTCATTTCCTTCTTTATACCCACTAGTTATTGCCTTTAGATTAAAGTTTACTTCACTATCTCCTGCTTTTACTATTACACTTTTTACTTCTGTAATATCATCTCCTGATGCTGTTGTATATGTATACTTAAAGCTTACTTCCATATCTTTTAGAGCTTTTATTACATTTCCATCATCATCTGTAAGTGTTATCGCATATGTAGCTATTACACCGCCATCTATATATCCATCAGATTTAGTGTTTTGGGTGTAAATAAAATTCTCTCCTTCGCTATCAGTTCCACTCCAAGTTACTAAATTTTTTCCATCACCCAAATTTGTTATTTGAGAGTCAAATTTATTATTATCATTTAAAGATTCTAATTGAGTTGTAAGTCCAGCTTTGCTTCCATCACTATTAAAACGCTGTACAAAAATAGATCTGTCTCCTTGATTATCAGATACATCCCAACTTACAACGTACCCTCCATCTTTTAAACTTTCTATTTTTGGATTAAGGTCAAGTCCATAATTATGATTAAATAAAGATTTTAATTGGGTTGCAGTTCCTACTTTATTTCCAGTATTATCAAACTGTTGTACAAAAATAAAGCTACTTCCAATGTGAGAACTAGAATCTGACCAAGTAACTACATATCCTCCATCTTTTAAACTTGTTATCTGTGGATCAGATTTAGTTCCATAAGCTTCTAATTGAGTTATACTTCCAGCTTTATTTCCAGCTTTATCAAATTGTTGTATAAAAATAGAATTATCGCCATTACTATTTTCACCTTTCCAAGTTACTACATATCCTCCATCATCTAAATTTGTCAATTCTGGAGCAGGTAAAGGAGAATAAGGATCTTTTAATAAAGCTTCGAATTCACTTATACCTCCAACTTTGTTTCCACTTTTATCAAACTGTTGTATAAAAATAGAATTATTGCCATTAATACTTTGACCACTCCAAGCTACTACATATCCTCCATCATCTAAATTTGTTATTTGAGGGTTGAAATCATTTCCATTACTATTATTTAAAGCTTCTAATTGTGTTATAGTTCCTACTTTATTTCCAGTACTATCAAACTGTTGTATAAAAATAGAATAATCTCCTTGACTATCAGCTCCACTCCAAGTTACTACATATCCTCCATCACCTAAATTTGTTATTTGAGGAATAGAGAAGAGATATCCATAACCTTCAAATTCTGTTATAGTTCCTACTTTATTTCCATCACTATCAAATTGTTGTATAAAAATAGAATTATCGCCATTAATACCTTGACCACTCCAAGTTACTACATATCCGCCATCATCTAAATTTGTTATTTGAGGGTTGAAATCATTTCCATTACTATTGTTTAAAGCTTCTAATTCTTTTATAGTCCCTACTTTATTTCCAGTATTATCAAACTGTTGTATAAAAATAGAATAATCCCCTTCATTATCAACTCCATTCCAAGTTACTACATACCCCCCATCATTTAAATTTGTTATTTGAGGTTCAATTGCAGATTTATTATTAGTTTTTAATTGAGTTTCCGTTCCTACTTTATTTCCATCAATATCAAACTGTTGTATAAAAATAGAATTATCGCCATTAATACTTTGACCACTCCAAGTTACTAAATATCCTCCATCATCTAAGTTTATTATTTGAGGACTATATCCTAATTCACTCTTATCCTTAGGAGCTTCTACTTCTAAATGAGTTGTAGTTCTTACTTTATTCCCATCACTATCAAACTGTTGTACAAAAATTAATTTGTCTCCTTCATCATTAGAACTATACCAAGTTACAGTATATCCTCCATCACTTAAATTTGTTATTTTAGGTTCATAATCATATTTACTATTATAATTAACTTCTAATTGAGCTGCCGTTCCTACTTTATTTCCAGTTTTATCAAACTGTTGTATAAAGATAGATTCATCTCCTAGATTATTAGTTCCACTCCAAGTTACTACATATCCCCCATCACCTAAATTTGTTATTTGAGGAGAAACATATCCATCACTATCTAATTCTTTTATAGTTCCTACTTTATTTCCAGTTTTATCAAACTGTTGTATAAAGATAGATTCATCTCCTAGATTATTAGTTCCACTCCAAGTTACTACATATCCCCCATCATTTAAATTTGTTATTTGAGGAGACTCATATTTATCATGATTTAAAGCTACTAATTCTGTTATAGTTCCTACTTTATTTCCAGTACTATCAAACTGTTGTATAAAGATAGATTCATCTCCTAGATTATTAGTTCCATTCCAAGTTACTACATATCCCCCATCATTTAAATTCGTTATTTGAAGGTCCAAAGGATGTATATTATCTAATTCTGTTATAGTTCCTACCTTATTTCCAGCTTTATCAAACTGTTGTATAAAGATAGATTCATCCCCTAGATTATTAGTTCCACTCCAAGTTACTACATATCCCCCATCATTTAAATTTGTTATTTGAGGAGACTCATATTTATCATGATTTAAAGCTACTAATTCTGTTATAGTTCCTACTTTATTTCCAGTACTATCAAACTGTTGTATAAAGATAGATTCATCTCCTAGATTATTAGTTCCGTTCCAAGTTACTACATATCCCCCATCATTTAAATTTGTTATCTGAGGTTCAAGTTTAGATTCACTTTTAGCTTCTAGTTCTTTTATAATTCCTACTTTATTTCCAGTACTATCAAACTGTTGTATAAAAATAGTTTTGTCTCCTTCATTACTAGAACCATGCCAAGCTATTACATATCCTCCATCACTTAAATTTGTTATTTTAGGTTCATAATCATATCCATTGTTATAATCTAAAGCTTCTAATTGAACTATAGTTCCAATTTTATTTCCAGCACTATCAAATCGTTGTACAAAAATAGAACTATCGAAGTTGCTATATTTATCCCAAGTTATTACATAGCCTCCATCTTTTAATCCTACTATTTGTAGTTCACCTGCCTCTTTGTCCTCTACTCCATGTAAGGGTGTATATACTACTTTTTCAACACTTTTTTCAATTAATTTTATATTTATATTATCCATATCATCTATTATTGTTGTTGAAACTACTGAATCATCTACTTCTAATTTCTCAAATTCATCTCCACCATCTAGTGTCTTAATAGAGTTTGAAACTGAATCAATATCTTTATATATATCATCTCTATCTACTACTGTTATTACAGTACCAGTTGATTCTCCTGGTTTAATTATTATTATTTCACCATTTTCTAAAGTAATTACAATATCTTCTTTGGCTACTACTTTTTTTCCATACTCATCTACTAAATCTACTGTATAAATAATGTTTCCTCCATCTTCAGATACTGAAGGTGTTGCACTTAATATTGCTTTTACCACATCTACATCATCTGTTATCATTGTTGAAACTATTACATTATCTATACTAATGACATCTTCACTTATTATTGATTTAATAGAGTTTGAAATTGAATCTATCTCTTTATATACATCATCTCTATTTACTGTGGTTATTACAGTACCACTTGACTCTCCTAATTTAATTTTTATTATTTCACCATTTTCTAAAATAATTACTATATCTTCTTTAGCTACTACTTCTATTCCATACCCATTTACTAAATTCACTGTATAGACAATACTCCCTCTATCTTCAGATGTTGAAGCTGTTGCACTCAATGTTGCTCTTACCACATCTTCCTTTTTAGTATTATCAAATATTACTTTTCTTCTATCATCATCAATATCAATACTTGCTTGTCTTTCTCCAGTTTCTATTTCTTGCAGTCTTGTTCTTCCTGCTACAATATTACTTTCATTTTCATCATTAAATTCATAACTTTTAAATATTGAGCTATCTGATTTTATTTCAGCACCTGCAGCTGTTGCTTGCATCGAATCTGTTAAAGATTTAAAATCATCTATTACAATTCCATCTTTTGCATTTCCTTTTATAGAAGAACTTGAAAGTAGTTTTTTAAGATTTTCTATTAGTTCTTCATCTTTAAAAGATAAGTTTGCTTTATTAAACTCTTCTAAACCTTCTTTTGTATTTAACAAACAAATAACAGATTTTTTATCATCGGAATCTGAAATGACATCTACAAAGTTTTTAAAAATAATTTTTAGCTGTGGATTTGTTTCTAATACTATTTCTATTGATTTTTCATTATTAATTAAATTTATTTTATATTTTAACCCTTCACTATTATTAATAAAAAATTGCTCCCCCTTAGAAGGATTCAAAATCATATCTTTTATTACTGTTTTTATTTCTGTACTATTTGATTGTCCTTTTGATATTAATTTTATCATTGAATACTCCTTAAACTGTTTCATGTTTATATTTAATAATAAAAAGGTGTGTAAAAAGTGTGTAATATAAAAAATATATAATATTCTTTGTTGTTTTATTTGATGATGGCAAATTATTATTAAGTCGAAATTTCAATTATCTAGGTATTTTAGAAGAAAGTAAATACGCTATAAAACTTATAAAATTTAATTAGTTTTTTTTTGTAATTTTTCAAACAATTTGTTTTTTTTTCTTATTCTTTTGAGATTATTTTTTTATTTTTTGTCTCTTCATTGATATAAATTTCAATAATATAAGGTTATTTTAAGTAAATAATTATAACTTATTTATTTAAATAACTATAAATATCACAAGAGAATATTTATAATAAAGTTTATAATAAATTCTTAATAAAATTTATATTTGTAAGATGAAATATAGATTATTTAATGACATTAGTATTACTATTCAAAAATTAAATATTATAATTTTTAATTTTTAAATATAAAAGAAATAAAAATAATTTTTATAATACAAAGATAAAACTCACGAATTCTCTAAGATTTCAAAACAATATTTAGTTTCGATTATCTTATTTACAATATCTACTTTTACAATATATTTATCTTTATTGTAAGGTATTAAAAAAGTTTTAGGAAAACTTTTTTCAATAAACTTTTTTGATGTAATAATTTCTAAATAATCATATAAAGGATATCTATGAATATCTTTTACAATACCAAGCTCTTGACCATTTTCAACTATTTTACAAGCAATAATATCAAACCAGAAGTATTCATCCTCTTCTAATATACAATTCTCTTTAGTAGATTCTTCTGAAACAAAAAGTAGTTGATTTGTAAGTTTTTTTGCAGAGTCTATATCATCAAAACCATTAAACTTAATAAGTTTCCTTGATATACTATATTCTTCAACAATTAATTCAAGCTTTTTATTAGTGCTAAATATAGCGCCTTTCTTAAATTGTTCTGGAAAGTCAGTATCCATAAAAAGCTTTAAATAACCTTTTAGGCCTACCGCTTTACCTAGTTTTGCAACATAAATTTTATTATTCATAAAATAAAATTAGTTCGCAATAACTTGAATTTTGTAAGATACACCATCTTTAGCTTTACAACCATTTGCCATAGTTTTTAAAGCATTAATCATATTTCCATTTTTTCCAATTAATTTACCAATATCAACTGCATCAGCTTTTATTGTTATTTCTGTAAATGTCTCATCAATAGAGTTAGTAAAAATAGAAACCTCCTCTGGTTTGCTAACAATAAGTTTTGCATAATTTTCTATAAAATTTGTAATCATGCTGTTATTTTATAGTAAAATTACTTTTGAGCCGCTAATTTTTTAACTTTTTCTGATGGTTTTGCACCAACACTTAACCAATAGCTATATCTCTCTTCATCAATTTTTAATTCCTTTGGCTGTGCAACTGGATTAAAGTATCCGATTGATTCTATCCAACCTGAATCTCTTCTTTTTCTTGAATCTGTTACAACAATTCTATAAAATGGTTTTTTATTTCTTCCCATTCTAGTTAATCTAATTACTGTCATATTTTCTTTCCTTATTTTTATTTATCATGTTAGTATTGAATTCTAAACTCAATAAAGTTCACAACTCAATACTAATTCATTCTATTTTATCTTGGTAAGTTAAGTCCTCCCAAACCACCTGAGCCTTGCATTTGCTGCATCATATTTTGTAAGCCTTTCATTCCGCCTTTAGTTGAAAGTTTTTTAGCCATTTTAGATGCATTTTTAAACTGCTTTAAAATTTTATTTACTTGTACATCTGAAAGCCCTGAACCTTTTGAAATTCTTCTCTTTCTAGAAGGATTCAATAAACTTGGATTTTCTCTCTCTTTTGGAGTCATTGAACCAATTAAAGCTTTAATTCTTTTAATCTCATCAGAGTTTTCAAAATCCATCTCTTTTAAAGGACCTGCCATTGTAGATAGACCTGGAATCATTCCAATAATTGATTTCATTGAACCAAGTTTTGACATCATTGCTAATTGTTCTAAAAAGTCATTAAAGTTGAACTCCCCTTTTTTTATCTTTTTAGTTACCTCTTTAGCTTTTTTTTCATCAATAACTGCTGCTGTTTTTTCTGCAAGACCTTCAATATCTCCTGCACCCATAAGTCTAGATACAATTCTATCAGGAATAAATACTTCAAGATCTGGCATCTTTTCACCAATACCTATAAATCTTAAAGGTACACCTACTTGATGAGCAATAGAGATTGCAACTCCACCTTTTGTGTCACCATCATATTTTGAAAGAATAACTCCATCAATTCCAATTTTCTCTTTAAATAAAGAGGCTGTTTTTGTCGCATCATGACCAGTTAATGAATCTGCAACATAAAAAATCTCATCTGCTTGAACTGAATCTTCTATTTCTTTTAATTGAGCCATTAACTCTTCATCAATAGCAAGTCTTCCTGCTGTATCTATTAAAAGAACATCATAATGCTCTCTCTTTGCTTTCTCTTTTGCTCCAAGTGCAATTTTTACTGGATCTTTTTCATTATCATCAAAATAGATATCTACTTCAATTTGTGCTGCAATTTGTTTTAATTGCTCAACAGCTGCTAATCTTTGTAAGTCAGCTGCTGCAACTAAAACTTTCTTTTTTCTTAATTTTAGATAATTTGCTAATTTACCAGTTGTTGTAGTTTTACCAGAACCTTGTAGTCCTGTCATTAAAATTATTGTAGGAGGTGTATTTGAGAAAACAAAACCTTGATTTCCCTCAGTAGTTAATATTTTTGTTAATTCATTTTTTAGTGCTTTTAAAAATGAATCTTGTCCTATACCAAGTCTTTTAGTTTCAATCTCTATTGCAGTTATAAGAGTTTTTGTTGTTTTATGATGAACATCTGATTTAAGCAATGATTTTTTTAATTCAATAATAGCTTTTTTAAGTGAAGCTACATCATCCTTATGCCTAATTTTATTTACTGCATTTTTTATAGAACCGGTTATTGAATCAAACAAAATTATCTCCACAGTGTATAAATTTTGTGGATTTTACACTTTTAATTCTTTAAATAAGTTTAAATGAGTGGTAGTTTAAGTTTATATTAAACTTAGTAAATTTAAAAATTCCTTTAATAGGGACTTTTTGAATTTGTATTTCTTAAAGTTTAATTAAAATCATACACTTTGAACTCTCTTGGTTCAGGTGATTCAAACTCATAATCGAATATTTTTGTTTTTTTTGAATGAAGTAATACTCTATTTATATTTGGTGCAGATTTTCCATAAGTAGCATCTCCAATAATTGGAAAACCAACATTGCTTAAATGAACTCTAATTTGATGAGTTCTTCCTGTCTCAATTACAACTTTTACTTTTGATTTATTTCCTTCAACAAAAAGTGGGTAAACATATGTCTTAGCAGACTTACCTTTTTTTGAATCAATTTTTGATTTTGCCTGTCCTCTATCTCTAGTTGTTAAAATTGGTTTATCAATTACAATCTCATCTATTACTTTTCCATCTACAATTGCAATATACTCTTTATATACTCTATTTGATTTAAACTCTTTGATAGCCTTTTTTTGAAACTCTTCATTTTTTGCAAACAGCATAACACCACTAGTCTCTTTATCAAGTCTGTTTAACAAAATTGTATTTTTAAACTTTTTTGATACTTCATCCGCAGTTAAAAAAGCAGGTTTATCAACAACTAAAATATTCTCATTTTCAAAAATTATTTTTATATTCGCAATCTCTTTTATTGTAAATTTTGTATTAGTAGGTATTTCTCCCCTTGCAATTACAACTTTTTTTCCACCAACTCTTACTAAGCCCTTATCAATAAGCTCTTTTGCTTTAGAGTTTGAAATACCCTCTTGTTTTGCTAAAACTTTATATGCTTTATCTGTTGCCATTTAATTCCTTTATTATTGGCTTTATATCACCTTCTTGTACCAAAGATGATTTTTCTAAACTATCTAAATTTTTTAGATACTCTTTTAATTCATTATTATCAATTATATAATAATTTTTTACACACTCAAATAAAGATTTTTGATTAAAAATCTCTTTACCACTTATCAACTTGCAGTTAAAAAAAGCTGGTTCAACAGGATTATGTCCTCCGATTTTCTCAAAAGCACCTCCAAGTATCACTACATCACTAATTGCAAAAATATTAACTAGTACACCCATTTTATCAACTAAAACTACATCTGAATTAAAATTTTCTTTTTGTGAATATCTATGAAAAGTAAAACCTTTAATTTTTGAAAACTCTTCTATTAATGAAAATACCTTATCAAATCTTTCAGGATGTCTTGGAACAATTATTAGTTTTCCTTGATCTTTTTCATATGCCTCAAGAATTAATTTTTCCTCATTCTCATGAGTACTACCAGCTGTAATTACCCTTCCCCTTGGTTTATTGAGATTTTGAGTGACTTTTGGAAGTTGTGCAAGTTTAATATTACCAATTACTTCAATATTTTTTGCTCCTAACTCTTCTAATCTCTCTTTGTCAAGCTGGGTTTGGGCAAAGATTTTATCAATATTTGAAAAAACTCTTTTATAAAAAAATGCAAATCTCTTATAGGACTTATAAGACTTATCAGATATTCTTGCATTAATTAAATATGTTTTTGTTCCACTTTTTTTTGCATATAAAAAGAGCATATACCAAAGTTCCGCTTCCATTACTACTAGTGACTTTTGCTTTTTTATCCAAAAAGGCAGAAAAATCTCATATGGCAAAAACCTAACATTTTTTGTCAGACTTCTAGCCTCATCATAACCTGTATTTGTTATTACGGAGATATTAACCTCTGCATTAATTTCATCAACCAATGGCTTAATTGCTTTTGCTTCACCCATTGAACAGGTATGAAACCAAACTCCCTCTTTTTCAAAACTAGGATTATCTTTTAAAAAAAATTTTGAAGGAATTGCAACTTTATATTTCGGGTTTTTCTTTTTAATTAATAAATAAGGTAGTACTAATATATATACTATAGTTGCTAGTATATAATAAAAAAAACTAAAAAGGCTCAATATTAAGCCTCTTTAGTCTCTACTTCTTTGTATAAAATTCTACCACAATGAGGACAGTTGATAATCTCTTCTGATTTAATTACTTCAGAATAAGTTTTGTCATTAATCTTCATGAAACATCCATAGCATGCTTGATCTTTAACAGGAACAACAGCGGAATCCTTTGCCCATCTTCTAATTTTTTCATAAAATGTTAAAATTTTATTATCAAATTTTTCTAATAGATCACCTCTTTCTTGGTAAACTACATTTCTTTCTTGATTAATTGCATCAATTGCATCATCAACTGCAATTTGAATCTCTTTAATAGCTTCCTCTTCTTCTACAAGCTTCGCTTGAAGTTCTTTTAAAGCCTCTTCTTTTGAAACTGCAATTTCATCAAGTCTTATAATCTCTTCATTTGCAAATGAGATTTGCTCTCTTGCAATCTCTTCTTCAAGTTGTAGAGCTTTTAGCTCTTTTTCATTTGTTATTTCATTGTTTTTTCTAGAGATTTCATCTAACTTAGTTTTTAACTCTGCTAAGTGAATATTATTTTTTGTTCTTTTTGATTTTACATCATCAATTTCAGCATATGTATTATTAATTTGCTCTTTGATTGATTCTGCAATTTCTACAAATGTAGACAATTTAGCCTTTTCATTTTCAATCTTTGGCTCATACATACTAATCGCGCTATCATATTTTGATAACTTAACTAAATCTTCTAGATATTTATTCAATCGTTTCTCCTTGTATACAAAACTTAAATGGATTTTTCGAAGCAGTAATTATAGCTTTTAATTCATTTTTTTTCAAATATTCTTCTATTAATCCCATCATCAATGGACCAAAATGTCTTTCACTTTCATAATGCCTTATATCAATCAATGAAATACCCCTAGCTTTTGCTTCCATTGCATCATGATATTTTATATCTCCTGTTATAAAGCAATCAGCCTCTATATCATCAATTAAAGACATTCCAGCACCTGTTACAAGTGCAACCTTTTTAACCTCTTCATTGCATTTTACAAATTTTATGTATTTTAAACCTAATTTTAAAGCAATACTATTTGCAAAATTTGAAAAACTATCATTTACATTCGCATAACAAATATAACCTTCAGACTCAATCACATCTAGACCTAAAATTTCACTGGCTACATACCCATTTAAATGTGTAGTATCAATATTTGTATGCATTGAAATAAGTGCAATATTTTTTTGAATAAGCTTTCTTAATAGCTTAGTACTATAAGAGTCATAATTAACTCTTCTAAGTGGTGAAAAAATTAAGGGATGATGAGTAATTACTAAAGAGTTCTCTTCAATAGTTTCTAATATTTCTTCATCTAAATCAATAGAGATGTAGACTCTTTCAATCTCATCATCAAAACTACCAACTAATAATCCTGAATTATCCCATTTCTCTTGTAATTCAAATGGAGAAATTGAATTTAAAAATGTATAAATCTCTTTTAATTTCATAGTTTTAAACACTTAAGAGTTATTTTTTAGATTTTCAAGAGCCATTTTAGAAACTTCACTCCCAACTCTTTTTAATCTTTCTATTTCCTGCTCTTTGTATAAAATAGCACAACCTTGAGCTAGTTCTCTAACTTTTAAAATATAATTTTGTCTTTCAGTTACAGAGATAGCTTTTCTTGCATCAAGTGTGTTAAAGGCATGAGAAGCTACCATACACTGATCATATGCAGGTAAAGGTAAACCTTTTTTTAAACATAATTTACACTCATTAAAGGCATCATCAAAATGTCTAAATAACATATCCACATCTGCTACTTCAAAATTATATGTTGAGAATTGATACTCACCCTCCTTATGTACATCAGCATATGTTGTTTTTCCAAATTGATTTTCATTCCATACAATATCAAAAACAGAATCAACACCTTGCAAATACATAGCAAGCCTCTCTGTTCCATAAGTAATCTCAACAGCAACAGGGTCACAAGCAAGACCACCAACTTGTTGGAAATAAGTAAATTGTGTTACCTCCATTCCATCAAGCCACACTTCCCATCCAAGTCCCCACGCTCCTAATGTTGGTGATTCCCAATTATCTTCAACAAATCTAATATCATGTTTTGATAAATCTAAACCCAAAGACTCTAAAGATTGAAGATATAAATCTTGAATATTATCTGGACTTGGTTTAATTAAGACTTGAAACTGATAATATGCACCAAGTCTATTTGGATTTTCACCATATCTTCCATCTGTTGGTCTTCTACTTGGTGCAACATATGCCGTTGACCATGGAGTTGAATCTAAACTTCTAAGAAGTGTAGCTGGATGGAATGTTCCTGCTCCTGCTGGTAAATCATAAGGTTGGACAATATTACAACCTTGATCTGCCCAAAACTGTTGCAATTTTAATAAAATCTCTGAAAATGTAATCATCACTTTATTCCTAATGCCTTATTTATTTTATTTTTATCAAAACCACAAATCCATTGATTCTCTATTAAAACTACTGGTACACCTATACAACCATGTTTTTTACAATCATTTAAAGCTTTTTTATTTGTGGAAAGATTAATCAAACTATATTTGATCTTTTTTATTTTAAAATAAGCTTTTGCTTCATCGCACCATTTGCACTTAGGTAGAGTAAATAGAGCAACTCTTTTCATTACAAGATAATTTCATAATCAGATTTACTATTTATTAAAATAGATACAAAATTCATTTCTACCCCTGTGTCTATTGAAAAATGTAGGATTATATCAAAAAGATTCTAATAAGTTAATAATCTCTGTTGATTTAAGACTCTTCCATCCCTCAAACTTATATAAAACTAAACTATCATTTTCAAAAATAAAATTACTAAAATTTTTTGAGCTATCTTTTACATAAATAAATTTTGAACTTTGATACTTCTGAATTATTTGGGTTTCATCATTTGAACTTAAAATTAGAACTGTTGGAATAAAAAAAGCATCTGCAATGTGATATGTTGCAGTATTTACAGTAATAATTTTTGTCATATTTGATACTATATAAGAGTAATCTAAAAAACTTTTTGAGTATGCTGACAAGTCAAGATATCTATCATCCTCAAACTTTCCATCAATCTTTATAACTGACACAAAAATATAATCAGAAAGTTTAGAGATTAAATCTTTTAAAAGTTTAACTGCCACCTCTTTAGGAATAGATTTATTAATATTAGCCGAGTAGGGATGAAATAATAAAACTTTTCCTTTTAATTTTATCTTTTCTATTTTATCTTTTAAATTTTTATTTGGGTTAAAAAAAGAGATATTAATTGTATTATATTTTTCAATAGTTGGTACTTTTTTATAATCAATTCCAAACTTATAAAGCCAAGCATCTATATGAGGAAGTTCTCTATAATAACTTCTTTTTGTTACTGAACCTAAATCAATAAAAAAATCATATTGAAAGAACTCTTTTACACTTAAAGAAAGAGCCGAAACTTTATTGATAAAAGATTGGTTTGTAAAAATCATTTTATCCCTAGAATAAAATGTATTATCTGAAGCATTCAAATAAATATCAACTTTAACACTTTTAAACTGTTTATTTAATCTTTCATATAAAACTCTTAAAGCTGAACAGAAACATATCATTTCAGATATTGTAGAACTTGGACTACCTACTATTAAAAGAGAAATATCTTGCTTTAGTATACCTTCTATTTGAGTATTTATATCAACTGGTCTTTCATTTAAATATAAAGATTTAATATCTTCATCTTTTGTTTTAAAATCTACTCTTTTATATTTATAATCTAAATTTTGCGTTGTATGATATTCATTACTATTTGATATTCCAAGTTCTGTTGGGAATTGACTTAAATACCTAATCTTGCTCTCTTCTATAACCCTAGCTTTATATTTTGAACCAACAGTACTAAAAACTCTTTTTAAATCTTCAAAATCTTCAAAACTAGAGATATAAATAGTCTCATTAAAAAGGATGGATGGATTCTTTAGTTTAAAATATTTAACTAAAGTCCCATCAGTAGTTTTGATATTTATATTTTCACTTACTCTAAATACAACCATTTTTAACTACTACAAACATCTGTTTCACAACAGTTTTCTTCATTTTCTACTCTTAGCATTGTAAGATATGGTAATCTCCCTGGAAGTTGTATTTTATTTGTATTCCCACTATGAACCGATTCTAACTCTTTATTTGTTTGGGTTAAAATCTTTTTAAATGATACATAAAACTTTCCATCATCTTTTTTATAGATTCTTCCTATTTCATTATCAACCTCTTCAATATTAGAACCTAATGGAGCAAAAATTTCTGTCTCCTCATTTGGATAAGTTTTATATTTACAATAAAAATGTCTTTCATCCTCTGTTACAAGTCCACTTACTTCATAAGAACCTTTACTTAAAGCATATTCATGATTTTGTGTATCATTTCTATCAAAAGGTTTATGCACTAAATAAGCATCAGTAAAACCTCTATTTTTTGTAGTAGCTAACTCTTTTTGGTATTTTTGAGCTTCAAATCTACCAGCTTCAGAATCATCAATTGCTTGTCTATAAGCATAAGCTGTAACTGCTGTATAGTATGGAGATTTTGTTCTACCTTCAATTTTAATTGAGTCAACTGCACCACTTTTTAAAATTTCATTTATATGAGAGGCTAAATTCATATCTTTTGCATTAAAAATGTATGTTCCTACACCCGCTTCTTCTTCTAGTCTAAACAGAGTACTATGATCTTCATTTGCAGCATATAAGGTGTATTCAAATCTACAATCATTTGCACACGAACCTCTATTTGGTACTCTTCCCATTTGTACAGCACTCACTAAACATCTTCCAGAATATGCAAAACACATAGAACCATGTACAAAAATCTCTATTTCTATCTCTGGTAGATGTTTTTTAATTTCTTGAACATCTTTAAGTGAAATTTCCCTTGCGGCAATAATTCTTCTTACTCCCATATCCCAGAACACTTGTGCATCTAGATAATTTAATACATTTGCTTGTGTTGAAAGATGAATTGCTATTTGAGGTGCTAACTCTTTACAAAGTTTTACAACTCCTGGAGCTGCAACAATAAAAGCATCTGGTTTTAACTGAGCCATTTTAATAATATGTTCTTTTAATAAATCTATTTGTGAATTAAAAGGAAAACCATTAATAGTTGCATAAACTCGTTTACCTCTTGCATGTGCATACTCTATTCCTTCTTTAAATGTTTCAAAGGTAAACTCTTTTCCACTTCTAATTCTCAAACTAAAATGACTTACTCCACCATAAACTGCATCTGCTCCATAAGCAAAAGCAATTTTTAACTTTTCCAGATTACCTGCTGGAGAAAGTAACTCTACTTTATTACTTTTATTCATTATATTCCTTTGTGTTTCCAAGACACTGTTTTAAAATCGCAATTATATCAAAATATTTTATAGATTGAGATTTAAAGAAAACTAGTTAATTCTTAGATAAAAAAGGGAGGAGAAATTATGATAGGAGAAAGCTTCTTAGAAGCTTTCCCACTCATCATCGTTGCTATCATGAGCTGTAATAGTTGAAGAAGACATAG
>CAYZST010000025.1:0-16740 GCA_964480765.1 uncultured Arcobacter sp. | reverse complement strand
TGGTGGCGCGGGGCAGAATCGAACTGCCGACACAAGGATTTTCAGTCCTTTGCTCTACCGACTGAGCTACCGAGCCAAAATGCTTTTTTTATCTGCATCCTCTTAAATTGGAGTGAAATTATATATAGAGATTTATTAATTTAAGCTTAAACTATTGACTAATTCTTTAAATTCCTTACCTCTTATTGCATAAGATGTAAATTGATCTAATGAGGCAGCAGCGGGTGAAAGTATTGCGATTGCCTCACTATCGTGCTTTTTATCTATTTTATTAACTGCATTATTTAGAAATTTACATTTTGAAAAATTTATCGAAAACTTTTGACAAAATGAAATAACTCTTTCAAAATTGCTTCCAATAGCATATATTTCAATATCAAGGTCTTTAATAAAATCAAAAAGAGGTTCTAAGTTTGCACCCTTATCATCACCTCCAAGTATTAAAAATATCTTTTTCTCTTTATATGGTACTAAGGCATTTATAGTTGCATTTACATTTGTAGCTTTTGAATCATTAATCCATAATCTATTTTTTTTATCATAAAACTCTTCAACTTTATGTTCATCAATTTTAAATGTATTAATTTTTTTATAATCAACTTCATCAAATATGATTTTCTTTGATGCTAAAGCTAAAACTGCATCCAATAAAAATGGCTCTTTAAAATTTACCTCAGCCTTATTTATCTCAAATATTTCACAAAGTTCATCACTATTTTTATATGTAATCTTACAACATGAACTAGGATAGTCTTTGAACTCCTCAGGAATAATTGCAATCTCTCCCTCTACCATCATCTTAAGTGGTTTTAGTTTTGCTTTCTTATACTCTTCATATGAACCATGCCAAGATATATGGTCTTCACTAATTGGTAACAATATATATAAAGATGGTTTTGCTCTTTTTATATAATGAAAAGTAAAAGAGGATGTTTCTAAAATCCAAATAGGTGCATTTGTATCTAATAAGGAGATTGCTGTTCCAATGTTTCCACCACAAACACTTCCCTTCTCTTCTAATAGATGCTGAATCATTTGAGTGGTTGTTGTTTTACCATTCGTTCCAGATATCCAGATTGAAAAAGGCATTGTCTCTGCAAATAGATCATAATCACTTTGAATATTTTTAGCTTTCTTAACCATTTCATTGTAAGGGGGAATTCCTGGACTTATAATTGTAATATCTTCAGAAGATGTATCATATTTTTCAAAATCATTATCATCATATAAAGTTACATTATCGAATTTCTTGGCTATTGCATTTGCAGTTCCACCTTTTCCAAGTACTCTTATTAAACTATTCTCTTTCATCTGTTTACCTTTTATTTAAGTCTAGTTCTATACTATACATACTGCATATAAAACTAATATGTAGCTTTATCTAATTTTTAGACTTAAAAGAGCAACTAAGTTTGCCATAAAAGATATAATCCAAAATCTAACAATAATTTTGTTCTCTTTCCATCCCTTTTCTTCAAAATGATGATGAATAGGAGCCATTAAAAAGACTCTTTTTTGTCTTAACTTATATGAACCAACTTGAAGAATTACAGATATTGTTTCTATAACAAATATTAAACCTATCATAATAAGTAGTATTTCTGACTTTGCAACTATTGCCATGTACCCCATAAAAGCACCTAATGGTAAAGAACCTGAATCTCCCATAAATACTTGTGCAGGATGACAGTTATACCATAAAAAAGCAATAAGAGACCCAACCATTGCTGTACCAACAATAGCTAATTCTCCTGATGTTTTAATATTTGGTAGATAAAGATAAGAAGCGAAAATTGCATGTCCTGATACATATACAATACCTGATAATGTAACAAAGGCCATAATAGAAGGAACAGTTGCAAGTCCATCTAAGCCATCTGTTAAATTAACAGCATTAGAAGCTGCAATCATAACTAATACCCAAAAAACTAAAGCAAAATAGTTCATATCAAAGATAGGATATTTATAAAAAGGCGTATATACTGTTGTTGTATGATTATAAAAAATTAAAACAGCTGCAATTATAGAAGCTGCAAAGAACTGAAGAATCAACTTTGCTTTTGAACTAAGTCCTGCATTATTTGCATTTTTTGCAATCTTTGAATAATCATCTTTAATACCAATTAAAGAGAAAAAACCTAAAGTCAATATAGCACCAACAATATAAAAATTGTTTAGCTTCACAGTAAGTAAAGTTGCAATGATTGTTGAAAAGATAAAAACTACTCCACCCATTGTTGGTGTTCCTACTTTTCCTTGATGAGAATCCGGAGCATATTCATAAATTGGTTGAGAAGCCTTTTTTGATTTTGCCCATCTAACAAAACGAGGTAGTAAAAACATAGTAAAAGCAAATGCAATAAAAAAAGCAATACCTGCTCTAACTGAAATGTATTGAAAAATATTAATATCTAAATGTCTATAAAACCAATAAAACAAATTTAAACCTTAATTTTGGTATAATCGCGTTGATTATACTAAAAAAAAACTTATATATTAACAAGGTCTATAGATGAGCAAAAAGGCAATCTTAATAATTACAGATGGCATTGGATACAATGAATCAGATAATTTTAATGCATTTAAAAATGCTAATACTCCTACTTATGATGAACTATTTAAAA
The DNA here is from genome assembly GCA_964480765.1 of uncultured Arcobacter sp. Taxonomy (GTDB): domain Bacteria; phylum Campylobacterota; class Campylobacteria; order Campylobacterales; family Arcobacteraceae; genus Halarcobacter. Next base: position 14,116 of record CAYZST010000025.1, on the reverse strand, counting down.
ATACCCCTTATTCACTAATTCATACATATGGGGAACATGTAGGATTACCAAATGGACAAATGGGAAATAGTGAAGTAGGACATATGACAATTGGTTCAGGACGAGTTCTATACCAAGATTTAGTAAAAATAAATATGGCATTAAAAAACAATACATTAAAAGATAATAAAGTAATAAAAAATACTATTGAATCTTCAAATAATATTCATCTTTTAGGACTAATTAGTGATGGTGGTGTTCATTCACATATTGACCACATAATTGGCTTAGCAAAAATTGCTAAACAGATGAATAAAAAAGTATATATCCATATAATTACAGATGGAAGAGATGTAGCTCCTAATTGTGCTTCAAAATATGTTCAACAAATAATTGATATTTGTGATGAAGATATTTCTATTGCGACTATCTCAGGTAGATATTATACAATGGATAGAGATAATAGATGGGATAGAGTTCAAAAAAGCTATGATTCAATCGCATTTGCTACACCTTCAACTTCTACAAATGTTTTAGAGTATATTCAAAACTCTTATGAAAATGAAACTTTTGATGAATTTTTAATTCCAACAGCTTTTGAAGCTTATGATGGACTAAAGAAGAATGATGCCGTTATCTTCTGTAACTTTAGAAGTGATAGAATGAGAGAAATTTCATCTGCAATTGCAAATAATAAATTTAGTAAATTTAAAACTTTTAAAGATAATTTAAATATTGCCACAATGACACAATATGATAAAAACTTACCATTACCAGTTATCTTTCCTAAAGAAACACCAAAAAATACTTTAGCAGAAGTTATTGCAAACGCAGGACTATCCCAACTTCATACAGCAGAAACAGAAAAATATGCCCATGTAACTTTTTTCTTTAATGGTGGAGTTGAAGAACCTGTATTAAATGAAACTAGAGTTTTAATTCCATCTCCAAATGTTACAACCTATGATTTAAAACCTGAAATGTCTGCACCTGAGGTAGGAATAGAAGTTCGAAAAGGGATGGATTTAAATATTGATTTCATAGTTGTAAATTTTGCAAATGGAGATATGGTAGGACATACAGGAGTTTATGAAGCTGGAATCAAAGCTGTTGAAGCAGTTGATTATGAACTAGGATTAATTATAAAAAAAGCAAGAGAGAATGACTATTCTATTATTCTTACTTCTGACCACGGAAATTGTGAAATGATGAAAGATGAAGAAGGGAATACTTTAACTAATCATACGGTAAGTGATGTTTTCTGTTTCGTTATTTCCAATAGTATAAAAGAGGTAAAAGAGGGAAGTTTAAATAACATTGCACCAACTATTCTAAAACTAATGGAATTAGAAATTCCTGAAGAGATGGATGAGGCTCTAATATAAATGAGTATTGCTGTAGAAATTAAAAAATTACATATATCAACAAAAGAAAAAACTCTTGTTGATATAAACTTTTGTATCAATAGTTCTACAGCTTTAATAGGTCAAAGTGGAAGTGGAAAGTCACTTACTTTAAAATCTATTTTAAATCTTTTGCCTTCCACTTTAAATTTTGACCTAAAAATAGACTCAAAGTTTAAACTTAATCACAAAAATATTGGATTTATCCCACAGAATCCTTTTACTTCTCTATCTCCAATGACAAAAATTAAAAACCAATTTTTTTGTAAAAAAGAGAAAAAAATTGAACTTTTAAAACTTGTAGGTCTTCATGCCTTTGTCTTAGATAGATTTCCAAATGAATTAAGTGGAGGACAACTTCAAAGGATAGTAATTGCAATTGCACTTAGTAATGATATAAAACTATTATTATTAGATGAACCTACAACTGCACTTGATGATAGTTCAAAACAGACAATTTTAGAACTAATCTCCTCCCTCGCAAAAAAACTTAATATTTTAATTCTATTTGTTACCCATGATATAGATTCTATTAAAAATATTTGTGAAGATATGGTTATAATAAAAGATGGAAAAGTTATTGAATCTGGTAAAACTATTGATATAATTAATGCCCCAGAAAAATCTTATACAAGAAAATTAATTAACTCAACATTTAAAAATAAAGAATTTAGGAAATAGAATATGCTTAAATATATATTTACATTTTTACTACTAGTTGCCTTAGGTATTGTAGGCTGGATATTAAAATTATACTCTGATATTAGGCATGATATAGATAAAGTAGTAAACTATAATCCTCCTAAAACAACTCAATTTTATGATAAACATGGAGAGTTAATTGCTAATATATTTGATAAAGAGCACAGACTTTATGTCAAATATGAAGATATCCCCGCTCGAGTTGTTGAAGCCTTAGTTGCTATTGAAGATACACATTTTTTTGAACATCAAGGAATTAATCCAGATGCAATTAGTAGAGCAATGATTAAGAATATTAAAGCAATGAAGTATTTAGAAGGAGCAAGTACCTTAACTCAACAATTAATAAAAAGTGTTGTTCTAACCAGAGAGAAAAAACTAATAAGAAAAATAAAAGAAGCACTTCTTTCTGTTAGGTTAGAAACCATTTTAACCAAAGAGGAAATCTTAGAGAGATATTTAAACCAAGTATATTTTGGACATAGTTATTATGGTATTAGAACTGCTGCACAAGGATACTTTAGAAAAAATCTGTATGAATTAAATATAAAAGAGATAGCAATTTTAGTTGGGCTTCCTAAAGCTCCAAGTTTTTATGACCCAACTAGAAATCTTAAATTTGCTTTAACAAGAGCAAATCAAGTTATTACAAGAATGCACAAGATTGGATGGATTAACAAGAATGAGTATGAAAGTGCGATAAATTATATACCTGAAGTATATAATGACACATTAACAAAGAATCAAGCACCTTACATAATAGATTACGCATTAAAACTACTTCAAAAAGATATTAAAGATATTAGAACAGGTGGATATAAAATAAATTTAACTATTGATTTATATGCTCAAGAAATAGCTAGAAATGCTTTAAAAGTAGGCTATGATGGAATTATTGACAGAGACTTACAACTTCAAAAAAATCCAAAAAATAATGTTCTTAAAAATGGTGATACAGAAATTCCTGTTGAAGAAGGGTATTTTACACAAACACTAAATGGAGCTATTGTCTCTATTGAAAATAACACGGGTAAAATACTAGCATTAGTTGGTGGAGTTGATTATAAAGACTCTCCTTTTAATAGAGCAATTCAAAGTCAGAGACAAGCTGGTTCAGCTGTTAAACCATTTTTATATCAAACTGCATTAAATTTTGGATACTCTCCTGCTTCAGAACTTATTGATATAGGAAGAACATACGAGTATAAGGATAATGATGGTGAAGAAAAAAAATGGCAACCTAAGAACTATGGTGGAAAATTTAAGGGACTAGTTACATTAAGAAATTCACTTATAAGATCAAGAAATCTTGCAACAATCAACTTAGTAACAGATGTTGGTATTGCAGATATGTATAAAGGCTTAGAATCATTTGGTATTACTAATGTACCAAGAGATTTATCCATTGCACTTGGTTCTTTTTCAATCTCACCACTTGATTTAACTAAAGCATATAGTGCTTTTTCAAATAATGGCGTACAAGTTACTCCTTATTTAATAAATTCCATTGTAGATTTTGAAGGTAACACTACAAACTTTGAACCAATTGAAAAGTATGTAAACTCTCCAGAACAAAACTTTTTAATGCAATCTATACTTAATGATGTAGTAAATAAAGGGACAGGAAGAAGAGCAAAAGTAAATGGTATTGAACTAGCTGGTAAAACAGGAACAACAAACGATAATATCGATGCTTGGTTTTGTGGTTTCTCTCCTACAATTCAAACCATTGTTTGGTATGGAAAAGATAATAATACTGCAATGAGGAAAACAGAAGGAGGAGGAACTACTGCTGCACCAGCATTTGCATATTTCTATGAAAAATATTTAGAGATTCATCCTGAAATAGATAGAGAATTTAAAAAACCTGAAAATGTAAAATCTTCAATAATTTATGGTAGACAAGAGTATTATACTGATATCTCTCCTTTACCAGAGATTAAAATTCCTACTACACCACAAAATCCAGATGAAGAGGTAATTGAGTTTTAACCTTTTAATATTAGATAAAAAAAGGCTAGTTCATATGAACTAGCCTTTTTAATTATCATATAACTTTTATTAACAAGAATAAGTTGTTTTAAATTCAAATGCAGTTGGTCTTGCCTCATAAGGCCAAACTTGTGTTTCAAATTTATAGTGTTGATATGTATCAATCATCTCTTGAGAAAACACAGGTTTTAAAAAATCATTATCTCTAATTAATGCTTCTAATGAACCTCTTAAAGTATGAGGCATTTGAGGAATTTCTCTCTCTCTAATTTCATCTAAAGATAATTCAAATAAATCATCATCCATTGGTCCAATTGGTTCAAATTTATTTTTAATACCATCAAGTCCCGCCATTAACATTGCAGCAAATGCTAAATATGGACAAGAAGTTGAATCTGGAAATCTCATCTCAATTCTTGTTGCAGCTTCTCCTGCTCCATAAGGAATTCTACAAGATGCAGATCTGTTTTGAGAAGAGTATGTTAAGATAGAAGGAGCTTCAAATCCTGGAATTAATCTTTTATAAGAGTTTGTTGAAGGGTTTGTAAATGAAGCAACAGCTCTTGCGTGTTTGAAGATACCACCTACATAGTGTCTTGCCATATCTGAAAGATTTCCATATTCACCCTCTTTATAGAATAGATTTTTACCCTCTTTCCAAATTGATTGATGAACATGCATACCATTTCCATTATCACCAAATAAAGGCTTAGGCATAAATGTACAAGACTTACCATTTAAATGTGCAACCATTTTTACTACATATTTATATTTTTGAACATTATCAGCAGCCTCAACTAATGTTCCAAATTTGATACCAATTTCACCTTGAGCTTGAGCAACTTCATGATGTCCTAAAACAACATCTAAACCAACTTGCTCTAATACTTGCATCATTTCAGCTCTTAAATCAACCATTGAGTCAATTGGTTGAACTGGAAAGTATCCACCTTTTGTTCTTGGTCTATGCCCCATGTTTCCACCTTCATAATCTTCAGCATCTGACCAACAACCCTCTTCTGAATCAACTCTATAATATGATTCATTAATACTGTCAACAATTCTTACATCATCAAAAATAAAAAACTCATTTTCTGGCCCAAAATAAGCAACATCACCAATTCCAGACTCGTCTAAGTGAGTTAATGCTTTTTTAGCAATAGATCTTGGACATTTTTCATACATTTGACCTTTATAGATATCATAAACATCACAAAATACTATAATTGTTGAATCAGCAGTAAATGGATCTAAGAAAGCAGTTTCAACATCAGGCTTCAAAAGCATATCTGATTTATGAATTGGTTGCCATGCATCAATAGAAGAGCCATCAAAAGGCATACCATTATTTAATAAATCTGCATTTACAGCATTTAACGTATATGAGATATGGTGCCAAGTACCTTTCATATCAGTAAATCTGAAGTCAACGAATTGTACTTCATTTTCCTCGCAATATTTGAAAAACTCTTCAGTATTGTTAACAAATTTTCCCATGTTTAAACTCCTTGAAATTATTGTCAGTATTTTATCAAAATAAAAAAAATTTAAGATAAATTAATTGTATGAAAAATATACAGTTGTTTTTTTTATTAGATTTTTTAGAAGTTAGTTATAATTTTTTCTCTATTTCTGAAAAAGACACAATTATTATAACCTACAGACATAGCTAAATCTCTAAGCTCATCGTATTTAAACCCCACTTGCTCAACTGCATGTGCATCCGATGAGAAAGTAATAGGTATATTTAGTTCATATGATAGTTCTAGAAGCTGTTTTGAAGGATAAGCTTCTTCTATAAGTTTTCTTATCCCAGCTGCATTTATTTCTATTACCATATTTGATTTTTTAATTGCTTTCATTGCATTTAATGCAATAATTTTTATATCCTTCTTTGGAAGAAATTTAAAAATTTTTATTAAATCAATATGACCAACTATATCAAAAAGTTGTGATTTTGCCATACTTTCAATTGCATCAAAATAGTCTTGCCAAACTTTATCAATATCTTTATTTTCATATTTACCAATAAACTCTGGATTATCAAAGCCCCAATCATCTAAAAAATGAACTGAACCTATAAGATAATCAACCTTTGCATTTAATATTTCGTCAAGCATTGGAATATTTTGCATAAAATCAACTTCATATGCAAGAAGAATCTCTATGTCATTTTCATATTTTTGTTTTAAATCTAAAATAGAAGTTTCATAAAACTCTTTTTTATCGATTGATAATCTATATCTTTTATCAAACTCCATTGGTGCATGTTCTGAGAAACCAAAAACATCAATCTCTTGCTCAATTGCCTTTTTTACATACTCTTCCATAGTTCCAGTTGCATGATTACAAAGAAAGGTGTGATTATGTAAATCTACTCTCAACTTAGAATTCCTGCACCTTTAATAACTGTACTTCTATCAGCTGCAAACACTCTTTTACCAGCTATGATATCATATTTCCAAATTGGAGCTGCTGCTTTAAAATCTTCAACAAATTCATCAATCATCTCAAGTGCAACTCTCCTTTTTGGAGAGCAAACAGCTGCTATGTATGAACTTTCATGATTCAATACATCACCTCGACTATGAGCCATAAGTACAATAGCATTTTTTAATTTAGCTTTCTCTTGCCAAGAATCAAACCATTTTCTTAATATTGGTTCATAAATATCAAAACTTAAACCATCAATTCCATTTTCATCTCTTACTACTCCATTAAAAGTAATAATTGCACCATAATTAGAGTTTTTAAATTCATTAAACCATTGTGCATTTATCTTATTTACATCCAAAGAACCATCACACAAAATCAATTTGTCACTCATTTTACCCACCACAAACAGGAGGTAGTAAAGAGATTTTATCACCATCACTTAAGGCTATATCTTTTGAGGAAATTAAAGTATCATTTACTGCAACAGCACATGTCTCTAACCAAGTTGAAACTTGTTCATCATCTTTTAAAACTTTACTTAATTCACTTAAATTTGAAATCTTTACTTCAATTGAATCTTTATTAATTGGGCCTAAGAATTCAACTTTTACCATTTTTAACCCCTTATTTACTTAGATTGAGATATTATATCCAATTAAATTTAATGTTAGGATAACCTCAATCAAATGATTTTTGCAAAAATAGATTTTATTAATTTATTACCATTTCATGTTTATATAAAAAAAAATATTAACTCAAACCAAATTAAATCAATTATTCAATATAAAAAATCCTATCCAGCAGATATAAATAAAAAATTTAAAAAAAGAAAGGTTGACTGTGCATTTATCTCTTCAATTGCTTCAAAAGGAGAAAAAAGCTTAGATTTAGGGATAGTTGCTAAAAATAATGTACAATCTGTAATTTTAATACCAGGTAATTCAAAAGATGATTATCAAAGTGAAACTTCAAATGCCCTTGCTAAAGTTTTAGAACTTAAAGGAGAAGTTTTAATTGGAGACAAAGCACTTAAATATTTCCATGAAAACAAGAATTCAAATTTTATAGACTTAGCTCAAGCTTGGAAAGATAAATATAATCTTCCTTTTGTATTTGCTACTCTTTGTTATTGTAGAAATAAAAACTTATTAAAAAAATATATTAAAAATTTTGACAAAAATCATATAAAAATTCCAAGATATATTTTAAACTCATATTCGAAAAGATCAGGAATTTCAAATAAACATATTTTAGAGTATCTCAAAAAAATTGATTATCAAATCAATATTCAAGAGAAAAGAGCTATTAAAAAATTTTTAAAATTAACAAAAGAAAAAGGGCTATAATGACAACATCTGATTCCATAATCCTAGGAGTAATTGAAGGTATTACTGAATTTCTACCAATATCTTCAACAGGTCATCTTATTATTGCAAGTGAGTTTTTAGGAATTGACCAAACAAATGCAAATAAAGCATATGAAGTAATTATTCAATTTGCAGCCATTTTAGCAGTAATCTTAAATTATCCTAGTAAATTTACCTTTAAACATATAAGCTTATGGACAAAAGTTTTTATCGCCTTTTTACCAATAGCAACCATTGGTTTTATTTTTTCTTCTCAAGTGAAATCCATGTTTTCTATTGAAATAGTAGCATGGATGTTTATAATTGGAGGAGTTATATTTTTAATTGTTGAAAAATATTATGATGAATCAAAACATACAACAAGCGATGTTGAAAATATAACATACAAACAATCTTTTTATATTGGTTTAGCACAAATTTTTGCATTAATTCCAGGAACAAGTAGAGCAGGTTCAAGCATAATTGGAGCAATGTTAGTAGGTTTAAATAGAAAAGCAAGTGCTGAGTTTAGTTTTTTACTTGCTTTTCCAGTTATGTGTGCAACAACTACATATGATTTATTAAAGCATCATCAAGAACTATTAAGTGGTGCTAATTTTATAAATTTATCTATTGGCTTTATTGTATCTTTTGCAGTTGCATTTTTAGCTATAAAACTATTTTTAAAATTTCTTGAAAACTTTACATTTGTAGCTTTTGGAATCTATAGAATTCTATTTGGTATTATCTTACTTACTATTATGTGAGATAATATCAACTATTGATTCAACAGCATCACAATTAATTGAATTAACTAACTTTTTACTGATTTTATAATTATCTTTTTTTAAAATATCTATTAATAACTCTTCTGTTAATTGATCTTGTCTACATACATAACAAAGACCTTTATCCTCCAAAAATTTTGCATTTATATATTGATGATCTTTTACAGCATAAGGATATGGAACAAAAAGCGTTGGTAAAGAGTTTGCACATAATTCCCAAAGAGTTGACGCTCCTGCTCGACTAATTGCAAAATCTGCTTGATTCATTTTCAAAGACAACTCTTTAGTAAAAGCAAAACAGTCCGCATCTATAGAGTTTTCTTCATAAAATTTTGAAACTTTTTCATAATCATTTTCTCCAGTTTGATGAATAATTTTTAGACCCAAACTTTTTAATCTTAGTGCAACACTTATTGCAAAATCATTTATTGCACTTGCCCCTTGAGAACCACCTAAAAATATTATGGTTTTTAATTGATCTCTAATTTTTGCATTATCAAAAAACTCTTCATTAACAGGATAATCTTTTACTAAAGATCTTTCATCAAAAGATGAAAAAACACTAGTGGCAAACATCGAAGAGATTTCATTTAATTTTCCCATAACTGAGTTTTGTTCATGTATATATAACTTACACCCAAAAGATAAAATTGATGCAAAAGTTGCAGGAGCAGCAGAAAAACCTCCAACACTTATCACAGTTTTAACTTCATATTTATCAAAAATAGAAAAACATTTACTCATAGCTTTTAAAATTTGAAATAATGAAACAATCTTACTAAAACCTTTTTTATTTACAACACCTTTTGTATCTAAAAAAAATGCTTTTTTTAGTCTTTTATCATTTTCAAACCAAGCTTTATCTTGACCATTTACTGAACCAATAAAAATTGGTTTTATTCCTCTTTTATTATATTCAGTAATAAAGGTATCTGCTACCTTCAAATGACCACCTGTTCCGCCACCTGTTATAACTACACCACCCATCATCTTTATCTAACCTTTTTACCTAAATCTACTGTTCTGCTAATTGAGAGTACAAGCCCAATTGCGATTGACATGGATAACATTGAAGAACCTCCATAACTAAGCAATGGCACTGCAATTCCTTTAATAGGAATCATACCTGAAATTCCATAGGAATTAATTAAAAATGCTATAATTATCATCAAAGCAATTCCAATACTAAATAAATGATAAATCTTATTTTCTACCCTTCCACTTATTTTAAATATTCTAAGAACTATTAATATCATTATAATAACAATAAAAAATAAACCAATAAAACCTACTTCTTCAGTGATACCAGCTAAAACAAAATCTGTATGAACTTCAGATAAAAAACCTAGTTTTATATCTCCTAGACCAATGCCTTGACCAAAAATTCCTCCATTATGCATTGCATTTAATGAGTGAGAAACTTGATAAGGTTCTGGTAATTCATCAATTCTTAAATAATTATCAGCCCATGAAGGAAGAATTGATAGAATTTTATCTTGTACCATCGCCCACCAAGAAAAAATACGTTGAATCCTATGAGGAGCTGCTAAAATAAGACCAACTAATAGGAGTACCCCAACAATACCCAATGATACAAAAACTTTATAACTTCTATTAGCAAAAATTAAAAGAATAAATAAAATACCACCAAGTAAAACAACCTGTCCTAAATCTTTTTGTAAAAATGCGATAATAAATACAACAACAAAAAAAGTTAAAAAGTATGGTGCTAAAAGCAAAAACTCTGTCTTTAATCCAATTTTTTTAGGAGCTTCTAATAATCTTCTATGAAAAGACCATGATAAAAAATATATAAATCCTATTTTAAAAAATTCAACAGGAGAGAGTGAAAAACCAGGTAATCTAATCCATCTATTCGCTCCACCCGATTCAGTTACTAATGAGCTAGGAAGAGTAGGCATTACCGCCATAATAATAAAAAATAGAATAAAAAGCCCCATTCCGGTTCTATTTACAATTTTATTTGGATCTAATAATGAAAATCCCCACATAATAAAAATAGATAAAACTCCAACAAACAACTGTCTTATAAAAAAATGGAATTGATTATACTCTAAATATTCAACAGTATAAATTGTTAATGAGTATGAAAATATTATACTTACAATAATAAGAGTTGACACTAATAAAAATAGTACATAATCAGCCTGATAAAGGTTAACTTTATTAATCTTACTTTTAATTTGATTTTTGTTAAAATGCATTTGCTATTATATTATATTATGGATAAAGATGTCTTCAAAGATAGAGGAAAAAGATAATAAACTCAAAAAAATCGTAATTTTATTTCTTTTTATAGTTTTTTTACTTGCAATATTATTATTTTCAGTGTTTGATACAATGAAAACTGAAAGAAGATTGCCTTCTTTACAAACTACAAAAAAAGAATTATCTGTTCGTGGAAATATTATAAGTTCTGATAACTTTAAAATTACTACTTCAAAAAAAATATATAAAGCAACAATAGATACAAGACATTTAGATAAAAATAAAATTGAACTTTTCGTAAAGCTTTTTTCTATTTATAGTAATATCCCTGCAAATAAAATAAGAAAAAGAGTAAATAAATCTTTACTAGATCCAGGAAATTTAGTATTATCATATAACATTGACTCAAAAACCGCAAAAGATTTAAAAGAACTAGCTTTCAAACTCAGAAATCTTGGTGTTTTTATTTCAAGAAATGTTAATGGTTCAAAAGTACTAAGAGGACTTAATATTAATGAAAGTGGTGAAAAAAGAATTTACTCATATGAGGATACTTTAACTCCTGTTGTTGGATATATCTCAAAATTTGAATCAGAAAATGGGAAAACAAAAGTAAGAGGAATAAAAGGTTTAGAAAAAAGATTTGACACACTTCTAAATAGTAGTAAAGATGGAATATTAAGTGGAAATAGAGATGTGTTATCATATATCTCTTTTAATAAAAACTCTACGATTAAAAAAAGAATAGATGGAGCAAATTTAGTCTTAAATATTCCTCTTAAACTACAAAAAAACAATGAAATGATTCTTGATATATATAAAAAGAAATTGCATGCTGAGGAAATTATTGTCTCTATTATGGAGAGTCATACAGGTAAAATATTAAGCCTTGCCTCTTCAAATAGATTTAATCCAGAAAAAATTTATCAAAAAGATATACCTTCATTAAATGTAAATGCTGTTGAATACCAATTTGAACCAGGTTCTGTTATAAAACCTATTTCAATTGCCCTTGTTATGGATAAAGGTAGAATTAAAAAAAATGAGCTTCTCTTTGCATACAACACAAAAGGTAAACCAAATCAAAAAGGTGAGTTTCCAAGAGGAAATTATAAATTAGAAAGATTTACCATTAAAGATGATCATCGATTTAAAAAACACTATTTAACACTTGAAGATATAGTGATTTTTTCATCAAATATTGGTACTTTACAATATGCTCAAAGACTAAGTGGAGCAGAGTTTTATGAAGGAATGAAAAGATTTGGATTTACTAGAAGAACAGGTATTGACTTACCCTATGAAAAAAGAGGCATAATGCCTAAGGTATGGCAATTTTCTGCAAATGACAAGAAAAAAGAGGATAATGTTTTTAAAGCAACCGTTTCATATGGACAAGGTATGACTTCAACATTTATGCAAGTCTTAAAAGCTTATTCAGTTTTTGAAAATAATGGAGTTGCTGTAACTCCTAAAATTCTTTCATATATTGATATAGATGATGAAAAATATAAAGAGGATACCTTAAAAAATGAAAGAGTAGTTAAAAAAGAGACAGCAGAAGAAATAAAAAGGTTACTTATAAAAACAGTAGAAAAAGGGACAGGTAAAGCAGCAAAAATTGATGGTTTGACAATTGGAGGTAAAACAGGAACAGCTCAGATAGCAAGAAGTGGTAAATATCTTAAAAAATATATTTCATCATTTTTTGGTTTTGTTAATGATGGAAATAAGTCTTATACTATTGGTGTAACTGTAATTGATCCAATTTCAACAGGTAAAAACTGGTACTATTACTATGCTTCATCGTCAGCTGTACCTGTATTTAAAGAGATTGTAAATAATTTAGTAAAATTAAACTATCTCACACCAAAAAACGATATAATTGCAAAAAATAATTAATAAAGGATTTAAATGTTTGGATTTGAAAGAAAAGAATTAAAAAAATATAACTACTCTAATAAAGAGCTTTCAAAATTTAAATATGCAAAAATTACAACCCAAAAGGGAGTAATGTGGTTAAAACTTTTTAATAAAGAGACTCCTAATACTGTTGCAAATTTTGCAACACTAGCAAATGATGGTTTTTATAATAATTTAATATTCCATAGAGTAATACCTGGATTTATGGCTCAAGGAGGATGTCCAGATGGCACAGGAATGAGTGGACCTGATTGGGCAATTGAGTGTGAAACAGATGCTGATAAACAAATACACAATAAAGGAAGCTTATCAATGGCACATGCTGGACCAAATACAGGTGGAAGCCAATTTTTTATCTGCTTTGAATCTCAACCACACTTAGATGGTGAACATACTGTATTTGGAGAGATAGAAGAAAAAGATGATGAGAGTTTTAAAGTACTAGATTCAATTAGACAAGAAGATAGAATTGAATCAATAAAAATCTTAGAAAAAAAAGATTAAATTTTTATAGGGAATTTATATGGAGATCAAAAATATTGATTCGTTACATCAAGCCGATATTAAAAATGATCTTCACCCTTCAATTTTCTATAGTGATAATAACTATGACCTATTTATATTGAGACTTCCTAATCAAAAAGAAAACAAACTTGAATTTATTAATTCATCATACATTATCACAGATAAAGAGTATGGTTTTTATGATAAATTTAATTCTAAGATAATTATCCTAAAAAATATTAAAGAGTTCTATCTTCATTTAGATAAGTCAATTACCTCCACAATAGAATTAGTAACTAATTACTATACAAAAGTATCAGATTTAGAAGAATCAGTTTATGAGAACAAAAAACTTAATTCTTTTAATAGTACATGGTATTCATATAAAAATGATTTAATTAGAATCAATAGAGTATTATACAAGGCCATAGAAGCATTAGATAATATGATATATAGTTATAAAAAAGAAAAAGACTATTTAGAACGTAATTTCGCTGATATTCATGAACACTTACAAAGAGCATATAGAAGTGTTGGTTTATGTTTAGAAAAACTTGATGCACTATATAATTTCTATCAAAGTAAAACAAATGAACAAATGAATAGAATTATATATATCCTTACCCTATTATCAGGAATATTTTTACCATTAAATCTAATAGTAGGATTTTTTGGGATGAATACAACAAATCTACCCTTTACAACAGAAGAGAATGGGACATCTTATGTAATAAGTTCATTAATAATAACAACATTAATAGCAACACTATTAACCCTATTTATGAAACGAAGATAACTTTTTTAAAATTTATAT
>CAYZST010000024.1:0-17103 GCA_964480765.1 uncultured Arcobacter sp. | reverse complement strand
TTTATTAAATCTAGAGATACATGCCGTTAGAAGTTAAAAATACTTTTAAACTAAGCTTTTTAATATCAAAAATCCTAAAAACTTGAGCCTTGATTTTATGCAAAGTGAAAAAAAGTATCTTTAAATCTATCTTTCACTTCACTTATTAATCTTATTAATAATATAATTGTGATAAAAGTGACATTTTTTCTTTAAACATGAATAATAACTTAACAATTAAAGATAAATATAAGTTTTACTTATAAATATTTATGCAATTTATAAGTTTATTTTATATACACTTTAAAAAACCAATAGGATAAAATTATGGGACAAGATAGTAAACCTACTACTTTTAAAAAGTCTTCTTATAGAATTAAAAGATATTATACTTATATTCTAGCAACAATTATAGCATTGGTTATACCTTTTATCCCAATGAATAATGGTAACCACGTATTTCTTTTATCTTTTGATAAAAAGCAACTCCACTTAATGGGCATTGCTTTTGATATGCAAGAGCTATATTTAATGCCATTTCTTCTTATGTTACTTTTTCTTGGTATTTTTGCTGTAACAGCAATTGGAGGTAGAGCATGGTGTGGTTGGGCTTGTCCTCAGACTATCTTTAGAGTTATTTATAGAGATTTAATTGAATCAAAACTTTTAGGTCTTAGAAGAATTAAAAATAAACAAAAAGAACCCGACTGGTCAAAACCAGAAAATGCTTCTAAAAAGCTGATTGCAATCATTTTATGGTCAATACTTTCACTTATTATAGCAGCTGATTTTATGTGGTATTTTGTCCCACCAGAAGATTTTTTTGTCTATATCCAAAATCCAACTGAACATTGGTTTTTAATAGGTTTTGTTTTAGCAATAGCAGGTTTCTTAATCTACGATGTCATCTGGTTAAAAGAGAACTTCTGTGTTTATGTTTGTCCTTATTCAAGAGTTCAATCTGTACTTTACGATGATGATACATATCAAGCTATCTACTCTACTCAAAGAGGTGGATATATTTATAATAAAGATAAAGAAAAAATCATATTCAAAGCAAAAGATTTACCCCAAGAGACAAATGAGTGTACTACATGTGAATCTTGTGTAACCGTATGCCCAACACATATTGATATTAGAAAAGGTTTACAGCTAGAATGTATCAATTGTCTAGAGTGTGTTGATGCCTGTACTACTGTTATGGGTAAACTTGGGAAAAAATCACTTGTACAATGGTCAAGCACAAGAGAGATTGAAAAAAAAGAAAAAACAAAGGTTATAAGAAAATCTACAATAATGTATACAATTGCACTAGTTATAATTATTGGTCTTCTTTTTGTAATGGGTGGGAAAAAAGAGTATATGCTATTAAATGTGAATAAAACTACTCAATTATATAAAATAAAAGAAGGAAATATAGTATCAAACAATTTCTTACTACTTTTCCAAAATACTGATTCTAAAACACATACATATGCCTTAGAAATAGTTGATAATAAAGATATAGTTATTAAAAGGTTTAAACCATTTAAACTAAGTCCTAAAAAAATGGCTAAAAAAGTTATTATTTTGCAAACAGATAAACTTCTTGTAAATAACAATACAAAAGATACACCAATTACAGTTACACTTAGAGCATATGCAGTTGATGAGCCTGAAAGAGTACAAGTTCTAAGAAAAGCAGTATTTATCTTTCCAAGAGCAGATAAATTACAATAAACTACAAATTTGTAAAAAGGAGTTCTCCCTCCTTTTTACTTAACTACACCTTAATCTCAATTAAGATACAATCGCGGATATTTACAAATTTTTATCTATTTTTGGAGTTTTTTATGACTAAATTTATATTTGTTACAGGTGGAGTTCTTAGTTCACTTGGTAAAGGTATTACTTCAGCATCAATTGCTACAATTCTTAAACAATCTGGATTTAAAGTATCTATGCTGAAAATTGATCCTTATTTAAATGTTGACCCAGGAACAATGAGTCCTTTAGAACATGGTGAAGTTTTTGTAACAGCAGATGGTGCAGAAACAGATCTTGATTTAGGTAACTACGAAAGATTTATTGACAAAACACTTACAGCAAAAAACTCATTTACAACAGGTCAAGTCTATCAAAGTGTAATAAAAAGAGAAAGAGAAGGTGGTTACTTAGGAAAAACCATCCAAGTAATCCCACATGTTGTGGATGAAATTAAAGAAAGAATCTATGCAGCAGCAGAAAATAATGATTTTCTAATTATTGAACTGGGTGGAACAGTAGGGGATATTGAAGGACTTCCTTTTATGGAAGCAATCAGAGCTATTAGGCATGATCTTCCAAAATCAAACACAATGAATATTCATGTGAGTTTAGTTCCTTATATTAAAGCAGCTGGTGAACTTAAAACTAAACCTACACAACACTCAGTACAAGAGTTAAGAAGAATTGGTATTACCCCTCATATGCTAGTTTGTAGGACAGAAAAAGAACTTCCAAAATCACTTAAAGATAAGCTTGCTTTATCATGCGATATTGATAGAAATGCAGTTATTGAAGCAGGAGATGCACAATCAATTTATCAAGTACCTCTTCATTTTATTAAAGAAGGTATATTAACTCCATTATCTGAACACTTTAATATCAAATTTAAACCAAATATGGAGAGATGGGATACTTTAGTTAAAAATATTCTTGTACCACAAGATGAAGTTACAATTGCATTTGTTGGTAAATATTTAGATTTAAAAGAATCATATAAATCACTTATTGAATCACTAATTCATGCCGGTGCACACTTAAATACAAAAGTAAATATCCACTGGTGCGATTCCCAAAGAATTGAGGATAGTGGAGCATATGATATTATTGGAAATGCAGATGGAGTATTGGTTGCAGGAGGTTTTGGACATAGGGGTGTTGAAGGAAAACTAGACGCGATTAAATATGTAAGAGAGAATAAAATTCCATATTTAGGTATCTGTCTTGGTATGCAATTATCTGTGATTGAATATGCAAGAAATGTACTTGGTATTGAAAATGCAAACTCAGTAGAGTTTGACCCTAATACAACAGAACCATTAATCTACTTAATTGATGAATTTTTAGATCAAAATGGAAATAAACAAATAAGAACTCATGAGTCTCCAATGGGTGGTACAATGAGACTTGGTGAATATCCATTTGAACCATTAAAAGGAACAAGACTTCAAAAGGCATATGGAGATGAAGAGGTTTACTACGAAAGACATAGACATAGATATGAAGCAAATCCAGCATATAAACAAAGACTTGAAGAGGCAGGAATGATTATCTCAGGAGAATCAAATGGTCTTATTGAAGCAGTTGAAATCAAAGATCACCCTTGGTTTGTTGGAGTTCAATTCCATCCTGAATTTACTTCGCACTTAGAGACACCAAACCCTATTATTTTAGAGTTTATCAAACAAGCGAATAATCATAATTAATGCTTAGAATAAGCAAAAAAGAACTATATAATATTCTAAAGGCAAGACACAAGAATCAAGAGTATTCTCGTCTTGCAAGTATTCCAACACCTGATAGTTTTAAAGATATGAAAAAGGCTACTGTTAGAATAAAACAAGCCTTACAAAATAATGAACAAATTACTATTGTTGGTGATTATGATGTTGATGGAGTAGTGTCAACTACAATCATCGTTGATTTTTTTAAAAAAATCGGCATAAACGTTAAGTATATAATTCCTAATAGATTTGAACATGGTTATGGTCTATCGCCTAAAATTGTAGAGATGATTGAAAAAGGTATTGTAATCACTGTTGACAATGGTATTTCTGCATTTGAAGCAGCACAACTTCTAAAAGAAAAAGGTATTGATTTAATTATTACCGATCACCATACAGTTGGAGAAGAGCTTCCCCAAGCATTTGCAATAATAAATCCAAAACAAAAGGACTGCACTTTCCCTTTTAAAGAAATATGTGGTGCCCAAGTTGCATGGTATCTTTGCGCTGCCATAAAAAAAGAGATAGATGCAAATATTAACCTACAAGATTTTCTTGATTTACTTTGTGTTGCTATTATAGCAGACATAATGCCAATGACAAGTCTAAACCACACAATGGTCAAATATGGACTTAAAAAGATTAAAACATCTAAAAGACCAGCTTTTATAAAAATAAATGAAAAGATGGCAAAAGAGAGCTATGTTTCAGATGATATTGGCTTTACAATTGCTCCAAAAATTAATAGTGCGGGAAGAATGGATGATGCTTCAATTGCCTTATCTTTTTTATTATCAAATACAGAGTATGAAGCCAATGATACACTTCAAATACTTGAAGAACTAAACTCTTATAGAAAAACCTTACAAGAAGAAATTTCACAAGAAGCAGATAAGGCTAGAGAGGAGAATGAGAATGCAGTTGTTGTATGGGGAGAGGGATGGCATGAAGGTGTAATTGGAATAGTTGCTTCAAAACTATCTAATACATATAAAAAACCAGCATTTATCTTCTCAATAAACGATGGTATTGCAAAAGGAAGTGCAAGAGCAAATGCAAATATAAATCTTCATACAATTATCTCTGAAAACTCTGACTTACTTCTTGGTTTTGGTGGGCATAAAAATGCTGCTGGATTATCAATGAAAGCTTCAAATTTAGAAAAATTTAAAAGAAGAATAAATAAACTCCTTAATGTAAAGCCTGAAGAACTACACATAGAAAATGATGTACTAGGAGAACTTGATATATCTTCTGTTGATATTGAGTTTTTAAATATCATTGAAGAGTTTGAACCTTATGGGTTCCAAAACCATAGACCAATTTTTAAAATCACTAACTCAAAAGTTTTAAAATCCCAACTTTTTGGAAAAGACCAAAACCATTTAAAATTAACACTTAATAATAATGGCATAATCTTTGAAGCACTTAGATTTTATGCAAATGAAAAAAATTTAGATGAGTATATTGATTTAGTTGTTTCTGTAAATAAAAATGAGTATAAAGGACAAATTAGTCCTCAATTTTTAATTCAAGATATCTTATAAAATCATTGGCTGTCTAATAGATATCTCATGAAGTCCTTCTAACTCTTCTATTTCTTCATCCATAGAAGTTTTTGCAGTTGAAGAGCTTATTATATTTCCTGTTTTTATATCAATTAATTTTATAAACACTATTAAATTTTCAATTGTCATACTATATGTTCCTACAAAAGCATAGTTTGCATTATCAACATACTTTTTATTTATATCTTTTTGATTTCTTGTTAATAGATTAAAACCTGTTTTACCAAACTGAAAATCCTTACCAATCTCAATTTGTCTTACTATTATATTATTATTTAAAAGTTCATTTTTTAATTGATCTGCTAATAAAAAGCCAAGAGTTGATCTATTTTTTAATCTATCAATATTTACAAAATCAGAGACTAAAACAGCTTCATCAATTGAAAGATTCGGTTTTAGCTTATGAAGTGATTTTTCTACAAGAGTTTCCATTAGTGCTTGAAAATCATTTGAACCATTTACTCTTTTGTGATTATTTGGTGAATTATATGCAATCTTATTTACAGCTTTTGACATAGCTGAACATGAAGTAAGAGTAAGTATTAAAAATATTGAAGTTAAAAATAACTTCAATACTCTTTTTAAATATTTATTCATCTATTTTTATTTTTCTTGAATTATTTTAATAGTTCTTGCTGGTTTACAATCTTTAAATAAAATACAATCATTTCTTCTATTATGTTGATAAGTTGCTCTAGCACTTGAAATAATTTTACCTGTAATATTATCCATAACTCTTGCATTTAACATAATTTTACCATACTGTCTTGAATAAGTACCAACTACAACATAAGTATTAGGAACTTTATCTTTTAATTTATGTGGATTTCTAGTAATAAAGTATTCACCCCTCTCATTGATTGATACGGACATTTGTCCTCTATACTCAATGATATTAAAACCTCTATTTGACATCTCATTGATTAGACTTTCACTTACTATTCTTCCAAACTCTGTTGTCTTTTTAAAATTATCAAGTCTAACAAATGAAGTGATTAATACCGGTTTACTTGTATCCATTTTTCTATTTCTCATCATTTGTGTTGCAAGAGAGTTTATTGTCGCTTCAAGTGTTTGCTGTGTAGTAACATGTTGTTGCATATCCTGTGCAACTTCCATATGTTGCTTAGTAATCTGCACTTTTTTATTCTCTTCATTTACACTTTTATCCTGATAATTTTGTTGTGTAAATACTGGCTTTAAACTGCATCCTGAAAGTATTAAAATTGCAGTTGTAAAAAGACAAGCTTTAACGAAAGTTTTAAGCATGAAATCCCCTTTTTATAATTCCATAAATTTTATTTAAAAATAACTTATATATTCTTGAAAAATGATTTCTTTAAAGAAGCACTTATTCTCTAAAGTTATGATACTATAATGAAAAAAATAACTACAAGGAGAACTTATGTCTAAAGCTTTATTGATTATCTCAAAAGGTTTTGAAGAGATTGAAACAATCACAATAATTGATGTATTAAGAAGAGCACAGGTTGAAGTAAGTGTAGCAACTATAAATGAACTCTTAACTTTAGGAGCAAATGGCATTACAGTAAAAGCAGATGTATCATTAGAAGAGATTAAAGATTTAAGTTCTTTTGATATTGTAATTCTTCCAGGAGGAGTTGAAAATACCGAAAACCTAGCTTCAAGCTCACTTGTAAAAGAGTGTTTAATTAAAATGAGAGATGAAAATAAACTAATAGGTGCCATTTGTGCTGCACCATATGTACTGCATAAAGCTAGTGTACTAAGTCCAAAATATACTTGTTATCCAAGTTTTGAACAGAAAATAAGACTAGATGGTTACCAAGCAGATAAACAAGAAGTTGTAATAGATGGAAAAGTTATCACATCAAGAGGACCAGCAACAGCAATCCCTTTTGCACTTGAACTTGTAAAGATTCTAAAAGGTAAAGAAACATATAGTAATTTATCAAAAGGATTACTTGTAAATTAACTCTATAAAAAATTTACAATATTAAATAGCTACAATAATTTAAAGTGGCTCTAAATTATTCCTACTACTCTTCCCAAAATCTAAAAAACTATAAGAGATAGAGCAATCTATCTCTTTCATTTTTATAGTATAAGAAATTTATATTACAATGCTATTACATGTTATTAAGATGTAATCAATCTAGATTAAAATTGCATCTATGAAATACAAAAGCATATTTATATCAGATGTTCACTTAGGAACAAAATTTTCAAACACCAAAATGCTTCTTGATTTTTTTAAGTACAATGAGAGTGAAAACCTATATTTAGTTGGAGATATCATAGATGGGTGGGCAATAAAAAGAAAATTAATTTGGCCTCAATCTCACTCAGATGTAATTCAAAAAATTCTAAAGAAAGCAAGAAAAGGTTGTAATATAACCTTCATAACAGGTAACCATGACGAGTTCTTAAGACCTTTTGTTCCCTTGTTACTTGGTAACTCTTTAGATATTAGAAATGAAATAGAGTATATATCAGTTTCAGGGAAAAGATATCTTATTACCCATGGAGATTTTTTTGATTCTATTACTATGACAAAAAAATGGCTTGCAGTTTTAGGAGACTATGGATATGACTTACTTTTAAGTATAAATCAAACTTTAAATATAGTAAGAAAAAGATTAGGAGTAAAATCAAGATGGTCTTTATCCAAATATGTAAAAGATAATGTTAAATCTTCAGTATCTTTTATAACTGATTTTGAAGAGACCCTTGCAACTCATGCAAAATATAAAGGATATGATGGCATAATATGTGGTCATATTCATAAAGCAGAAATAAAAAAAATAGATAAGATTCAGTACCTCAACTGTGGTGATTGGGTTGAATCTTGTACGGCTATTGTTGAAACATATGACGGAGAATTTAAAATAATAAATTGGTTAGATAGATGAAATTTGGACTAGTTTTAAGTGGAGGAGCGGCAAGAGGTGCTTTTCACTTAGGTATATTACACTTTTTAGAAGAACACTCTATTAATATTCATGCCTATTCAGGTAGTTCAATTGGTGCTATTATCTCTGTATCCCATGCAAGCGGAGTAAGTGCAAAAGAACAACTAAAAATATATAATTCAGCTGAATTCAAAAAGGTTTTAAAATTTAACTACTTTAAAAATGGACTTATTAAAATTGATACTAATCACAAGATTTTAAATGAACTACTACCAATAAAAGACTTTGAAAAGCTTCCTAAGGAAGTATATGTAAATGCCTATGATATAAAAAGAGGAGAGCTTCATTATTTCAATAAAGGTGATACACATACTCTTTGCATGGCTTCTTCTGCATTAGTACCACTTTTTAAACCAATCTCTTATGAAAAAATGTATCTAATAGATGGTGGACTTATAGATAATCTTCCCATTAGACCCTTCTTGGATGATGATTATCACATTTGCAGTGTGGATTTAATGCCAAAACAACAAGAAATACCAAAAAAAAAGATTTTCAACCCTTTTAAAAGTGCTAAAAAAAAGATTTTTTCTCATCGGATTAATAATATGAACTACTCAATTAAGCACTCCCATCAATATATAACTACTCAAAAACTTAGAAATTTCAAAATGTTTACATTTAAAGAACTAAATGATTGTTTTAACTTAGGATATAAAGAATCACAAAAACATTTTTTAGATATACTCTAATTTTAAAAAATTAAAAATTATAGAGTTAAAGTATGTCACAAATTCCTCAATTTACACATTTACATTTACACACTGAATATTCACTACTTGATGGTGCAAATAAGATTAAACCCCTTGCAAAAAAAGTAAAAGAGATGGGTATGACTTCTGTTGCTATGACAGATCATGGTAATATGTTTGGTGCCATTGATTTTTATAATGCTATGAAAGATCAAGGAATTAAACCTATTATTGGTATGGAAGCATATATTCATAACTCTGATGAAATTGGGGATAAAACAAATAGACAAAGATTTCACTTATGCCTTTATGCAAAAAATGATGTAGGATATAAAAACCTAATGTTCCTATCTTCTCAAGCCTATATGCATGGTTTTTACTACTACCCAAGAATAAATAAGAAACTACTAAGAGAGAACTCAGAAGGACTTGTTTGTTCCGCAGCTTGTCTTCAAGGAGAAATAAATTGGCACTTAAATACAAACAATGAAAGAAATGTTAAAAATGGTGCAAAAGGATATGAAGAAGCAAAAAAAATTGCCTTAGAGTATAAAGAGATTTTTGGAGATGATTTTTATTTAGAGATTATGAGGCATGGTATTGGTGACCAACTTTTTGTAGATGACCAAATTTTAAGAATTTCAAAAGAGACGGGAATCAAAGTTGTTGCTACAAATGATACTCACTACTTAGAACAAAAAGATGCTGATGCACATGAAGCCTTCATGTGTATATCAATGAATAAACTTTATGATGATCCAAATAGATTAAGACACTCTGTACATGAGTTTTACCTAAAAACACCAGAACAAATTGCAAAAATATATGCAGATATTCCAGAAGCAATTCATGCAACACAAGAAATAGCAAACAAATGCAATCTTGAAATAAAACTTGGAAACCCAACGCCTCCAAACTTCAAGTTTACAAGAAACAAACTAATTGAGGCAGGACAAACTATTCCTTTACCAAACGAAGAATACTCTCTTGAAAACGATATTGCACTTTTTAAATATAAATGCTGGGAGGGTCTGGAAAAAAGACTTGAAATTGTACCTGAAGATAAGCATCAAGAGTATAAAAATAGACTTCAAATAGAGATAGATATTATTAATAATATGAAATTCCCAGGATATATGCTAATCGTTTGGGACTTCGTAATTGTTGCAAAAAAGATGAAAATACCAGTAGGTCCTGGAAGGGGTTCAGCAGCTGGAAGTCTTGTAGCATATTGTCTGTTTATTACAGATATTGATCCTATGCCTTATGGTCTACTTTTTGAAAGGTTTCTAAATCCAGAAAGGGTATCAATGCCCGATATAGATATGGACTTTTGTCAAAGTAGAAGAGGTGAAATTATCGATTATGTTGTAAAACAATATGGTCGTTCAAATGTTGCACAGATTATTACCTTTGGTAAACTTCTTGCAAAAGGAGTTATTAGAGATGTTGCTAGAGTTCTTGATATGCCATACTCAAAAGCTGATGCTATGGCAAAGCTTATTCCTGATGAACTTGGTATTAACCTTACAGACTCATATGCAAAAGAGCCAAAGATTAAAGAGTTATGCGATACAGACCCCCAAGCAAAAAGAGTATGGGATTTTGCTTTAGCACTTGAAGGACTTAATAGAAATGCAGGTACTCACGCAGCAGGAGTTGTAATTTCAAATGAACCTTTATGGAAAAAAACCCCTCTTTTTAAACCCTCAGGACTTGACACTCTTGCAACTCAATATAATGGTAAATATGTAGAAGATGTAGATTTAATCAAATTCGATTTCTTAGGTCTTAAAACACTAACAGTTATTGAAGAAGCCAATAAACTTGTTGAAAAAAGACATGGAAAAAGAATTAACTTTATCCATGAAGATGTAAATGATAAAGGTGTTTATGAACTAATTCAAACGGGTAATACAATTGGACTATTTCAGATTGAATCTGCTGGTATGCAAGATTTATGTAAGAGATTAAAACCTTCAAATTTCGAGGACATTATCGCCGTTCTTGCACTATATAGACCAGGACCAATGGAATCGGGAATGCTTGATGACTTTATCAATAGAAAACATGGTCGAGCAAAAATCGACTACTTTTATAATGAATTAGAACCAGCTCTTAAACCAATCCTTGAAAATACCTATGGAGTTATTGTTTATCAAGAACAAGTTATGCAAATTGTACAATCAATTGGTGGTTTTTCACTTGGAGGAGCGGATTTAGTTAGACGAGCCATGGGGAAAAAAATTAAAGAGGAGATGGACAAGTTAAAAGGGGAATTCTCAGATGGTGCGGAAAAGAAAGGTTATACAAGAGCCTATACAGATGAACTTTTTGATCTAATTGTAAAATTTGCTGGATATGGATTTAACAAATCTCACTCAGCAGCCTATGCCCTTGTAACATTCTATACTTCATTTTTAAAATCTTACTACCCAACAGAGTTTATGGCAGCCTTGCTTACACTTGAAAAAGATAATACTGATAAAGTTGTTAAATATGTTGATGAAGTAAAAAGATTAGGAATAGAACTCTTCCCACCTGATATTAATAAATCATACTCTGTATTCTCTGCAACTGATATTGATAACAAAGAAACAGTTATGTTTGGTATGGGAGCTATCAAAGGAGCAGGAGACGTTGCTATTAACTCTATTATTAAAGAGAGAGAAAACGGAGAGTTTAAAGATTTAGCTGATTTCTTATCAAGAATTGATGGGAGTAAAGTAAACAAAAGAGTAATAGAATCCCTTGCAAAGTCAGGTGCACTTACATCATTTGGATATTCAAGAAGAGCCATTTTAGAACAAATTGAAATTATTGGTGAAACAGTAGCAAAAGCAATGCAAGCTAAAAAAATGGCAACTGGTTCACTCTTTGGAGATAGTGAAGAGCTTACAAAAGTTGATATCCAAATTGAACATATCCCTGAGTATGATCAAAAAGAGATATTAGAATTAGAAAAAGCCTCTTTAGGATTTTACGTATCTGGTCACCCTCTTGATAGGTATAGAGATGAAATTGATAAAATTGACTATACCCTCTCTTCGGAATTAGATGAAATAGCAGATGGGAGTCAAGCAATTATTGTAGGAAAAATTGAAGAAATTACTGAAAAAATCTCTAAAAAAGGTAATAAATTTGGAATTGCAAATATCCTTGATCTTCACGGAAATATTGAGATAATGCTATTTGAAAATAGATTAAAAGAGTTAGAAGAGAATTTTAATTTAGATGAACCAATAGCTTTTAAAGTTAGAGTTACTAAAGATGGAGACTTTACAAGAATGAATATTCTTAAAATTGAATCTCTTGATGGTGCACAAAAAGAAAAAGTAAAAAGAAAACATGTAGAAAAAGAACCTGACCCTATACATATTGCAGTAGAGTATGAAGAGAATAGTAAAGGTGCATATAGAATAGAAGAACTATATAATTTATTAGTTCAAAACCAAGGAAAACACAAATTCACAATAAATGTTTTAACTAAGTTAAATATATTAAGTCTATTAAGGGCAGAAGACAATAAGTTTATGGATTTCAAAATATCTGAAAAAGTAAAAGAAAAAATAGATGAGATAGAAGGGGTTCATATTATAGAATGAAACATATTTTATTAACAAATGATGATGGATTTGATGCAGTGGGATTAAAGGCTTTAATTGAAGCATTAAGTCCCCTTGCAAAAATTACAGTAGTTGCTCCTGCAAGAAACAAATCTGCATGTGGACATAGTCTTACCTTAGACAAACCCCTTAGACTTGAAAGTGTAGATGATGATTACTATA
This sequence comes from uncultured Arcobacter sp., assembly GCA_964480765.1. Lineage (GTDB taxonomy): Bacteria > Campylobacterota > Campylobacteria > Campylobacterales > Arcobacteraceae > Halarcobacter. Next base: position 4,655 of record CAYZST010000024.1, on the reverse strand, counting down.
AAGTGGATGATGGAACACCTTCAGATTGTATTTATATCTCTATAAATAATCTATTTAAAGAAGGATATAAACCTGACTTAGTAATAAGTGGAATTAATATTGGTGCAAATATGGGAGAAGACATCACTTATAGTGGAACAGCAGCAGGTGCTATGGAAGCAATATTACAAGGAATACCTGCCATTGCAATCTCACAAGTTTGTAAAGATAAATGTCATGATATAAAAAATGGTTGGGATTTTGCTCTTGCTAAAAAAACTATCGCTCAAATAGCAAAAAAGATTTTAAATAAAGAGTTTCCATTAGAACAAAGAAAATTTCTAAATATAAATATTCCTCCAATTACTATTGATCAATGTAGAGGAATAAAAATTACAAAGACAGGATATAGAGAGTATGGGAATGATACAAATAGACACCTTAATCCAAGAGGAGAAGAGTACTATTGGATTGGACTTCATCCTCTTGAATGGAAAGCAAGTGAAAGAAAAGATTGTGATTTTGAGGCAATTAAAGCAAACTTTGTATCAATAAGTCCTATAATGCTGGACTTAACTTCATATGAAGATATTAATCGTTTAGAAGAGTGGTTAAAATAAGTAATAGCAACTAATTGTAACCCTTATTGAAAAATGAAATAAAGATAAAAAAGTTATAAAATAAAAAGTAGAAAATATTTTAAAGGATATAAAATTGACACTAAAAGACTCATTACTGTTTCACATTAAAAAACTTGTAGGAACTTTAAAAAGTGAAGAAGAACTAAAAGAGGTTCTAAAAAGAAAATTTACAAAAAAAGAGTTTAAAGTATTTATTGCAATTGAAAATAAAAAAAGCATTGAAGATACAGCAAAACTAATTGGTGATGATAAACAAAGAGTTGAAAAACTCTATAAAACTGCCTGCAAAAAATTAAATCAAGAGAGAATTAAACAAGAGCTTGTAAACTTATAAAAAGTAGTGTTACATACATTAACACTCTTCTAATTTGAAGATATACTTTTAATCTTCTCTTTGTTAAAGTTTACTAAAATCATCCCTGCAAATTTCTCTTTTTTGTAAAACTCAACTCTAAAAATTTTTTCTTTTTTATCAATAGAGAATCTTCTTATAAAATCCTTTTCACTTACTTTAATACCTGATTCATTAGGATAGCCATTTTTAACAAAACCAATAATATTTACTCTAAAATCTTCTAAGGGTCTAATCTCAAAATCTTTTTCCACATCTATAATAGAACCAAAAGTTACAACTTTTTCTTCTCCATCGATATTTATAAGTATATTTGGTTTTTCCTCTTCAATATCAAGATAATCAGCTTTCAAACTTACAAGTTTTCTATTTCCATAATGAATTATATAGTTGTCATCTTTCTTAATAACCGTCATAAGTGGAGTAGATGGAGTAAAATCTAAAGTACCATCTTTTTTTACTGGAAAATATTTAAGCATATCTCTAATTTTATTTAAGGGTAATTGAATTTTTTCATCATAAAAAGTTATATAAATTTCATTATTAATTGCATGATAAACAGAGAGTGGATTTAATTCAAAATTCCTTTTGAACTCTATCCCCATAATACTCATATATTTTTCAAGAGCTAATAAATGATAATAAGTTCTCTCATGAAGAGGTAAATTTTTACTTGCTTCATTTCCAAAAGCTGCTTTTCCATTATTAATAGCAAAATAAGTTAAGGTCTTCTCCATCTCCTTATTACCAAGTCTAGTCTCTGTGTTTTTTACACGATATGAATCTCTTTCTCTGATTAGATTTTTATTAACATAATCACAAACTTCTTTTGCTATATCTTCTAAATTTCCATACTTTTGAATATCTAAAGTACTCTGATCAATAATCGAACTTTGTCCCCATCTATCAGGAGAAAAAGACCAATTAATATGCTCTTTTCTGTAAAAACCACTACCATCATGTAAATTTAGTACAACCTTTACATTTGGAGAAGTGATATACCTTTTAATTCTTTGAATCGATTCATAATCAGGATCATTCGCTGATAAAGAGGCAAACTTTCTATTCATATCGCCAAAAGGACCTCTGCTTTTTTTAATAATTGAATAAAAGTTTAAGTTAGGTACAACCCATACCGAACCTTTAGTAATCTTATAATGCGTAGAGATTAAAGAGGCTGCCATAAATGCTCCTGGCTCATCCCCTTGAATTCCTCCAACAATTAATAAGGTGTTATCATCATCGATGCCTTTTTTAATAAAATCAAAATCAAGAGTTTTTATATTTGCATTAAGATTTAATGTAAATAACAAAATACTAAATAGTTTAAACAATCTTAACATGCCAAGGTTCATACCTTACTCCATCCTTATTATTAATTGTATACCTCATATCAATATAGTTTAGTTTTCTCATTTTAAAGAACTCCTCTGTCAAAGCAAACCTTGATGTAAAATTTGCATATCCAAAACCTTTTTTACCAACATCAAAATCCGAGATACTATGATATGTAAATGCAGGGGGAGCTAGTGATTTAGAAGCAATAGATAAGTTTCCACCAACTGAATCAATTTTATCTAAAAAAAGTTTTGTCTGTTTTATAATACTTCTAATTCCTGAAGTTAAAATAAGTGTGCTCCCCACATCTTTTAACATTTGGTAATATACCTTTTCAGGGTCACCTTTGAAGAGATAGTGTCCTGTATAAGGTATCTTTACAACCTCTTTCTTATTAATTACATCAGTTATATTTTTTGAAACTCTCTCGCCATAAAAACCATGATATTGAGGATCATAATAGAAAATTGATTCTAAAAAGTCTAACTCTTTTTTTGTAAACTCATCCATTTTATTTGAATGCTTTACAAGTTTAATCATTTCATCAAAACCAATAATATTAAAGTTTCCATATCCTACATGATCTTGAAGATGTTTTAATTTTTCTTTTACAGAAACAAACTCATTTATAAATCTCTTTTCAATAAACACATCTTTTTTTTCTTTTATAGGTTTATTATCTAAAGCAATATTATCAATTGGTTCTGACGGTTTTTCAGAACTTTTTTGAGTTTCAAATGTATTTGAAGACTCCTCGATAATACCTTCTTCAGCTATCCTCTTATTTTCACTATCACTAAAAACAATTCTCTCTTCATTTTTTAAGAAAGTCTTTTTAAAAAAACCAAAAAGATCATCTTGATTATCATCTGCATATAAGTTTTGTGAAGACAAATAGAAAGCAAAGGCATAAGACGCCTTAAAAAAATCTCTTCTTTCCATATTTTTTAAAGAACCATCTTAATATCTTTATGTTCATCCAAAAGTCTATGGATCTCTTCTCTATCATCATCATTATGAACAATAAGTTCAATTGTAAGACTTTTAAACTTACCCTTTTTACTTATATTTGACTTAGTTACAGAGTGTTTTCGCTCTCCAAATATATCTCTTGATATATACTTTACATTAGTAGTTTCTAAGAGCACAATTTTATACTTCCAAGAACAAGGGTAATTTAATTCAAGTTTATATTGATTTAAATCAATCATTAGTTTTTATCCTTTAAAGAATTTCTATTAAAATTACCACTCTTGCCACCACTTTTACTTTCAAGTTGAATATTTGAGATTATCATTGATTTATCAATCGCTTTTACCATATCATAAATAGTTAAAAGACCTATTGATACACCAGTTAAGGCTTCCATTTCAACTCCTGTTTGTCCATTTAACTTTGTAGTAACATATAATTTAAATCCTGGAAGTTCTGGTAACTCTTCAATATCACAATTAATTCCACTTAAAAATAAAGGATGACACATAGGTATTAAATCACTAGTCTTTTTTACTCCCATAATTGCAGCAATTACAGCCGTTTGGAGAACTGGACCTTTTTTTGTTGTATTATCAATAATTGCATTAAAAGCTTCTTCGCTCATTGTTATTTGTCCAGAAGCAATAGCAAGTCTTGAAGTATTGTCTTTCTCTGATACATCAACCATCTTTGGTCTATTATTATCATCTAAATGTGTTAAATTCAAAGTATAACCTTTAATCTATTTCCTCGTTATTTTATCTGTTATTTAATTAAATTCAAATTAAGAAAATTTTAGATATAATGCAAACTTAAAAATTTAAAAGAAAGAAGGTGATTTTAGTGCCAGGCATTAAAGTTAAAGATAGCGAATCTTTTGACGAAGCATATAGAAGGTTTAAGAAACAATGTGATAGAAATCTAATTGTTACTGAAACTAGAGCTAGAAGATTTTTTGAACCAATGACAGAAATCAGAAAAAAACAAAAAATTAACGCTAGAAAGAAAATGCTTAAAAGATTATATATGCTTAGAAGATACGAATCTAGGCTGTAATAATTCGTTTTCTATAAAAAAGCTTCGATTTTATCGGGGCTTTTTTTATTTCTAAATTTCTACTAAAACTTTTAATACTCTCTCTAGAAATTTGAAACCTCTCTTTTTCTAGTAATGAATCAATTTAATAACTTTAAAATTATTTAATTCTTTTAAGTAACTCTTATCTTGTCATTATATACATTTTAATAATTAAAACAAGTCATAAGTGAGCATTTGTATTATGGTTTTTAAGCTATAAAAGCCAAATATTTTTATAATAAAAAAGTGGGGATAAAAAAAGGTAAGTTTATAAATAAGTAAATAAAAACTCA
>CAYZST010000023.1:0-20786 GCA_964480765.1 uncultured Arcobacter sp. | reverse complement strand
ATATAATAGATAAATTATTTATAAATGATTATCTTAATAAAAAAGATAACGGTATTTAATACGGTACTGTAAAATATTTACTTTAGTAAAATATCTATAAAATAGTATCTGTATTGATATAATTGAGTTCCTTCAAATTCCTGTAAAGCTACTTCCTAAGGATATGCTATTTGTAGTGTAATGGCATTACTTATTTTAAATATGAGGTTTTTGTATTAGTAGGCGACTTTAAGGGGTATTTATACTAGAGAATTATAGGTATTCTTTTGAGTTCTAAAAGTACATAAGAACTTAACAAATTTATTTTTTTATAAAAACTAAAAATTTATAATCTTCAAAATTTATTTTGGAGGTATATTTTGAAAAAATTATATATGTTTTTAGTAATGGTTTCTGTTACAGTTGCCAATGCTCATTTTCTTACATTTTTATCATCTACTGATAATGTTAAAACAAAAGAAGAAGCTAATTTAAAGTTTGATGCAATGTTTATTCATCCTTTTGAACAAAAAGGTATGACAATGGAAAAACCTGCAATTTTTATGGACAAGAAAGAGTTACCTTTAGTTGAGACTAAAAAGTTTGATCACAAGGCTTGGAAAACTTCATATAAAATTAAAAGACCAGGTGTTTATAAGTTTTATGTTCAACCACAGCCTTATTTTGAACCAGCAGAAGAGAAGTATATTGTTCATGTTCCAAAACTGATTGTTTCAGCTTATGGGCTAGAAAATGGCTGGGATGAACCTCTTGGCTTAAAGTATGAAATTATTCCTATGGTAAAACCTTTTGCAGTTTATAGTGGAAATCTTTTTCAAGGTAAAGTTCTGCAAAATGGTAAACCAGCTACAAATGTAGAAGTAGAAGTTGAACTTTATAATGAGTTTGGATTAAAAGCTTCTAGTGAAGCACATATTACACAAGTTGTTAAGACTGATGATAATGGTATATTTTCTTTTGTTATGAATCATAAGGGTTGGTGGGGGTTTGCTGCACTTATTGAAGAAGGTCAAAAGGAATATAAAGGTAAAATGTATCCAGTAGAAAATGGCGCTTTGCTTTGGATAAAGGCTTATTAATAAATGCATATCTCTGATGGAATTTTGTCAAGTGAAATTGTTATTGCAACATCTGTTCTTAGTGTAGGCTTAGTTGCATACTCTTTAAAAAATATTAAAAATAGTAGTATTGCACTTATTTCAGCGATGGGAGCAATATTTTTTATAGCTTCATTTATACATATTCCATTAGGACCTACACAAATACATCTTGTATTAATAGGGATACTTGGTATTGTCTTAGGTTCTCAAGTTTTTCTTGCTATTTTAATTGCATTACTGCTTCAAGCTACTCTATTGGGTTTTGGAGGTTTAAGTTCACTTGGTGCAAACTTGATTATTATGGCATTACCAAGTTATTTAATTTATCTTATTACTAAGATGGGATTATTAAATTTTTTAAATATTAAAATTAAATACTTTATGATAGGTTTTATTCCTATTATTTTATCAACTCTTATTTTGGCACTTATTTTAGCTTTATCAAAAAAGGAGTATTTAATAGCTTCATATACAGTAATTGTTGCAAATATTCCAGCAATGTTAATAGAGGGTTTAGTGACTATATTTTTGATAAATTATTTAAAAAAATCAATTCCAGATATTTTAAAGGAGTGTAAATTATGAGAGTAATTTTAATTTTAATTTTTTTTAGCTCTTTTTTATTTGCTCATAAATTAAATATCTTTTTATATGAAAAAAATGATAAAATAGTTGTTACTTCTTACTTTGCTTCAGGTGCTCCTTGTAAAAATTGTAAAGTAGAGGTTTTTGATAATAAAACAACTTTATTAGAAACTGCAAAAACTGATGAAAATGGTGATTTTATTTTTAATAAACTTGATTCAAAACTTTTAGTAAAAGTTGAGACAATTGGCGGGCATAGTGCTAGTGAATCTATTAAAATAGAAAATCTTAAAAAGGAGAAAAAGAAGATTTCTCAAATGAGTTCTATTTTAGAGTCTCTTATTGCAGTTATTCTAATTGGTTTAATATTTTTAGCTTTAAAGAGGTTTAAAAAGTGAGTAGATTTAACTCTTCAATTCTTTTAATATCTGCATTTTTTTACTCTATTTTTATTAGTTTTTCTCAAGTTGAATTTTTCTATTTTGCACCAATTTTTTTTGCTATATATTGCGAATATAAAAATATAGTACAAGTTTTAAAAAAACTTTTTTTTTTAAATCTTTTTATTCTAATGATTTTTCTTGTTTTATTAATACAAGGTTCAATGCAAGAGGCTTTAAATATTTACTTTAGAACTAATATGATAATTTTGTTTAATCTTTTACTTTTTTCTCATTCAAGTGGTTATGATATAGTTAGGGCATTAAATGAACTTAGGTTTCCCAAAAAGCTTGTAAGTTCAGTATTTTTTACATTAAAGATGATTCAAACTTTAACTGATGAGTTTAAAAAAATTCGACAAACATTAAGTGCTAGAGGTTTCCATGGTAAATCCTCTTTATTTACTTATGAGACTTATGGAAATTTATTTGGGCATATTTTTGTAAAATCAATTAAAAAAGCAAACTCAATGCAAGACTCCTTTAAATTAAGAGGATTTCATGGAAGGATATATCTAATAAATAATTCTAAACTTTCGGTATATGATGTTATTTTAGTATTTTTAGTTTGTATGATAATAGTAGAAAAGGTATTTGTATGAGTTGTTCAATAAACTTAAAAGAGATTTCTTATGAAACATCTACAAAAGAGGTCTTTTCAAAGGTAACTCTTAATGTCTCTCATGAAGAAAAAGTTGCAATTATTGGTGCAAATGGGAGTGGAAAAAGTTCACTACTTAAAATTGTTGCAGGATTAATTGAACAGAAAAATGGAGGGGTTTATCTTTTCCATGAACTAATGAATAGTTTAAAAGATTTTAAAACATATAGAAGTGATATTGGTTATTTACCACAAGATGTAAATGACCATTTTTTATGTCCTACTGTTATTGAAGATGTAATGTTCGCTTTAAGAGCTCAGGGAATAAAAAAAGAGGAAGCTTATGAGTCTTCAATAGAGATGTTAAAAGAGTTAGGTATAGAGCATTTAGAAAATAGAAATATCTATGATTTAAGTGGAGGGGAGCAAAAGATTGTGGCATTAGCAGGGATACTTATTACAAAACCAAAAATTATACTTCTTGATGAACCAACAAATGCTCTTGATGAAGATGCAGAGAGTAAAATAATAAAGATTTTAAATAGTATAAAAAAATCGATGATTATTGTTTCTCACCATAAGACTTTTATTGAAAGACTTACTCCTACAATTTATAGATTAAGTAAAGATGGTTTAGAAAAAATAAGTTAATGGAAATTTTAGAGGTATTAATAAAGAGTAGATTTTACAAATAAAAGGTAAAAGATGAAAAAAATTGGTATGCTTGGAGGAATGAGTTGGGAGAGTACAGCTATATATTACAAGTTAATAAATGAAGAGATAAAGAGTAAACTAGGTGGACTTCATAGTGCTAAAATTATTTTATCAAGTGTAGATTTCGATGAGATTGAGAAGTTTCAACATAGTTCACTTTGGAATAAAACGGCAAAGATATTATTAGATGAGGCAAAGGCTATTGAAGATGCAAAAGCTGATTTTCTTATAATATGTACAAATACTATGCATAAAGTAGTTCCACAAATAGAGGATAAAATTAATATTCCTATTTTACATATAGCTGATTGTACAGGTGAAGCATTAGTAGAAGATGGAATTAAAAAAGTAATACTTTTAGGTACAAAATTTACTATGTTAGAAGATTTTTATAAAGGTAGAATAAAAGATAAGTATAATATTGAAGTTATCATCCCAAATGAACAAGAGCAAAATTTAATTCATGAGGTAATTTATAAGGAGCTTTGCCTTGGAATTTGTAATAAGACTTCTAGAGATGAGTATATAAAGATTATTAAAAGATTAGAAGAGAACCAAGGTGCACAGGGTGTAATTCTTGGTTGTACGGAAATTAGTATGCTTATAAAACAAGGTTATGTGGATATTCCTATTTATGATACTACAAAACTACATGTATTAAAAGCTGTAAAAGAGGCTATATCTTAGGATTTCAGATATGAAAAAGAATATTAATATAGTAATGCTTGGTGACTCTTTGATTGCAAGAGGTGATTGGAAAAAGTTATTAGAAGTAGAAGAACTTTTAAACTTTGGTATGGATGGAGATACTACATTAGATTTATTAAATAGATTAGAACCAATAATTCAACTTCAGCCAAAAAGAGTTTTTTTAATGATAGGGATAAATGATTTATCAGTATCAATACCACTTGAAGAAGCTTTTTCTAACTATAAAAAAATAGTAGAAAAACTAATTACAAACAATATAGAAGTAATAGTTCAATTTCTTTTGGTAACACAAATGCCAGCAATAAATAAAAAAGTAAAACTATTTAATGAGTTAATTATAAAGTATTCAAAACAGAAAAATCTACAATTTATTGATTTAAACTCTTCTTTTAAAAATGAGAAAGAGTTACTAAGAGAGGATTTAACAACTGATGGCTTGCATCTTGGGCAAAAAGCTTATAAGGCTTGGGCATATAAATTAAAACAGTTTATATGAATTGAATAGATATAGATAAGTATAAAAAGTAAGAGAGATTTTATAATTTTTTAAGACCAATAGTTAACAATAAATAGATAAAAATAAAAAATATATTATAAATATAAATCTTCAAAAAAATATAAGAAAATAGAAAAAAATAGAAAAAAAACAGTTTTTCTCTCAAATTTACCTTAAAAAATAAAATTATTTTTTAAAATTATTTTATACATAATTTAAGCTCACTAAATAATTGTCCCAATAATTAATAATCCAATAAAAATATTTTAAAATTATAATTCATAATTAAAAATTATTTATAAATAATAAAATATATAACTTAGTTTTTAGATATAATACTATAATATTACAATATAGTTACTGTTATAGTTATCTTAAATTATAAGATTAATTAATACAGCACATAAATAAAAGGAAAAGAAATGAAAAACTTAACAATAAAAACTAAGATTTTAGTCATTACTATATGTTCTCTTATAGTATTGGGAGTAATTCTGGCAATTATATCAGTGAAGGAGACGAGAAGTGTTTTAGAAAGAGAGAGTTATGATAGATTAAAAACGATAGCAATAATAAAGCAACATCAACTTGATACTTTTTTTGAAGAGACAACTGAAGATGTTAAAATTTTAAGTAGAAACTTAACTATAAAAAACTTTGTTAATGAATTATTAGAAGTTAGATCAACTTTAAACCTTAAAAAAACAGACGACTTTCCTATTCATAATGAAAATGTAAAAAAAGTTGTATCAGAGTATGATGATTATTTTATAAGATTTGCAGAGGAATCTGGATATAAAGATATGATATTGATAAGTACTGTAAATGGAAGAGTTTTCTATACTACTAAAAAATATTCTGATTATGGATCAAATTTATCATATGGTGAATTAAAAAATTCAGGGCTTGCAAGAGTTTGGAAAAAAGTTGTTGAAGCAAAACGTTCAGTTTATGAAGATATGAGTCTTTACTCTCCAACTAACAATTCACCAGAAATGTTTGTAGGAACACCTGTATATATAGATGATGAGTTAAAAGCAGTTTTAGTTTTTAGATTTGATGAAGTTGCTATAAATAAAATAGTAAATTTTAGAGAAGGTTTTGGATATAGTGAAGAAACACTTGTAATTGGACCTGATTATTTAATGAGAAATGATAGTATTTTATTTCCAGATGTATATAGCATAAAAAAAGCATTACAAAACCCAGAGAAAAATAGAATTGAAACAGAGTACGTAAAAGCTGCCTTATCTGGAAAAAGTGGGGAAGGAGAAATAATTTCTTTTTCTGGAGATGAAGTATTAGAGTCTTATGCTCCTGTAACTGTAGGAGAAGATATTACTTGGGCAATTATTGCAAAAATCGATAAAGCAGAAGTTCTTGAAGTACCAAATAGAATAAGGAATATAATAGCAATAGCTTCTGTAATTTTAATAGGTATAATTAGTGTAATCTTGTATATATTTATAAATAGTATGGTAGTAAAACCTTTAAATGTATTTCAAAATGGATTATTATCATTCTTTAAATATTTAAATAAAGAGACAAGTGATACAGAAGAGTTAGTAGTAGATAGAAAAGATGAAATAGGTTCAATGTCTAGTATTGTAAATGAGAATATTAATAAAATCAAACAAGGACTTGAAGAGGAGAAAAAACTTATTGATAATGCAAGTAAAGTTATAAATACAGTAAATACTGGTGTATTAACTGATAGGATAACTTTAAGTTCAAATAATCAAGGTTTAAATCAATTAAAAGATTTAATTAATAGTATGCTTGAGGAATTAGAAGATAATATTCAAAATATTCTAAAAGTACTAAATCAATATGCAAATTATAATTATTTAAATAGTGTAAATAAAGGTAATACAAAAGGTGAGATAGGTGAGCTTAGTGAAGGAATAAATAAACTAGGTGAAGCAATAACAAAAATGTTAATTCAAAATAAGAGAAATGGATTAACACTAAAAGATGGTTCTACTGAACTATTAACCAATGTAAATACTTTAAGTAGTAGTGCAAATGAAGCAGCAGCATCATTAGAAGAAACAGCAGCAGCATTAGAAGAGATAACAAGTACAGTAATAAATAATTCTAACAATGTACAAAAGATGAGTGAAAATGCAAAAGAGCTTACAAGCTCTGTTAAGGCTGGTGAAGAAATGGCTTTTAATACTACAAAATCAATGGAAGATATAAATACTCAAGTTGAGGCAATTAATGAGGCAATTACTGTAATTGACCAAATAGCATTTCAAACAAATATATTATCACTTAATGCCGCAGTTGAAGCAGCAAGTGCTGGTGAAGCTGGAAAAGGTTTTGCAGTTGTTGCACAAGAGGTACGAAACTTGGCAAGTAAAAGTGCAGAAGCAGCAAATGAGATAAAGCATATTGTTGAAAAAGCAACTTTAAAAGCAAATGAAGGAAAACAAGTTTCAACTCAAATGATAGAGGGATATAAATCATTAAATGAAAATATTAGTGGTACAATAAGTCTTATTACTGAAGTTAACCATGCTTCAAAAGAACAACAAAGTGGAATTGAACAAATTAATGATGCCGTGGCTTTACTTGACCAACAAACGCAGAAGAATGCTTCTATTGCTACAAAAACACAAGAGATTGCAAATAAAACTAATATTTTAGCCGATGGAATTGTAGAAGATGCAAATAAAAAAGAGTTTAATGGTAAAAATAGTGTTTCTGCTTCAAAAATAGAAAGTAGAGAAGATACTTTTGTAGAAGAGAAAATAAGTAAAAAAGTCAAAAGAGATAAGTCAGATGCTGCTTGGGAAAGTTTTTAGTAGTATTAAAGTAGTTGTGTAAATTTAAAATATTAATTTATTTAAAGAGTTTACAAATAAATATTTTAAACTTAAAGAAGAGAAAAATTCATTTAGATGTAATTCTAGATGAATTTAAATCTCTTCTTAGAGATTTTACACTAAACAGTTAGTAATATTGGAATCACTTTAGGTTTTAAAAAATTCAATCTCACAAACAACTTGAGCATGGTCACTTTGTAGAAGAGAGCCTTCCTTATTCTCTTTTAGATGTTCATTAAAAACTTCATATGAACTAATTTTAGCTATTGAGTTTTTATATCTTTTGTTAAACTCTTTTGATACAAAGATATAATCAAGTACATTTCCTTGGTTCATATAATAGCTTGTAGGAGTTCTAGTCTGCTTCTTTTCAGGGTGAGGATTATACTTTTTTTTACTATTTAAATAAAAAGCATCATAGAGTAAATATGAATTAATTTTCTTATTGTTATGATAGGCTTTATTTGTTAGAGCATCTATACTTAGTGAGAACTCTTTGTCATTTAAATCACACATACTAATAATAGGGGTTTTACACTTTTTAAAATCATAATATACAGATGAGGTTTCACAAAGTCTTTGTTTTAGTGCAGGAGAATAGTTATTCTCAAGAGCTACTTTTACTTTCTCTTTTTTTTGTTCTAAGTTAGTATCTTTTGAGAAGGCGTATTCAAATTCATTTAATCTATTTGATTTAAAATGATTTACATAAACTGTAATATTTAATTTATCATTTATTTTTATCAAAGCTTTTAGAGGTTTTCTTGAAAACTCAAACTTACCTTTAAATAAGTGTTTTGAGAGAGATTTTATATTTATTTTTACATTTTCAACTTTTAGTATTTCATATTTTGAAGCAAGTGCAATAGTTGTAGATATATAAGTTGTTGGAAGTTTTTTATCAAGTTTTGCATTATCTACTGTAAGAAAATATTTAAACTCATTTTTTAAACAAAGTTTTTTTAATTCCTCTCTTGAAAAAACCTCTTGAAAACCTATAATATCACAATCCATTTTTCTAATTTGTTTTTCTATCCAAGCTTGTTTTTGATTCCATTGTTCTTGGTCAAAGCTCTCTTTTTTCGTATACCATGAGTAAGGTGGTGCAACATATTGAAAAAGATTAAAAGTTCCAACTCTTAATTTCATACTATTTTTTTGCACTCCATCTAAATCTTTTTTTAAAGTCTTTAACTTTTATTTTACTTTTATCGCTTAAATCTACATTTGTTTTTTCTATATTTTCTCCAAACTCAATATTTAGCATATCAGATTTTGAAAATTTTAACATTTGTGAAGGAAAGATACTTCTGTGACCGGTCATTAGAAATGTAATAACAGCACTTATTGCTGCATAATGAGCAATATCAATTCCAAAAAGTTCGACTGCCATAATAGTTGCTGCAATAGGAGAGTTAGTTGTTCCAGCTAAAACACTTGTAAGACCAAGTGCTGCAAATAGTGCTATATTATCTCCCATAAGTGTTCCAAAGAAGTGTCCACTTGTTGCTCCTACGTAAAAAATAGGGGTAATAACTCCACCACTTCCTCCTGCACCTAAAGTGATAGAAGTAAACAAGGTCTTAGCTAAAAAAGAATACCAAGGAACATCAGATGATAGTTGATAATCACTATAAAATAGTGTAGAAATAGTATCTAATCCTAAGCCAAAAAATTGGTCTCCAATAAAAAATGATAGTAAAACTAAAAAAGTTCCTCCAATAAAAGCTTTTAAATAAGGATTTATTTCAATATTTCTAATTTTTTTTTCTGTGTGCTTTAGTGTGGTAATTAAAATATATGAAACAATACCAAAAAAAAGACCTGCAGTAACAACTTGAACAATAAGTATTATATCAAAGGGTAATGTATTTGAAAATTGCATATGATAGTATGTGTAATTGATACCTAAAAGTTTAGCTGTTGTATATGCTGCAAAACCTGCGATAAAAGAGGGCAATAAAACATCGTACATAATAAGACCAACTACTAAAACCTCTACTCCAAAAATTGCTCCTGAAATTGGAGTGCCAAATACTGAAGCAAATCCAGCACTTATACCACATATAACAAGTTTTTTTCTATCTTTTACAGAAAACTTAGCAAGTTGAGAGATAAAAGAAGCGGCTCCAGCTCCTATTTGTGCACCAGGCCCTTCTTTCCCAACTGAACCTCCTGTAAAAATAGTAACAACAGTGGCAATAAGTTTTATAGGAATAACTGCAAAATCAATTCTTCCCTCTTTTTTATGTACTGCTTCTATAATCTTTTCTGTTCCATGTCCTGAAGCGTTTGGAGCAAAGTTTCTAATTAAAAAGACTGTTATAATTAAGCCAATAGGAAGTAGGTAATAAGAGGGAAAGGGTAAAAAATCTTTTAGTTTATCTGAAGCATAAATTGTATTTAAAAAAAAAGTAACTATTGCTCCAATAATTGCTCCTATTGCAGAGGATAGGAGTACCCATTTTGTAACACTAAAAAAAATAAGTGATTGTTCCATAAAATGTTTTTTCATAATAAATCTTTATATATATTTGTTTTATTATTTTATCTAATAAAAGTGTGGTTTATGTGTTATAATTGCACAATTATTAAAATTTTAAAGGATTTCTTATCTTACTTACAAATAAATCATTTCATGAACAGTTTGAATACTTTTGCAAACAAAATAATCCAAAAGATATGGAAACAGCCATAAACTACTTTGCAGTTTTTGGTGGTTTAGATATAAAAATTGATACTACAAAACCTTTAAGAACTTTAATACTTAGACATATATTAACACAATATTATGAACTACATGATTTAATAGCAAAAACAGTAAAAAACAAGCCTGTCTTTCATAAAATATTAACAGGAGTTGCCCTTGGTGATAGGAGAGTAAACTCTGCTTTTAAAAGAGCAAAGCTTGAGTATGAAGAGGGTATAAAAGATTTATATGAATTAGAGGAATTAAAGATAATTTCAACGGAAACATCTCTTGATTTTTTAACAAATCAATTTGAAGAGAATAATGTTGCAGATAAGATAATTTTTTCAACACCATTTTTAAGGTTTTGGTTCGCTTTTGTATCTCCTCTTTATAGAGGAATAGCAAGGGAAGAGTATGATGAGTCAATACAAAGATTTGATAATTATCAAAATGAGTTTATGAAGTTTGTTTTTGAACAACTTTGTCATGAATATGTAAAGGTATTATTTAAAGAGGATGAGATAGAAGAGATAGGAAGATATTGGGATGAGAAAAAAAATGAGATTGATTTATTAGCTCAAACTCAATCAGGACGAATTGTTATAGGCTCTTGTAGATATACAAACTCAATGATGAAAACAAATGAATTGAATAGATTAAAAGATTTATGTCAAAAACTTGAAATAGTACCTGATTATGTGATACTTTTTTCAAAAAGAGGTTTTACAAATAAACTTAAAGCTTTAAAAGGGCTAGAACTTAGACTTTTTAATGCAAAGAGTATGAAAGGTTTATTAAAATAATAATGTTTATATTGATTTGTAACCTAAATGAAACTATTATTTTTTATAATTACACTAACGCTACAATGCGATAAGGGTTATTATCGACTCTCAATAAGGTAATCCTCTTTTATAAAAAGCCTTATACTCTGTTGTCCCAAAATAAATGTATAAGGCTTATTTAAGCTTTACTTAAGTAAAATACGGGACTTTTTTAGAAAACAACTCAACGTTTCTCTAGAATGGTAGTATCGTTTTGATTATGACTCTTGTCATATGTCATGGCGTTGATTTCAACGTAACGAGAAGCATGAGCCGCTTTAAAGCTCAAACCAAAAAATAGAGGATCCATTAAGATCTATTTTGATTTACAGACTCTCTATAAAAAATATAAAGGGAAAGAATGCCTACAATTAATCAGCTTGTAAGAAAAGAGCGAAAAAAGGTGATTAAAAAATCAAAATCACCAGCACTATCAAAATGTCCACAAAGAAGAGGTGTATGTACAAGAGTATATACAACAACTCCAAAGAAACCTAACTCGGCTTTAAGAAAAGTTGCAAAAGTTAGATTAACTACTGGATTTGAAGTTATTTCATATATTGGTGGTGAAGGTCATAACCTTCAAGAGCACTCTATCGTATTAGTTAGAGGGGGAAGAGTTAAGGATTTACCTGGTGTTAAGTATCATATTGTAAGAGGTGCTTTAGATACTGCTGGTGTTGCAAATAGAACTGTTGCAAGATCTAAATATGGTACTAAAAGACCTAAGAAATAAGTAGAAAGGATTAGATAATGAGAAGAAGAAAAGCTCCTGTTAGAGAAGTAATGGCTGATCCAATCTACAACAGTAAAGTGATCACAAAATTTATTAACACTGTTATGTTAGATGGTAAAAAATCTACAGCACAAAAAATTATGTATGGTGCAATTGCAAACTTAGATGCTAGAGGTGAAGAGTCTGGTTACGAGTTATTTGAAAAAGCAATTGAAAATGTTAAACCACTTTTAGAAGTTAAATCTAGAAGAGTTGGTGGAGCAACTTACCAAGTTCCAGTAGAAGTTAGAGCAGTTAGAAGACAAACTTTAGCATTAAGATGGATTGTAGATGCTGCAAGAAAAAGAAATGAAAGAACTATGGTTGAGAGATTAGCAAACGAGTTATTCGAAGCTGCTAATGAAAGAGGAGCTTCTTTCAAGAAGAAAGAAGATATGCACAGAATGGCTGAAGCAAATAAAGCATTTGCTCACTATAGATGGTAAGAATAGGAAACTAATAAAATGGCAAGAAAAACACCACTTTCAGAAGTTAGAAATATTGGTATTGCTGCACATATTGATGCAGGAAAAACAACAACTACGGAGAGAATTTTATTCTATACTGGTGTATCTCATAAAATTGGTGAGGTTCACGAGGGTGCCGCTACAATGGACTGGATGGAGCAAGAGCAAGAAAGAGGTATCACAATTACTTCTGCTGCGACGACTTGTCACTGGCCACACCCAAAGACTAATAAACAACTACAAATTAACATTATTGACACTCCAGGACACGTTGACTTTACAATTGAAGTTGAGAGATCTATGAGAGTACTTGATGGTGCAATTGCAGTATTTTGTTCAGTAGGTGGGGTACAACCACAATCTGAAACAGTATGGAGACAAGCGAACAAGTATAAAGTTCCAAGAATGATCTTCGTTAACAAAATGGATAGAACAGGTGCTGATTTTTACAATGTAGAGAAACAAGTAGCTGAAAGGTTAAAAGCTAATCCAGTTCCAATTCAATTGCCAATTGGTGCTGAAGAAAACTTTAAAGGTGTTATTGATTTAATACAGATGAAAGCTATTGTTTGGGACGATGATGCTGCTATGGGTTCTAACTACCATGTAGAAGAGATCCCAGCTGATTTACTTGACCAAGCAGAAGAGTATAGAGAAAAGATGATTGAAGCTGCTGCTGAATCTTCTGAAGAGTTAATGGAAAAATACTTTGAAGAGGGTGATTTATCGGAAGAAGAGATTGTTGCAGGAATAAAAGCTCAAACATTAGCAATGGTTATTACTCCAATGACTTGTGGTACTGCATTTAAAAACAAAGGGGTTCAAACTTTACTTGATGCTGTTGCATTATATTTACCAGCTCCAACAGAAGTTGCGGATATTAAAGGTGAGACTCAAGATGGTGAGAGTGTGGTTGTACCTTCTACTGATACGGGTGAAGTTGCAGGTCTCGCATTTAAAATTATGACTGATCCATTTGTTGGACAGTTAACCTTTACAAGAATATATAGAGGTGTTTTAGAGTCTGGTACTTATGTAATAAACTCAACTAAGATGAAAAAAGAGAGAATTGGAAGACTACTTAAAATGCATGCAAATAATAGAGAAGAAGTTTCTCAATTATATGCTGGTGAAATTGGTGCAGTAGTTGGATTAAAATCGACTATTACTGGTGATACTTTAGCTTCTGAAAAAGATCCTGTAATTTTAGAAAGAATGGATTTCCCAGATCCAGTTATTTCTGTTGCAGTTGAACCAAAAACTAAAGCTGATCAAGAGAAGATGGGTATTGCATTAGGTAAATTAGCAGAAGAGGATCCATCATTTAGAGTAAATACTGATGAAGAGTCTGGACAAACTATTATTTCTGGTATGGGTGAGCTTCATTTAGAGATTATTGTAGACAGAATGAAAAGAGAATTTAAAGTTGAAGCTGAAGTAGGTGCTCCACAAGTTGCATATAGAGAGACTATTAGAAATCCTATTAAACAAGAGTACAAATATGCTAAGCAATCTGGTGGTAAAGGTCAATATGGTCATGTATATTTAGATATTAAGCCATTACCAGCTGGTTCTGAGCCTAACTATAAATTTAACAACGAAATTAAAGGTGGGGTTGTACCAAAAGAGTATGTTCCTGCAGTTGATAAAGGTTGTCAAGAAGCAATGGCTGGTGGTATTTTAGCGGGTTATCCAATGGTTGATATTGAAGTAACATTATATGATGGTTCTTATCACGATGTTGACTCATCAGAGATGGCATTTAAATTGGCTGCTTCAATGGGATTTAAACAAGCTTGTAGATCAGCAGCAGCAGGTGCAGTTATTTTAGAGCCTATGATGAAAGTTGAAATTGAAACTCCTGAAGATTATATGGGAGATGTTATTGGTGATGTTAACAAAAGAAGAGGACAAGTTAATTCGATGGATGATAGAGCTGGTGTAAAACTAGTTACTGCATTAATTCCATTATCTGAGATGTTTGGATACTCTACTGACTTAAGATCTATGTCTCAAGGTAGAGCAACTTACTCTATGTTATTTGATTCATACCAAGAAGTTCCAAGAAATGTCTCTGAAGAGATTATTAAAAAAAGAAACGGTTAATGACGTTTAAGTAGGAAACTACAAATATCTGTTCCTTTAAAAAGCCCTAGGTTTTCTAGGGCTTTTTGCATTATAAAAAATACCTAATTTTAGCACTCAAAAAACTTTAAATCCTTTTTTAAATTATTTTAGATAGAATCTGATATAAATTAAAATTAAGAGTACGAAATGAATATCTTAAAAATAATATTTTTTGTTTTAACTTTATCTCTAGTTTTAAGTGCAACAATTACAGATGATATTGTATATATAGAGAAAAAGAATGAAAAAAATCTTAGTTTGAAAGATGAGTTTTTAAATCCTGGAACAAAGTATTATACTCTAGCTATTGCAACTTTTAAATCTTCAAACTTTGATATAAATGAGTTTTCTAAAATATATAATTTAACAAATGTAGTTGCTTACAGATATGGGAAAAATAAAGAGTTTATTAGAATACTCTCAGGACTTTATGAAACTGGAACATTAGCACAAAATGATATTAGGAATTTGCATTTTCAATTACAAAAGAATAAACCTTATTCCTCAAAGCTTTTTAGGCATCAAGAGAATTTTGAGAAATATAGAAATAGAAAAAATTTAGTAAAAAAAGAGATAAATTCATCTATTTATGTAGAAGATACTAAAGAGGCAAAGAGTTTAAAAAGTGAGTTCTTAAATAGAGATTCTAAATATTACTCAATAGCAATTGGAACAATAGATTTAGATAAGGACTCAATAAAAAACTTTTTTAAAGTTTATAATGTATCTGATAAAGCACTTGTTCATGCATATGGAAAAAATAGAGATAAAGCAAGAGTTATTTATGGATTATATAAGACTAGGAAGGAGGCTTTAGAAGCCATATCTTCTTTTAATAAAAATTTAAAATCAAATGCTCCTTTTGCAATGAAAATGAAGAAATTTCAAAGTTTTTATTTAAAATCTTTTCCAGATGGTTTAGAAGATGAATCAATAGTTGAGTTAAAGATAAATGATAAAAAAGATATAGAGAAAAGTGTAGTACCAAAAATAAGTGATGAGATAGAGATTTTAAAGCCAGAAAAAATTATAAAACCAGATCTAAAAAGAGAATTTGAAGAAGAAAAAAAGAAAGATGATACTAAAAAACCTAAAAAAGTAGAGAAAGCAGAGAAAAAAGAACCTAAAAAAATAAAAAAGAAAACAGAGAACTTAGATAAAAATAGATTTATTAAACATTCACAAATAGAAGATGTCTATTTTATCGAGAGTAATGGGAGTTTTAATATCTTAAATGAAGTTTTTTTAAATGATAATAGCTCCTTTTATACAGTTGATTTAGGTGAACTTGATCTAAGTAAAACAACAATTGAAGGGTTTTTCTTAAAAAATAAAATGAAAGATGATGCTTTAGCATACAAGTATGGAGAGAATAAGGAGTTTGCAAGGGCTATCTATGGAGCTTTTGAAACAAGAGAAAAAGCAAAAGAGATTGCAAAGAAGTTTAATATTCCATCAACTAATTTAAAAGTTAGCAATATTAAAAAGCATCAGAAACTTTATAAAGAGTTTCATCAAAAAAATCTTAAAATTGAACATTCAAAGAGTTTAAAATCAGATATTATATATGGTAATGAAAACTTAAAAGAGGAGTTCATCGATAAAAATACAAACTCTTATACTATTACTTTAATTACATTTTTAAAAGATGAGATAGACTTAGAAACATTTTTAATTAAAAACAATTTAAAAGAGGATGTACTTATTTATTCACTTGGTTCTACAAATAACTATTATAGGATTTTATATAAATCTTTTAATAATTATCAAGAAGCAGAGGACTCTATTGAAGAATTAAATTTTAGCTTGAAACTAAATGCTCCTTTTGTTTCAAAAATAAGAACACAACAAAGAAAATTTGAGAGTTATAATAATAGAAAGATTAGTAATCAATCTATTCAAAAATTAGAGTTAAAAAATTAGGAAATATATTGAAAGTTACAAGAAGCTTTGAGAAGTTAGAAAATATTAATAGAGCAGGTATTATCTTAAAGCCTGCTTCTCCTGAAATAAAAGATGAATTTTATAAAATAAAAAAATGTTTTGGATTGTATAATATTGAGTTATTATTAGAAAAAAAATCTGCAAATATGATTGGTGAAGAGGGATTTGAACTTGATGAACTTGTTAAAAAAGTTGATTTTTTAGTCTCTATTGGGGGAGATGGAACTTTGTTGTCTGTTGTAAGAAACTCTTTTAAGGATGACTTAGCAATTCTTGGTATACACATGGGTACATTAGGTTTTTTAACTGATATTTTATTTGATCAGTTAGATCTATTTTTAAAAGATTTTCAAGCTGGGAATTATAGAATTGATAATAGAATGTTAGTAGAATGTAGTGTGGCAGATAAAGAGTTTGTAGCTTTTAACGATATAGTTATTTCTAGAAAAACAGTATCCTCAATGATTAAGATAAATGCAAAAATTGATGGTTGGTCATTTAATTCATATTATGGCGATGGAGTAATTATCTCTACTCCAACTGGTTCTACGGCATATAATTTATCAGTTGGTGGTCCAATAGTATATCCCTTGACTGAAGCTTTTATTATTACTCCCGTTGCCCCTCATAGCCTTACACAAAGACCTCTTGTAATCTCTGCGGATACTGAGATTGAGTTTAAAGTTGTAGATGAACAAGGAGCTATTTTGTTAATTGATGGACAAGATACTTTTGAGGTTGAAGAAGGAGCAGTTATTAAAGTTACAATTGCTGATAAAAAAGCTAAACTAATACATAGAACTGAGAGAAATTTTTTTAAAGTTTTAAATGAAAAATTAGGGTGGGGTAATTAAGTTAGATGATAAATAGAATTTATCTAAAAGATTTTTTATCTTTTAAAGAGCTTGATTTAGAATTAGATAGGGGTTTAGTTGTTTTTACAGGTCCATCAGGAGCTGGTAAATCAGTTTTAATGCAAGCAATTCTTTCTCTCTTTGCGATAGAAGAGTTTAAGGCTAGTATAGGAGAAGTTAGCTTAAGTGAATTAAATATAAAAGATGAATCCTTTGATATACAAAAGGGTGATGAGATTATAATTAAAGGAATAAAAAAAGATAAGGTAAGATATTTTATAAATAATCAAACTATTTCTAAAAAAAATTTGCACTCTTTTTCAAAACAGTTAATAAAACATTTACACTTAAAAGATACAACAGATTTTGATAGTCATAAGTTAATTAATTTTTTAGATTCATTATGTGAAAAGAAAGAGAAAGAATTTAAAATTTTAAAAGATAAGTTTGAAGAACTTTTTTCTAAACTTTTGCTTATAAAAAATGATTTAAAAAAGATAAATGAGGATGAGTCTAAATTAGAAGATCTAAAAGAGTTTGCAAGATTTGAAATCGAAAAAATTGCTTCAATAAATCCACAGATTGGAGAGTATGAAGAGTTAAATGAAATAAAAAGGAGACTTTCAAAAAAAGAAAAGATTCAAGAAGCAATTGAAAAAGCAGTTCCTCTTTTTTCATATAGTTCTTCTGTTAATTCTGCATTAGAACTTCTTGATGAAGATTCTTCATTTTTTGATGAAGCAGTAAATGAGTTAAATAATATTTTTGAAAAATTTAATGACTCTTTATTGGAAATGGAAGAGCTAGATATAGAAAATGTACTTGATAGGATTGAGAAATTATCTGGACTTAAAAAAAGGTTTGGTTCAATTGAGGAAGCATTAGGGTATAAAAAACAAAAAGAAAAAGAGTTAGAATCATATGAAAATATCTCATTTGAAAAAGCAATGTTAGAAAAAGACTTAGTTAAATATACAAAAGAACTAGATGAATTAGCTTTGAAGTTAACTATTTCTAGAAAAAAAGCTTTAACTATTTTAGAAGAAAAAATTAACTACTATTTAAAATATCTATATTTATCAAATGCAAAAATAAAATTATTGAAAAAAGAGCTTGATAAAACTGGGATAGATAAAATAGAATTTGAATTAAATGGAGTTAATTTAGATACTATTTCGTCTGGTGAGTTTAATAGATTAAGACTTGCTCTTTTAACTTCAATTAGTGAGTTTGATATTGTTGAAAAGGGGATTTTATTTTTAGATGAAATTGATGCAAACTTAAGTGGGAAAGAGAGTTCAGCAATAGCAACTGTTTTAAATAAACTTTCACATACATATCAAATTTTTGCAATTTCACATCAACCTCAACTTACTTCAACAGCTCATATACATTTTTTAGTGGATAAAAAAGATGGTATTTCGACTGTAAAAAAACTTGATGAAAACGCAAGAGTTAGTGAGATAGCTAGAATGATTAGTGGAGAAGATATTACAGATGATGCTTATAGTTTTGCAAAAAATCTATTAAAAGAGAAAAAGAGTTTTTAGATTTTATCTAAATGTTCTAACGCTAAATCTTTTTTTATTCATTAAATTAACTCTTTAATTAAATTATTAATTTGTTTTTTTAATAATTTATTTAAGATATTTGTTCCTTAAGTGTTAATTATTTTAACATAAAATATAAAAATAGTAATATTTGTTGACTTTTATATTCTTTGTTGGTAAAATTGAACTAACATTTAATTCAAGGGCACAATTATGTTTTCATCTTTAACAATTAAAACAAAATTGCTAATGATTTCATTAGTTTCAATTTTAATTATTTCTGTATCAGTTGCAGTTCAATCCATTCTGTCTATAAAATCTTTATCTCAAAATGATATTGAAAACTTTAGGAAAGAAGCATATGATAGAAAAGAGAAAGAGTTGAAAAATTATGTTTCTTTAGCTATGGAAACTGTAAAAAAACATTTTGAAAGAACTGATATAGAAAAAGTTAAAATAGAAGTTCAAGAGGATTTAAAACAACAAACAGGGTTTATCTTCTCAATTTTGGAAGCTGAATATAAAAGATTAGAAGGAAGTATTCCTAATGAGGAACTAAAGGAGAAGCTTAGAAAAATTGTTGAAGGAACTAGATATGGTGAGACAGGTTATTTTTGGATTAATGATTTAGATGCAGTAATAGTAATGCATCCAATTAAACCTCAATTAAACGGTAAAAATCTTTATGATTATAAAGATAAGGGTGGTAAACAAATATTTAAAGAGTTTGCAGCAGTTGCAAAAGCAAATGGTGATGGATTTGTTGATTATGTTTGGCCAAAGCCAGGTTTTGAAAAGCCTCAGGCGAAAGTTTCTTATGTAAAACTTTTTAAGCCATTTAACTGGGTAATTGGTACAGGTGAATACGTTTCTGATGTTTCTGCAAAAATCAAAAAAGAGGCATTAGATGTAATTTCTCATATGAGATATGGAAGAACAGGTTATTTTTGGATTAATGATTCTCACTCTAAAATGATTATGCATCCAATTAAACCAAGTTTAGATGGGAAAGATCTTTCTAAAACTAAAGATAAAGCAGGAAAATTTTTATTTAATGAAATGTCAAAAGTTGCAAATGCAAATTCACAGGGAGGTTTAGTTAAATATATGTGGCCAAAGCCAGGGTTTACTTCTCCTCAACAAAAACTTTCTTATGTACAAAGATTTAAAGAATGGGATTGGATTATTGGAACAGGAGTTTATGTTGATGATATAGAAACAGCTATATCAAATATGGAAAAACGTACAACTGAAGAGATTGATTCAACTATAATGTATATTTCATTATTTACTTTGATTTTAATTATTGTGATATATGTTTTATATACATTCTTAATAAAAGGTTTTATAATTAATCCTTTAGAACATCTAAATAGAGCTATTGAAAAACTTTCACTACAGAATTCAGATAAAGAGATTGAAAAAAAATCTGATGATGAGATTGGTAGAGTTATTGATAGTTTTAACAAATACATAAGAGATAGACAAAGAGATTTAGAGGAAGATTCTAAAGTTATTGCAGAAGTAGAAGATGTAATTAAGAAAGTAAATAATGGATTTTATGTTTATAAAGTTGAAAAAGTACCTTCAAGTCCCCAAATTATGAAATTAAAAGACTCAATTAATTCAATGATTGATTCAACAAACGAGAAACTTGAAGATATAAATAATATTCTACTTTCTTATGGTAATTCAGAGTTTAATTATAAAATTAGTAAATATTCATCTTCAAATGGAATTGTTGGTTCAATTTTTACAAGTACTAAAGAGTTAGGTTCAACGATATCAGAATTTTTATCTATGATTACTACAACAGGAGAAAAATTAAATAGAGATACTGATGTATTATCAAGTTCGGCGTTTCAGCTTTCAACTTCAGCTAACGAACAAGCAACTTCGCTTGAAGAAACAGCAGCAGCAGTAGAGGAGATTACTTCAATTATTAAATCAAGTAATGAAAAAGTTGGAAGAATGTCAATTCTTGCAAATGATTTAAATGCTTCTGCTAAAGAGGGACAAGATTTAGCTTCAAAAACTACAAAAGCAATGGAAGATATAGATACACAAGTTAATTC
>CAYZST010000022.1:0-23117 GCA_964480765.1 uncultured Arcobacter sp. | reverse complement strand
CTCATCGCTTCAATAAGGTTTTCATCGGCTTTTGTGTTAGTAAAGAGTTCAAAGGCTAATACTCCTTGAAATAAAAGCATATCTTCTCCATCTTTTATTTCTAATCCTTTTTTCTTTGCAAGTGCTAAAAATGGTGTAATTTTTCCATATATGCAATCAAAAGCATAACAAGCGTTATTAAGTATTTCTTCTAAAATGTTTTCTGGACATGGAAGATATTCATCTTTTAATCCTGCACTAGTTGAGTTTACTATTAAATCATATTTTTCAGTTTTAAATTCATTCCAAGTAAAGGCTTTAATATTGTGTTCTTTAAAAAATTCTAATTTTTTTTCACTTCTATTTAAGATAGTTACATCAACATCACTTTGTTGTAGTGCTAAAGAGATAGCTTTTGCAGTTCCTCCTGCACCTAATATTAGTACTTTTTTCAGTTCTCCAAAACTTTCAATTGCAAAAAGGAAACCAGGTGCATCTGTATTATAAGCAATTACTTTATCTTCCTCTTTGATGTAAGTATTTACAGCTTTAATCTCATTTGCTAAACCTCTTACTTCATCTGCATTTCTAAATGCGGCTTCTTTATGAGGTACGGTAATATTAACGCCTTTATAGTTTGAGTCAAGAAAAACCTCTTTTATCCTCTCACCATCTTTTAAAAGGTGTTTTATATATTTGGCATTATATTTGATATTTTCGAATCCTGCATTATGCATTTGAGGAGATTTTGAATGTTCTATTGGATTTCCAAAAATTGCAAATATCTCTTTTGTTTCTGTCATTTTTATCCTTTAAATTATGGATTTTATCTAAACTTTAAATAAGAGTAAATTAAATTTTAAATTGTAAAATGTATAGAAGTTTTAAAGGATATAAAGATGTCACATATAGTATATAACTTTACAACAATAGAAGATGGAAATTTAGCATATCATGTAAAAGATGTAAAAAAAAGTGTTGATAAGAATAGGGAAAATTTAGCAAAAAAACTTAACTTTGATATAAAGAGTTTAGTTTATATGAATCAGGTTCATGGAAATAGTGTTGTAGTTGTAGATAAGAAATCTCCAAGATTAATTGATAATTGTGATGGGATTATTACAAAGGAAAAAAATTTAACACTTATGGTTATGGTTGCTGATTGTATACCAATACTTTTTTTAGATAAAAAAGCGGGGGTGATTTCTGCCGTGCATGCAGGAAGAAACTCTACTTTTGAGAAAATTGTAGAGGTAACAGTGGAGAAAATGATAAATGAATTAGAGTGTGAAAAAGAGAATATTGAAGTTATATTAGGTCCATCTATTCAAAGGTGTTGTTATGAGGTAAGTCCTGAATTAGTTGAAGTTGTTAAAAATAGATTTGGAAAAGAGTTTGTAAATGGAAGGTTAATAGATTTACAAGGAATAAATAAAAAGCTTTTAAATAAAATGGGAGTTTTCAATGTAAAAACTTCTAATATATGCACAAAGTGTTCAGGGCATAATTATTTTTCATATAGAAAAGATAAAAACTGTGGAAGATTTGCTGGTGTTATTACTATAAAACTTTAATTATGTAAAACTTATGTAAGTTTTAATTAACTTAAACTTAAATTAAACGATATAAGCTAAAATTATGATTTTTATTAATTTCTTTAAGTTTCGTTAAGTTACAATTTCATCTTATTTTTAATTGAAAAGGGGAATGAATGAGTAAAACTGTAACTAAAGAAGAAGCTTTAGATTACCATCAATTTCCAAAACCAGGAAAATTAGCAATTGAAACAACAACTGAATTAAAAACACAAAGAGATTTATCTTTAGCTTATACTCCAGGTGTCGCATTTCCTTGTTTAGAGATTGAACAAAATCCAGAAAATGCATTTAAATATACATCAAAAAGAAATCTTGTAGCGGTAATTACAAATGGTACAGCTGTACTTGGTCTAGGAAATATTGGAGCACTTGCTGCAAAACCTGTTATGGAAGGCAAATCTGTATTATTTAAAAAATTCTCTGCAATTGACTCTTTTGATATTGAGATTGATGAAGAGAAGGTTGAAAATTTTATTGAAATTTGTAAAGCTATTTCACCCACTTTTGGAGGAATAAATCTAGAAGATATTAAATCTCCTGAGTGTTTTGAGATTGAAAGAAGATTAATTGAAGATCTTGACATTCCAGTAATGCATGATGATCAGCATGGAACAGCAATTATTACAGCTGCGGGTTTAATTAATGCTTGTGATATTATTAAAAAGAATATAGAAGATTTAAAGGTTATTGTAGTTGGTGCAGGAGCTGCTGCAATCTCTTGTGCAAGAATGTATAAATCAATAGGAGTACAAAATATTATTATGTGTGACTCTAAAGGTGTTATTCATGACCAAAGAGATGATTTAAACAAATTTAAAAAAGAGTTTTCTATTCCAAAAGCAATGACAAAACTAGAAGCATTTAGAGAGGCTGATGTTGTTCTTGGATTATCAAGACCTGGAACATTTACACAAGAACACATTGCAGTTATGGCAAATGAACCAATTGTATTTACTCTTTCTAATCCAACGCCAGAACTATTTCCTGAAGAAGTATTTGCCATTAGAGATAAGGCAATAGTTGGAACAGGTAGAAGTGATTTTCCTAACCAAATAAATAATGTAATTGGTTTTCCTTTTATCTTTAGAGGTGCTTTAGATGTACAAGCAAAGAAAATTAATATGGCTATGAAAAAAGCTGCTGCTTATGCAATCGCTGATTTAGCTAGAAAACCTGTTCCAGATTATATTAAAGAGATTTTTGGAAATTTAACATACTCAAAAGAGTATATTATTCCAACGGCGTTTGATAAGAGACTTATAGTGGAAGTTTCTTCTGCTGTTGCACAAGCAGCAATTGATTCAGGTGTAGCAAGAGTAAAAAAAATTGATATAGAAGCTTATAAAGAAGAGTTATCTAAAATGATTTAAATCTTTATTTTGATATTATTCCAAGTTAAATTGGAATTTATGGTATCTTTAAAAATTAATATTTTAAAGATACCTCATATTAGGAAGAAGATGAAAGAGTATATACTTTTAATTGATACTATTGATGCAAAAGGTTTAGTTTATAATATTTCAAAGATACTTTTTGCAAATAATTTAAATATTGAACAAAATGCTGAATATGTTGAAAAAGAATCGAATAAATTTTTTATGAGAACAATTATTTCTGGTGATGTTAATAGAAATATTCTTATGAAAGAGTTAAAAGAGGTTTTACCAAAAGATTCAACAATTAAATTAAATGAAAAATCAAAGAAAGATATAGTTATTTTAGCAACTAAAGAGTCTCATGTTTTAGGGGATTTATTAATTCGATATATTGATGGTGAGTTAGATGCAAATATTAAAGCAGTAATTGCAAATCATGATTATTTAAGAGATTTAGTTGAAAAGTTTGATATTCCTTATCACTATATTAGTGCAGATAATATGGAAAGAGAGGTTCATGAAGATTTAGTAATTGAACAAATAAAAGAGTATAATCCAGAGCTTATAGTATTAGCAAAATATATGAGAATATTAACTCCCAAGTTTATAGAGGCTTTCCCTCAACAAGTGTTAAATATCCACCACTCTTTTTTACCTGCATTTATTGGAGCAAATCCATATAAACAAGCACATCATAGGGGTGTAAAAATTATTGGTGCTACTGCACATTATGTAACTGATGATTTGGATGAAGGTCCAATTATCTCTCAAGATGTTGTAAGGGTTGATCACTCATTCTCTTGGCAAGATATGAGAAGAGCTGGAAGAGATGTAGAGAAAGTTGTTCTTTCAAATGCTTTACAACTATTACTTGAAGATAGAGTATTTGTATTTGATAATAAAACGGTAATTTTATAATATGTTTAATATAGTACTTTTAGAACCAAGAATTCCAGGAAATGTAGGGACAATAGGAAGATTAGCTTTTGCACTTAATTGCTCTTTACATCTTATTAAACCATATGGTTTTGGAGAAATTTCTGAAAAAGAGGTTAGGCGTGCCGGACTTGATTATTGGTATGATTTAGATGTACAGGAGTATGAAAATATCGAGGAGTTTTGGTCAAAAAATCCACAAAATGATAGACATTTTTATGCTACTACTAAAACAGATAGAGTTTATTTTGAACAAGAGTATAAAGAAGGTGATTATTTTTACTTTGGTAGAGAAGACAAAGGTCTTCCTGAAAAAATGTTAGATAGCTATAAAGAGGGCTGTATAACTATTCCTATGACAAATGGTGCTAGAAGTTTAAATATTGCAAACTCTGTATCAATTGTTGCTTATGAGGCATTAAGGCAAAATTTTAAAGATTTTAAATAACTCTTTAAAAGATTTTCTTCGCTTTTTTAATTAATTTATTTACTGCTTTAAGTTTTTTATCAAGCTCTTTTTTTTCTTTACAATTTTCACATTTTCTAATTTTTTTTTCTACAACTTTTCTTTTATAATAGAGCTTTTTCATAAGCTTTTTTATATTAGATTTATACTCTTTTCTCTTTTTTTCTAAAGAGAAAAATTCTTTTAGGCTCTCTTTTAATTTACTCAATTTCATCAATCTCTCCTAAAAATCTTATCTTTTCATCTCTAATAAAGAGTATATTTCCTATTCTTAATATATTTTTACAAATATTATAAGTACTTGTTGAATCGTTTATAAGTGAAGTTGCCATTTTTGAAGTTATGTATTTATTTCTAATTAATTCTTCAATTCTTTCGTTATTTATTATATCTAATTTCTCTAATCTATCTTTATCAACTTGAATGGCAGTGGAAACTTCTAGTTCATCATTATAATTTGTTTTAAGTTTATTTGTTTCAAAAATAAAAGTAGTCAGCACTCTTTTTAGCTCAAGGTATTCATTTCTTATATATTCATTTTTATTATTTAAATAAAAGTTTATATTTTTTTGAATGTCTCTTGTGTCTTTTAATATTTTTACAATTATATTTGATGCTAATTTTAATTGAGTTACATACTCCAATTGCTCTTTATTCATATTTTCTTGAGAGATTAAGGCAAACTCTATTATATCGCTATAAAGTGATTTTATCTCTTCTTTGTAGAAATCATCAAGGTTTGTATCTATTTTTGTAATAGGGGTTTTTATAATTTTTTCAATATCTTCTTTCTTTTGTAGGTCATGTCTATGAATGGATAATGCATGAAGTATTGCTTTTTGTGCATTATCATATAGATGAATTACCTCTTTTTGAATTGATATCATTGCATTATTTGGAATTTTGATATTGGCTTTATCTAGATAAATTGGTTTTGAGTCTTTTTTTACTTTGTCCCTAATAAATTTTTCAGATAATTTCACAATAAGATTAATAAAAGGGAATAGTACTAGTATACCAAGTAGATTAAAAATAGTATGGAAGAGTGCTAGTTTCATAGAATAGTTATTGTCATCTATACCAAAAAATGGAGATAAGAAATCGACTATGTCTTTAAGTATATAGATTAAAAATACTGCTAGGAGACTAGTTACAATATTAAATATAAAATGTCCAAAAGCTAAACGTTTACCATTTTCATTTGATGTTAAAGAACCTAATACAGCAGTTACAGTTGTACCTACATTTGCTCCAATAGCAAGAGCTAAGGCATCTATATAAAGAATGTTACCACCAGCAAGGGCTGTAATAATGATTGCCATAGTTGCACTACTTGATTGAATTATAACTGTTGCAATTGCTCCAATTATTATGTATATAAAGATAGCAAAAAAACTTTTAACTGAATAATCAGCTAAATCAATTGCACCTCTTAATGTATCAAATCCATCTTTCATATAAGCAATACCAAGAAAGACAAATCCAAGTCCTAGAAGAATATTTCCTAAACCAATATATGTCCTATTTTTAGAAAATCTAAAGATTACTCCAAAGATTATCATGGGCATTGCATAAAGTGAAATCTTTAGTTTTAAACCAAAAGTTGAAACTATCCATGCAGTTGTTGTACTACCAAGATTAGCTCCAAAAACAATAGCCATACCTTGTGTAAGTGATAGTAACTCAACTGATAAAAATGAGATAACAATAACTGAAATTAAAGATGAACTTTGAACAATTGATGTTGTAAGGAATCCTGTTAATAAAGAGATATAATTATTTTTAGTAAATTTTTCTAAGATTTTTTCTAATGTTCCACCTGAGAATAGTTTAAAACCATCTTCCATAAAATGCATACCAACAAGAAATATTGCCACACCTGCTAAAATTATCTTTACATCTTCTTGTGAAATAATGTAAAAACCAGTTATTAATAGAAGTGAAATAATAAATATTTTTTTAATCATAATTCTTCTTTTTATTTTTACTATTTTATGATAAAATCGATAAACTTTACTTAAATGCTACTTATATAAAAATTAACAATATTTTAACTAATAAAGAATATAATTTTTAAAAAAATAATATAAAATTGGAGTATGCTTGCATAGAGTATTAATTTTAGAAGATGATACACTTTTTTTGGAAACATTAGAAGACTTTTTAGAAGAAGAGGGCTTTTTAGTTGATACTGCATTAGATGGAGAAAAAGTATTAGAACTATGTTATGAAAAGAGTTATGATCTCTATCTTTTTGATATAAATGTACCAAAAATAAATGGAATAGAGCTATTAAAACAGATAAGAAATAATAATGATGATACTCCAATAATATATTTAACCTCCTATAAAGATAAAGATAAGTTAACAGAAGGATTTTTAGCTGGTTGTGATGATTATTTAAAAAAGCCTGTCCATTTAGATGAGCTTTTATTAAGGATAAACTCTTTATTAAGAAGGAGTGGAAAAATATTAAATAAGATTAAATTGACTGATGAAATCTCTTTTGATGCTAAAAATAGGAGAGTATTAAAAAATTCAGATGATATGTTGATTGCTGCAAAACTTATAGATTTAATTGAGCTATTTATTGAAAAAAAAGATACAATTATTACTAAAGAGATGATAATAAATAAGCTTTGGGACTATAATGAAGATTATAGTGAAGGGTCTATTAGAGTATATATTAATAATCTTAAAAAACTAATTGGGAAAGATAAAATAAAAAATATAAAGGGAGTAGGGTATAAATTTGAGTTATAAAAAACGAAATTTTTTAATTACTAATTCCATAATTATTGTTTTTGTACTTTTATTATCTCTTGTATTTAATTTCTATTTAACTTCAATCTTTGGTTTTAATCAAAATAATTTTATGTTAATTACAATTACAATATTAGTTTTTGGTCTTATTTTATATTTAGTTTTAAGTAAATCAATTTTTGAACCTCTATTTAAAAGTGATGAAAATCTTCAAAAAACTGTAAAAGAGAGTTTGCATGAGTTGAATATTCCTATTTCTACAATAAATTTAAATACTCAAATGCTTGAAAAAAAATTTGATGACCCTAAAGTTTTAAAAAGACTTGAGCGAATAAAAAAAGCTTCTGAAGAGCTTTTAAAGCTTTATGAAAACATGGAATATCAGATAAAAAGAGAGATTGATAAAGTTGATATTACCTCTTTTGAATTAAAAGAGGTAATAAAAAGAAGCCTTGATAAGTTTGAAGATTTAAAAAAAGATATAAAAATTGAGCTTAATATTCCAAAATGTATTATTAGAACCGATATTATTGGGTTTGAGAAGATTATTGATAATCTAATTTCAAATGCTTTAAAATATAATCTTGATAATAATGGTTTTATTAAACTAGAGTATAAAGATAAAATGCTTTATATTTTTAATACTGGAAAAGAGATTGATCCTAAAAATCTTTTTATAGTTTTTGATAAATATTTTCAAGAAGACTCATCTAAAAATGGTTATGGTTTAGGGCTTTCAATAGTTAAAGAGTTTTGTGATAAATATAGAATTTCAATAAATATAGAGCCTTCTAATAAGGGAAATACTTTTATTCTTAATTTAAAAGAGATTTTAAAAGAGGATTAAAACTTTCACATTTAATAAAATATATTAAATTTTTGATATATTTTTTTCTCTAAGTCTTCAACAGTTTCAATAGCATCTTCAAGGTGATTGGAAAATCCCCAATTAACTAAAACTGAATCAACACCTGCATTTGAGGCAGCCATAATATCTTTATGGGAATCACCAATTAGTTGGGCATTTTGTTTTTTAATGTCGTGGGTATTTAGGATTTTATTTATCATTTCTGGATGTGGCTTAGGATTTTGAACTGAATCATAACCTAAAATAGTTTGAAAATACTCTCCTATTCCAACATGGTCTAACATCTTTTTGGCAAAGAATGAGTTAGCATTTGTTGCAACAGCTAAAGTAAAATCGTTTTTTAAATCATTAAGCAATTTTTCTATTCCGTTGTATAATTCTAAATCTTTTAAGCAGTTATCATTATAATATTTTTCAAATAGTATTTTTTGTTTTTCTGTAAAATCTTTAGTACCATAAAAAAATTCTGCAGTATTAATTTTAGGATCATTAACTTTTTCTAAAATGTAATTTTTTCCCATTGTTTCAAACCCTAAGTTTTCCCTTACATAGTTAATTGTATTTGTTATGGCTGTTCCACTATCGATTAAAGTTCCGTCCATATCAAACATTATAAGCTTCATAAAATTCCTTTCTTGAAATATGAAATGACATTATAGGATTTTGCACAAGAATTTATGATTAAATATGAGATTTAATTTAACAAATAATTAACATATACTTACTAGAATTTTTAAATAGGAGAATAAAAACACTGTTTTTAGGAACTTATTAAGAGGTTTTATATATTATAAGAAACTTTATTTAGGATATCAATATGAAAAAAATTTTACCAATTTTAACTATTATTATTTTAATTACAATTATTGCAACAATATTTATCTCAATGTCTAAGCAAAAAAAGATGATTGTTATTCATGAGGAAAATCATATCTATAAACCAGTTGATATAAAACTGAATCATTATCAAGATGCTCAATGTGGAATGACAATTACTAAATTAGAAGATTCTGTACAAGCAATATCATTAGATGGTAAAACATGGTTTTTTGATGACGTAGGTTGTTTTGCATTATGGTATAAAAATATTGATTTTAAAAATGATGTTAAAGTTCTAGTTTATTCAAAAGATACAAAAAAATATATAGATGGGAAAAAAGCTTGGTATGATAAGACTTCAAATACAACAATGGCTTATGGTTTTGGAGCTTATGAGAAGAAAAAAGATGATATGATAAGCTTTGAAGAGATGATATTAAAGATGTATAGAGGTGAAAATCTAACTAATCCTCTTATTAGAAAAAAGCTTTTAGGTAATTAATGGAAAGTATAAGTATTTTAACAATTATCTCTATTGCTTTTTTAGGTTCTTTTGGTCATTGTATTGGGATGTGTGGTGGAATTGTAGTTGCTTATTCAAGTACAAAAATTGATAGTTCTTGGAGTAAGATAAGACAATCTATCTCTCATATCTTGTACTCTTTTGGAAGAATTACTACTTATGTTTTATTAGGCTTTATTTTTGGTTTTGTTGGTGGTGTTGTTACTTTTGATAATATGACAAGTGGGATACTTCTTCTTACAACAGGAGTTTTGATGATTCTTGTAGGACTCTCTCTTAGTGGAAAATTAAAATTTTTAACTTCGATTGAACACTCTGTTTCAAAATCAAAACTTTATCAGCAAAGTTTTAAAGCTCTTATTGGCTCTGAATCACTTACAAGTTTTTATTTGCTTGGTATGTTAAATGGTTTACTTCCTTGTGGTTTTGTTTATGTATTTGCAATTACAGCAGCTAGTACAGGGAGTCCATTTTGGGGTGCATTTGTAATGTTGATTTTTGGATTAAGTACACTTCCAGCTATGTTTTCTTTAGGTTTTTTTGTTGGTATTTTTAAACAGTTAGTTATAAGAAATTTATTTATTAATATTGCATCAATTTTAGTAATTTTATTTGGTTTTTATATTATGTATCAAGGGTATGAGTATATTATTGATCCTAATAAAACTATTTTAAGCTGTCACATTTAATCAATATTTATAATAAAATTTATTATAATTTAAAAATTTTTGTAAAAAAGGTAAGGAGGTAAAATGCATAGAACTAAAAAGAACTATTTTTCTTTTTTTGGTATTTTAATTGCAACAGTTAATATTAAAATGCATTCACATTTTAGTGCTATTTGTTCAATTCTTACTAATCTTCCAAAAATAATAAAGCTTTTATTAGCAAAAGAGTTAAAGCCAATAAAGCAATACTCAACAAATAACTTATAAGGACACAAGCAAGATATGGAAAATAAAAAATTAACTACAAGTGTTGTTGCTACACTTCTTTTAGCAACCAATTTATATTCGACAGAGCTTTCAAGTATAACAGTTACAAGTGCCACGAGATCAGAGCAATCAATTCAAAACCTTACTTCAAATATTCAAGTTATTACTAAAGAAGAGCTTGAAGAGAGACATTTCAATACAGTTTCAGAGGCGATTAATACGCTTTCTAGTATCAATGTAGTAAGTAATGGAGGTTTAGGAAAAGCTACTTCAGTTTTTATGAGAGGTTTTGATTCACAAAGAATTTTAGTTTTAATAGATGGCATAAGATATAATGATTTTACAGGAATTAGTGGTGCAAGATTTGAACATCTAATGATTGGTGATATTGAACAGATTGAGGTTATTAAAGGAGCACAAAGTGGTATTTGGGGTGCAGATGCAAATGCTGGTGTAATCAATATCATTACTAGTAAGAGTAAAGAAGGTACTGCCGGAAATATAAATATTGAGTATGGTTCTTTTAGGACTAAAAAATTAAATGCAAAGATTTCTCATAAAAATGATAATTTTGATTTCTCTTTAGGTGTAACAAAAGTTAATTCAGATGGTTTTACAGCAATTGCACCTAAAATGGTTGATATTGATAAGTTTGAGGATGATGGATATAAAAATAGTACTATTAATGCAAAAATTGCTTACAACATAGATAGTAACAATAGAGTTGAACTTGCACACAATAGAATAAAAGCAGATAGTGAGTATGATAGTGGTTCATGGGGAGCAACAACTGAGCAAAAAGCGAATGCAGAAGGTTATCTTTTAAAGACAAATAATCATTATAGTTCATTAGGCTATATAAATAAAAACAGATACTCTGATGTAAAAGTATATACTAACTATTCGAAAATTGATAGGGATGATGAAAAAGGATTTACAAAAGAGTTTGATGGAAAAATGGAAGAGTATGGAGTTAATGCAAAAATTCCATATAAAAATGATTTATCTTATCTTTTAGTTGGTTTAGATTATAAAGAATCAAAACATGAAAATGATGTAAAAAAAGTTCTTAAAAATAAAGGAGCTTTTGCTACTAATAATACAAAGTTTAATAATCTTATTTTAACTCAATCTTTAAGATATGATACATATGATTTATTTAATAATAAAACTACTGGGAAAGTGGGTTTAAGATATAACTTTTCTAATGATCTATATTTAACTACAAATGCAGGAACTTCATATAATGTTCCAACTTTTTATAAGCTTTTTGACACATATGCAGGGTATGAAAATCTTCAACCTGAAACTACTAAAAGTTATGATTTTACTTTAGGATATAAAGGTTTAGAGTTTACATATTTTAGAAATAAAATAGATAATATGATTGAATATAGTAGTAATACATATAAATATTTTAATATGGATGAAGATGTGAAACTTCAAGGTATTGAAGTCTCTTATAAAAAAGATATTTTAGAAGATACTTTAATGACACTTAGTTACGCATATACAGATGCAAAAGATGAAAATGGGAAAAGACTTCAAAGAAGAGCAAAAGATAGTATAAAACTCTCTTTAGATTATTATGCTCTTAAAGATTTTCATTTTAATGTAAATGCAGAGTATGTAGGAGATAGAATTGAGTATGCCTATGGAACATATGATATTGATGCATCTACTGGAAATTATACAGTGTGGAATGGTGTTGTAAATTATATTTATGATAAGAATTTAAATATTTATCTAAAAGTTGATAATATATTTAATAAATATTATCAAACAATTGATGAATATTCATCTGCACCAAGAAGTGCCTATGTAGGTTTAAGGTATAGTTTCTAATATGAGAAAAGTTTTATTAAGTCTTTTTTTTACTATTAATTTAATTGCAGGAGAGAGAATTGTCACTCTCTCTCCTTCATTAAATGAGATTGTTTTTGCATTGGGAAGTGGTAAAAATATTGTTGCTAATACTCAATTTTGTAATTATCCTAAGGAGTCTAAAAAAATTCCTAAAGTTGGAGGTTATGCCTCTATCTCTTTAGAAAAACTTCTTATTGCAAAGCCAACTTTAGTATTAACACAGGATTATGACGAACAACTTTTAAAAAATTTGAAAAGACTTAATTTTAATTTTTATACTTTTAAAACTGATAATTTAAACTCTATTAAAACTACAATTACAAAAATAGGAAAGCTTCTTAATAAAGAGCAAAAAGCAGAGGAGTTAACGAAGGAGATTACAAACTCTTTAGATAATTTAAAAGATATTGTAAAAGATAAAAAGTTTATGGTTGTAATTAGTCCTAAATTAGATTTAAATAAATCTATTTATATAGCTGGTAATAATCTATATTTTAATGATATAATCAAAGCTTCAGGAAACAGTAATGCTTATACTTCATTAAGTCTAGCTCAACCAGTTGTAAATGTAGAAAAAATAATAAATATGAATCCAGATGTGATAGTTTTACTAGCTCCTTATATGCATGAAAATGGTGTAAAAGAGTATGAATTAAAAGAGCTTTGGAAGAGTTTACCAATAAATGCAAGTAAAAATAGTAATATTTATATTATTGATAAAGAGTATGCTGGAATACCAAGTAATAGAGTTATAAATTTTATGACAGATTTTAAAAAGATTTTAGAAAATGTTAGAGATAAATAGTTATTCAAATTTAATTTTAAAAGATATCTCTTTCTCTTTAGAAAAAGATGAAAACTTAATTATTCTTGGAGCAAATGGGGCTGGAAAGTCAACTCTTGCAAAGGTTTTATCAAATTTAATTGAAAATGATAGTGTAGAGATTTTTTTAGAAAATATCTCTGTTATTGATGATAAAAGAAGGGTTGAATTAATAAATTATATTCCTCCAAAACTAGAAGTTTTTGATGAGTATATAAATGTATATGAGTTTTTAGAATTATCTTTTATTTCAAAAGTTGATAAATCTAGAATAGAACAAGTTATAGCAAAAGTTGGTTTAGAACAAATTAGAAATAGAAGTTGTATTAACTTAAGTAGTGGTGAAAAACAGTTACTTCTTCTTGCATCAAGTATGATACATAATGCAAAAATCACTATATTTGATGAACTCACTGCAAATATGGATATAAGTAGAGTAAAAGAGGTTTATGAACTTTTTAAAACAGATTTTTTACAACAAAAAATAGTTATTACCCATAATCTTGATTTGGCATATCATTTAAAGTATAAAGTTCTATTTTTACAAAGAGGAAAAGTTAAATTTTTTGGTACAAGTAAAGAGTTTTTTTCAGAAGAAAATCTAAGTAAAGTATATGGAAACTGTTTAAAGATTGTTGATGGGCATTTGGTGGTAAATCTATGAAAAGATTGGTTTTTATAGTAGCAATTCTTATTATATGTTTATCTCCTTTTATAGGAGAAAGTAATATAGTTTTTAAAGATCTTTTTGACTCTTCTTCTACTTCTAGTATTATATTTTGGGAACTTAGAGTTCCAAGAATAATTTTAGCATTTTTTGTAGGAGCTATATTAAGTTTAAGTGGACTTGTTTTTCAAATAATATTTAAAAATGTACTTATTACTCCATATACTCTTGGAATAGCAAGTGGAACAACTCTTTTTACAGCTATATCAATTGTATTTTTCCCAACAGTGGCTTTATATATATCTGGAATAGTTGGTTCTTTTATTACTATTATGATTTTGTATTTTATATCAAGAATTGTTAATAAAAACTCTCTTCTAGTTTCAAATAACTCTATACTTCTAATAGGTATTGCCCTCTCATTTTTCTACTCATCAGCTCTAATGTTGGTATTTTTTTTAAGTAGTTTACAAGAGAACTATTCTATTGTAAGATTTACTCTTGGCAGTTTAGATATTGTAGGTTTTTCAATTCCAATTATTCTATTTTTTATAGCTCTAATTTTTTTATATACTGTTTTAAAATTTAAGAAAGATATTAAACTTCTCCTTTTATCAAATGATATGGCTTTTTTAAAAGGTTTAAATGTAAATAGATTAAATTTAGTACTTTTAATTGCTGTTTCATTAGCTGTTGGTATCTCTATTAGTTTTGTTGGTCCTATTGGTTTTGTAGGGCTTATTATTCCACATACGATAAGACTTATATATAAAAAGAGTGCAGATAAATTAATTTTTCCTATCTTTTTCTTTGGTGGTCTCTTCTTAGTTGTTTCAGATTTAATAGCAAGAAATTTAAATACTGCTTCAACTCTTCCTATTGGAGTTGTTACTTCATTTATTGGAGCACCAGTTTTTGTATATCTACTAATAAAAAGAAATAGAAGGCTTTAATAAAGATGGAAATAGTGATAAATAGTCATATTTTTAGAAGAAATAAAGATAGAATTCTTAGTTCTACAAAAAATGGACAAAATTGTTTAAAATATTAAACAATAATGAAAAACTTGATATGGGTACGTTTAGAATAGTTACTGTGTCGGAAATGGATAAATATAAAAATGATTAAAAAAATATACTTAGTTGGAACGGGACCAGGAGAGTTAGATTTACTAACTTTAAAGGCAATAAAAATTATAGAAAAAGCAGATGTAATTTTATATGATGCTTTAGTAAATGAAAAAGTATTTCAATTTTGTAAAGAGGGCTGTATAAAGATAAATGTTGGAAAAAGAAAAGGTAATCACTTAAAAAAACAAGAAGAGATAAATGAACTTCTTGTGGAGTATGCCAAAACATATGAAGTTGTGGCAAGACTTAAAGGTGGAACTCCTTTTGTATTTGGTAGAGGATATGAAGAGGTAAGAGCTATAAAAGAAGCAGGTTTTGAAGTAGAGGTAGTATCAGGTGTTAGCTCTACAACCTCTGTTCCTGAAAGCTTTATGCTACCCCTTGTAGATAGAAAATTTAATGATTCATATAGAACTATTACAGGACATGATATTAAGGTGTTTAAAGATATTGTTAAATCATATCATAAAAGAGAAAACCTAATTATTACTATGGGTGTACATAATATTAAAAATATTGTTGAGTATCTTTTATCAATTGGATTTCCACAGGACTTACCAATAGCTATATTAAGTAAGGGGACAACAGAAGAGTCATCACAAAAGATATTTACTCTTGATGAAGTAGACAATCAAGATAAAACTTTTTTTGAAGAGTTAAAAGAATTAACTCCTGCCATACTTTTTATTGGTCAAACAATTCATGCTATGAAAGAGATTCAATAATAACTTATGTCTAAAAAAGTTTAAGTAAAAAGAGTAAAAACTCTTTTTACCACTCAAATTGAAAAGTAGTATGAACTATCTTATATTTTTGTTTAAGTTCGCTATTTATATTTTTTAAGAGCTGTTCATAGTTTTCAAGAGAAGATTTATTGATTCTAACATGTGCTGTCATATTATACATATCTTGTGTAATTTCCCAGATATGGATATCGTGTAAATCAAGTACTTCTTCATCTCTTTCAATAAACTCTTTTACTTCTTGTAAATCAACAGGAGAGCTTTCCATAAGAGTATTTACTGATGCTTTTAATACATCAACTGCCCATTTCCCAATAATAATTGCAACCATAACAGCTAAAATAATATCAATCCAATACCAAGAAGTGTAATAAATTACAATAT
Organism: uncultured Arcobacter sp.; assembly: GCA_964480765.1. Classification (GTDB taxonomy): domain Bacteria; phylum Campylobacterota; class Campylobacteria; order Campylobacterales; family Arcobacteraceae; genus Halarcobacter. The sequence goes on along the minus strand of CAYZST010000022.1, from coordinate 7,241 downwards.
ATCCAATAATAATAGCAACTGAAGATAGGGCATCACTTAGCATATGAATGAAAGCTGATTTTAAATTTATATTCTCTTTATCTCCTTGCATTAGAATTACACCAGTAATAATATTAACAACAAGTCCAATTATTGCAACAATCATTGCAGTTTTAATATCAATTATTGTAGGATTTAAATATCTTTCAATTGCTTCATATATAATCCAAAAAATTGAAAGAATAATTGTTAAACCATTTACAAAAGCGGCAATAACTTCAACTCTATAATATCCAAAGGTTTTACTAATTGGAGATTTTTTATTTGCAATTATTATTGCTACCAATGAGATAATTAGTGCAAAGGAGTGTGTAAACATATGAATTGCATCTGAAATTAGAGCTAGAGAATTTGTTAAAAATCCATAAAAAAACTCTAAAAACATGGTTATTAATGTGATTACTAAGGCCCATTTTAAGACTTTTTTGTCTGTGCTTCTATGGTCATGAACATGTGCTCCTTCTGCATGACTATGTCCACAACTATGATTATGATGTTTTTTGTTTTCTGTATATGGTTTATGATCTGTTAAACCAAAACTACAATTTTGCATTTTAAACTCCTTATTTTCCAAATACTTTTATAATCTCTAAAAGATTATCTATTTGTGCTTCAGCTTCAGCACTATCTCCACTTTTAATTTTTTCAATCATATGACCTTTTATATAGTGCTTTATATATGAAGTAATCATTCCATTTACAGCACCTTTTATGGCTGTAAGTTGTCTTACTGTTTCATATGGGTCATTATCTAAATTAAACTTTTCATTATTAAACTTATTTTTTAAAGAATTAACTTGTCCAGCAATTCTGCTAATTCTGTTTTGTAACTTTTTTCTTTCTATATCACAACAATATGACATTTAATCTCCTTTTTATACTATACCCCCTATGATATATTAAAAAAAATAAAACTAAGCTTTTTAGTTTAGATTATTATGCTTAGTTATAAAAAAAATCCTTATAACTATTATTATAATATTGTTAATTGGTTTTAATTAGAGTATAATCTCTCTTTGAATTTTGATTGAGTAAAATAAAAACAAAGTTTTTAGTAGTTAACAATCTCAATACACTATAAGGAAAAGAATGATAGATGTTTTTCTTTTAGCATTTGCTCTTAGTATGGATGCCTTTGCTGTTTCAATTGGTTTAGGAATAAAAAAAAGAGTTGATATTAAACTACTTGCATTTAAAGCTGGTTTATTTTTTGGTATTTTTCAAGCAGTTATGCCCTTAATTGGTTATTTAGGAGAGGTGGGTCTTAAAGAGTATATTCAAGGTTATGATAAGTTAATTGCCTTTGCATTTTTATTAATAATTGGACTTAAAATGATTTATGAATCATTTGGTGAAAATGTTGAAGAGGAGATTTCAATTATCTCAAATAAAGTTTTATTAACTTTAGCTATTGCAACAAGTATCGATGCTATGGCTGCTGGTTTTTCATTGCATTTATTTGATTTAACACCTGTTTTAAGTCTTATAATTATTGGATTAGTTACTTTTCTTATGACTATTTTGGGAGTTTATATAGGTAGTAAAGGTGGAAGTAGATATGAAAGTAGTGCCGAATTTATTGGGGGTGCTATTTTGATTTTTGTTGGACTTAAACTTTTAATTTTTTAAAACTTCAAAGATAAGAGATTTTAAATGCACAAGTTTGATGATAATAGTATAGAAACTCTACGTAAAATTATACTTGCAAGACGTGATGTAAGAGGAAACAGCTTTATAAATAAAAAAATTGATGATGATATCTTAGATGAAATATTAAGTGCAGCTAACTGTGCACCTTCTGTTGGTTTTTCTCAACCTTGGAAGTTTGTTATTATAAAGGACAATAAAAAAAGAGAAGAGATTTATCAAGAGTTTTTAAAAGAGAATAAAAAAGCAAAAGAGATTTTTAAAGATAAAAAGTTATATTCAAAATTAAAACTTGAAGGAATAAAAGAGTCCTATATTAATCTAGCAGTTCTTTATGAGAAACCTAAAACTTCTATTTTAGGTCAAACCTCTCAAAGAAAGATGGGAGAGTATAGTGTTGTTTGTGCAATACAAAATCTTTGGCTAATGGCAAGAGCATATGGCATTGGTGTTGGTTGGGTTTCTATTTTAAAACCTAAGAATGTAAAAAAGATTTTGGGAATAAAAAAAGAGTATAAATTAATTGCTTATTTAACAATTGGTTATGTGGATAAGTTTTTAGATGAACCTGAGTTGTTAAAGTTAAATTGGGAGAAGAAAAAGAGTTTAAATGAGATAAAAAAGATATAGGAATAATGATGATTAAAACAATTATAGGAAATATGGATTTTATTGAGAGTTTAAGAGGAAAAAAAGTCACTTTTTTATTGGCAATAAGTAATACAAAAACAGCAGATATTGAAGGTATTACCCAAGCTGGAATTCCTGGGAAAATTTATCTTACACCAACACTTGATAGTGAATATTTATGTACAGGAGAAGTTAGAAGTTTAGAGGAGATTGTAGCAACATCAAAAGGAGTTCCAACACCTGCTCTAATCACAAGAGCAGTTCATCTTTTAAAACCATATGCAAATATAGAGCTTCTTGATTTAGGATTAGAAGTTAAACCTAAACTTAACTACTTTAAGATACATGATATGCAAATTCCTGTTTCAAACTCAATTGATATTAGTGCAAATATTGATGCAATGGATATTTTTCAGAAAGGTTTATCTTTTGCACAAACTTTTGAAAGTAGGGATGATTATATAATTTTGGCAGAATCAGTTCCAAGTGGTACTACAACAGCAGCAGCTACTGCGCATGCTTTAGGTTATAATTGCAAAGATTTTTTTAGTAGTTCCTTTAGAGATGTACCTACTTCAATTAGAAGTCAAGTAATTGAAAAAGCACTTTCAAATATTAAGCTAGATGATGACTTATTTTCTATTTTAGGAAAAGTTTCTGATAATATGCAGATTTTTAATGCAGGTTTTATTTTAGGATTAAATAATAGTAAAAAGTTAATCTTAGCTGGTGGTACACAAATGGCATCTATTCTACTTATAGTAAACTCTATTTTAAGAACAATGGGTGGAGAGTTAGAGAGTTCAAATTTAGCTTTATGTACTACAAAATGGCTTTATAAAGATAAAAATAGTGATTTAGAAGCACTTCTTAAAATGCTTGATTTTAATATTAATGCTTATTATGCTGATTTTGATTTTAAAAAGACAAAACATCCTGCATTAAAACTTTATGATGAAGGGGAAGCAAAAGAGGGTGTAGGTGCTGGTGGAGCACTTGTGTATGCTTATTTAAATGGTTTAAATAAAAAACAGATTAGAAAAAAAGTAGAGACTCTTTTAGGATAAAGGATGAAAATATTATATTTTGGTGGACAAAAAAGTGGTAAATCAAGTTTAGCAGAGGCAAAAACTTTAGAGATTTCTACAAAAAAACCCTTTTATATAGCAACTTATGATAATTCTTATAAAGATGAACAGATGCAAAATAGAGTTTTAAAACATCAAGAGTATCGAAAAGATAATTTTATAACACTAGAAGAGAATAAAGATTTAAGAAGAGTAATTAAAGAGAATGAAACTTTTCTTGTAGACTGTATTTCCATGTGGTTGTTTAATAACTTGGAAAAAGAAGAAGAGAGTTTATTAAAGCAACTTGATGATATTTCTAAATTAAATGCAAATATTGTTTTTGTATTAAATGAAGTAACATCAGGTGTAATTCCTTTTAATAAAGAATCAAGAAAATATGTTGATTTAACGGGTATTATTGGACAAAAACTTGTCTCTTTTTGTGATGAAGTATATGAAGTAAAATTTGGACTTGAAAATAGGTTGAAATAGTGAAAAATCTCTCCATTTTTGGTACAAGTTCAGATGCAGGAAAATCTACTATTACTTTTGTTATAGCAAAAATATTGCAAGATATGGGAATAAGTACTATTCCTTTTAAAGCTCAAAATGTTTCTAATAATGCTTTTGTTTGTGATGATGGAAGCGAAATTGCAGTTGCTCAATATTTTCAAGCAACTGTTTTAGGTATGCCTACTTCTTATCATCTAAATCCCATACTACTTAAATCAGGACGTGGAAACACTGCTTCATTAATAGTAGAAGGTAAAGTTGTTACAAATAAAGATGTAAGAGAGTATTACAAAGATTTAGATTTGTTAAAACCTTCTGTACAAAGATGCTATGAATATCTTGATTCAAAATATGATGTGGTTGTAGCTGAAGGTGCTGGTAGTCCTGTTGAGCTTAATCTTATGCATAAAGATCTTTCAAATATTTTTATAGCTGATAAATATAATACAAAGATAATACTTGTAGCAGATATTGAAAAAGGTGGAGTTTTTGCTTCTATTTATGGAGTTTATCATCTCCTTCCTCCAAAGTTGCGAAAAAATATAATAGGAGTAATTGTAAATAAGTTTAGAGGAGATATGAGTCTTTTTGATGAGGGTGTAAGAATTATTGAAGAGGATTTTAAAATTCCAGTACTTGGAGTTCTTCCTTATATCCCTTTTAATCTTGGTTTTGAAGACTCATTAAGCTTAAAAAACTATACTCAAAAAAGAAAAAGTAGTATTATAAAAGTTGCAGTTATAGCTTATCCTTATATGAGTAATTATAATGATTTTGAACCATTAATAGCAGATGAGAGTATTGAGTTAGAGTTTGTAGAATCAAATATAAGCTTAAAGAGGTTTGATATGATTATTTTACCTGGTTCAAAACTTGTTATAAAAGATTTAAAATGGTTAAAAGAGACTGGACTTTTTGATAAAATTAAAAACTATTCTAAAAAGATAGTTGGTCTTTGTGGTGGTTATGAAATGATGTTTGAAAAACTTTATGATAGATATGCTTTAGAAAGTGACCAAAAAAGTATTGAAGAGGGCTTTTCTTTTATTGATGATAAGATAATTTTTGAAAAAGAAAAAACTTTAAAAAAAGCAAATTATGAGATATCAAATTGTAAAATTGAGGGCTTTGAAATACATCATGGACAAAGTCAAAAATATCCTTTGTTCTATGAAAATAATGAGATTTTTGGAACTTTTATTCATGCATTTTTTGATAATGATAACATAAGAAATAGAGTTTTTAAAAAGATAAATAGTAACTATAAAGAGTTTAATTATAAAGTATATAAACAAAATGAAATAGATAGTTTTATTTTAAACTTAAAGCAAAGATTAGATGTAAAAAAAATAGTGGAAGCGATAAATGAATAATTTCTATTTAGGGTTTAAATTTGCATTTAGTTATTTTTCAATAATACCTATTAAATTTAAAGAAGAAGTTGATTTATCAAAAAAAGAGATTTTAGATAAGCTTTTATTTTCTCTTCCTTTTGTTGGTTTAGTACTAGGTTCTATTACAATTAGTGTTTATAGTTTTTTAGATTCAATTCCTTGGCTTGGTGCTATTATTTGTGCTTCATTATATATGACACTTTATGGGTTTATTCATACAGAAGCAATTTTAGATGTTGTTGATGCTATGTATGCAAAACATGGAGGGAAAGATGCCTATAAGGTAATAAAAGAACCAACAATAGGAGCAATGGGACTTTTATACTCTTTAGTTTTTGTATTAATAAAAATTTCTGCAATAGTCTATCTTTTCTTAAATAATCTACTTTTAGAGTTTCTAGCAGTAGTTATTATTAGTAGAATATGTATACAATTTACAATCTATTTTTTTGAGTTTAGGTCCTCTTTTTTGACAACACTTAAAAGAGCTTTTATGGGAAAAAGTTTTTTATTTTCAATTCTTATTTTTTCAATTTTAATAGTTTTATTAACAAGTTTAAACTTTTTGTGGCTACTTTTATTTGGTTTCATTTTAGCTTTTTTAATTGCAAGTTTTATAAAAAAAAATCTAGGTTTTATAAATGGAGATGTTTTAGGAACTATTTTAGAATCAGTTGAGATAGTTCTATTTTTGGTACTTTGCTATTTTTGGCTTTAATTAGAGTTTTAAAGCATACTATTTTATTTATAAACTACAAAACAAGAGTGATTAATATTTAGATAAAATCAAAAATATAATATAAGTATTTATTATAATAAATTGTTAATAAATATTTTACTTTAAAAGATAAAGAGATATAATCATTTTTTTAAGGAGTTTAAATGAATTATAATTATATTGGTAAAAGTGGACTTAGAGTAACTCCTATTTGTTTAGGTACTATGACTTTTGGAACTACAACTTCAAAAAAAGAGGCTTTTGCTATTATGGATAAGGCTTATGAAAAGGGAATTAATTTTTTTGATACAGCAGAACTTTATCCAGTACCTCCAAAAGCAAACTTAGCTGGTGATACAGAAGAGATAGTAGGGGAGTGGCTTCAGACAAAATCAAGGGACTCAGTTATCTTAGCAAGTAAAGTTGCAGGTGCTGCTTCTGGTTGGTTTGTTCCTCCTATTAGACATGGTTTAACTGCAATTGATTCTTTTCATATAAAAAAAGCGGTTGAAGGAAGTCTAAAAAGACTTAAAACGGACTATATTGATCTTTACCAAATGCATTGGCCAGATACTGTTGTTCCAATAGAGGATAGTTTGAAAGCTTTTGATGAATTAATAAAAGAGGGAAAAGTAAGATATATAGGAACTTCAAATGATACAGCTTATGGATTAACTAAAGCTAATGAAGCTTCAAAATATAATAACTTAGCTCGTTTTGAAGCTATTCAAAATAACTTTTCACTTTTAAATCCAAGATTTCATGATGAATTAGCAAATGTTTGCAGAAGAGAAAATATCTCACTTCTTCCATACTCACCAATTGGAGGAGGCGTTTTATCTGGAAAGTATAATAATGGTTTCTATCCAAAAGATGCAAGATTTGGAATTTATAAGGCAAATCAAAATCCAAGAGTACAAGCTATGGCAGATAGATTTGTAAATGATAAGACACTTGAAGCGACTAAAAGATACGTAAAATTAGCAAAAGAGTATGGAATTTCTCCTGTAACATTAGCTGTTGCATATTCTAAACATTTTGATTTTGTTGCCTCAACTATAATTGGAGCAAGGATATCATCTCAATTAGATGAATCTTTAATGGCACTTGATTTTCAAATTGATAATGAGCTTTTAAATAAAATAGAAGCAATACAAAAGGATATTTTATACCCTATGGGATAAAGAAGCTTACTTCTTTTTCTCTATTTTTAGATTTAATCTAAAATAA
>CAYZST010000021.1:0-32711 GCA_964480765.1 uncultured Arcobacter sp. | reverse complement strand
CTTCTTATAAAATTTGATTTCTTCCATTATTTTTTGCTTCATATAGTTTGCTATCTGCATAGTATATTAAGTTTTTAACGCTTAGTTCTTCTATATCATCTGAAGTGGCTAATCCCATACTAAGTGTTATTCTCGTATCAATTCTAGATTTTTTATGAATTATATTTAAACTTGATAACTCTTCTTTTATTCTTTTTGCAATAATTAAAGCTGATTGTCTTGAAGTATTTGGCATAATAAGTCCAAACTCCTCACCTCCATATCTTGCAACTAAATCACCTGGTCTTTTAAGACTTTTCTTTAAAACTTTTGCTACATATTTTAGGCATTCATCTCCTTGTAAATGACCATAAAAGTCATTATATAATTTAAAATAATCAATATCACACATTATTAAAGATAGAGTCTCTTTTGATCTTTTGACTTTTCTACATTCTAATTCTAATGTATCATCAAATACTCTTCTATTTTTCAAATTAGTTAAACTATCAGTTGTTGCTAATAAATCAAGCTTACTTATTGCTTCTTGAAGTTTTGCTTCTGCTCTTTTTCTTTTTTCATTTTCTTTTAATATATTTGAGTTTAACTCAAGAATTTTACTATTTTGTTTTTGAAGTGTTATATTTTGATTTTCAAGCTCTATATTTTTCTTATCTAAATCTTTTGTTCTTTCTTGGACTTTTTTTTCTAGGTTTTTATAAATAGTTGCATTTTCAATTGAGATAGCTATTTGTCCACTTAGATGTCTAAGTAGTTTAATTTTATCTTTTGTAAATACTTTAGTTAGTGCATTATTCTCTAAATATATTATTCCTTTTATTTTATTGTGAAGTGTAAGAGGTAAACAGAGTATTGATTTTACATCTCTTTTTACTGCTTGTTGCTCATTAAAAAAAATAGAGTCTTTAGTTAAATCGTCAATTATAATATGTTTTTTTGTTCTTAAAACAAAGTTTATTACATCATGAACAATATCTTTATAATTCTTTAATTCAATATGTTGCATTAAATCTGTTTTTTTAGAGATTGTAGAGATTGCGGCTTCTACAAAATATTTTTCATTTTCTTCAATTAAAACAACTGCATATTGTGCACTTGCATTTTCAATAATTATATTTAGTAGGCTTTTTAGAAGAACTGGCAATTTTTGTTCTTTTACAATAATTTCTGCTACTTTTGTTAGAGTATTAATTTCAAATTGATTATTTTTTGTGTTTAATTCAGTTCTTTTAAGCTTAATTCCCCATTCATTTAAATCTTTGTATTCTTCTTCTTTTAAATAAATTGATGTTTTAGAGCCTTTCATTTCTTGTGAATAGATATCATTTAAAAGTCTATTTGCAAGAATTTTAAGATTTATTTGAGAATATTGTTCAGAGATTTTAATTGCATATTCTAAAGATTTGATTGATTCAAAAAATTTCTTTTCTATTCTTTGTACTTCTGCTTTAATTATCTCTTTTCTTATGAAGAAGTTTTCAGGTGCTCTTTTACTATATTGTTCAAAAAGTACAAGGTTTTTTTTAATTATTTTTAGGTATGTTTTTTTTGTTTTTTCGTCTTTTTTTTCATATAGTTTAGATAAGATTAAAGATTCATAAAAATAGTGTTCTGTACAATGTATAGTCCCTTTTGAATCATTTAAAAAATTTTGACTTAAAGTGTAAATATTATAGGCTTTTGCATACTCTTTATGAAAGTATAAAACAATCATCTTATTTATATAATAGTAATGTGCAAAATGTAAAGATTTATAACTTTCTAGCTTTTTTACATAACTTTCTTCATTGAATAGTTCATCACTTAGTGTTAAACGGTTTTGTGTTTTTCCTTGTAAATTTTTTATGGATTGCTTTACACTATAAATTGCTCCTAATTGTTCTTTAGCTCTAATTTTCTCTAGTTCAGTTTCAAATATTTTTATTTGAGATAATATATCATCAAAAGAGATACCCCTTAAAAACATGTTTTCAATTATACTAGCAGCAGCACAGCCACTATGAAATAAATCTCCTACAATTAAACCTTTTGAGTAAGAATCAAACAAGATTTGTTCTGTTAATGAAGTGGGTTGATTCCATGATAAACTAAAATATCCGCATACAAAACTAACTTGAGGATAAAGCGTCATATTATTATATTTTTTTATCATATCTAATGATAATTGTGAATATTCATATCCAATTTCATGGTTGCCTTGTATAGCTCCTTGAAAGATTATGCCATAAACCATAAATCCAGTTGCTGCATCTTTTGTTAAACCATTGTTTAGGCATATTTTAATTAATTGCATAGATGTTAAAACACAAAGTCTAGGATCAATTTGGTATGCTGCTTTTAATACGGCAGATAAAATTTTTATTATAATTATGGTTTTTTCATCTGTAGCTGTTTTTAAAAGAAGTAAATCATAAATTTTTTTGTTTCTAAGCTTATATTTTAAATAAAGTAAATCTTTTAAAAATATGAAGGGATTAAATGTTTTTAGGATTTTTAAATTAAAAAGTTTTAATGCTTCTCTTCCTGTTGCGTAAGCATAATCAAAATCTGCAAAATCTGTATGTAGTTTTATAATTAGTTCATAAATATATGCTTTTTCTAGGTTTGAGGTCGAATTTTCAATTGCATTTTTATAGTATTTTAATGCTTCTTGTTTATTTAATATTAAGTGTTCACAAATTGCAATGTTTTTTACTATTTCATTATAATTATCTCTTTTCTCAATATTTCCAAAAAGTTTAATGGCAACTTGCATATACTCTTTGGAGTTTATAAAATCTCCATTTTCTCTAGCTTTTAATGAAGCATTATAGTTTAGTGTTGCAAGATACTCTTTTTCATCTTTAGTTTTAAAAAGTATTTTTGATTTATTAAAATGATTTATATATGTTAAAAAATCATTATTTTTTTCATGAAGATTTAACTCTATTATTGTATGACCAATTTTTTTATGAAGCTCCTTTTTTTCTTCTTCTTTAATTAAAGAGTAAAGTACTTGTTGAATTCTATCATGGGAAAAACAATAAATTTCAATATTGTCAACTTTTTGATTTGTTTTTAATATCCATTCATTAAGAATTAATTTTTTAAGGGTATCATTAAAGGTTTCATCATTATTAAAAATTTTTTTTAATAACTCTTCTTCAAATTTATTTCCAATAGTAGAAGCTATTTTTAATAGCTTATTTTCCTCTTTTGTTAATTGGGTAATTCTATTTTCAAGAAGTTCAATTATATTATCAGCTGCTGAGATGGTTAATATTTTATTGGTATCACATTGCCATGTAAAATTTTCATAATTAAAATAAAGTATCTCATTTTCAAGAATTTTCTTTAAAAATTGATTAATAAATAGTGCATTTCCTGAAGTTTTACTATATATTAGTTTTGATACTTCTTCACTATTTTCTAAAGAGAAATTAGTATCAATAAGTTTTTTTATATCTCCAATATTAAGAGGTTTAAGATCGTAAATGTTTGAAGTTATATGATTTTTTTCAAGGTTTTGAATTAGTTTATTTAGTTTTTGATTATCTCTACTTGTTATAATTAAATGTATATTAGTAAGTTTATATATAACATTTTCTATCCAGTTTATTGTAATGGTATCTACCCATTGAATGTCTTCAATAAATATTACAAGGGGGTTCTTTTTTGTAGCAAAAAGTTGTATATATTTAAAAAGGTAGTTGTCTATTTTTATTTTTGTATCTGTTGGGGATAGTTTTTCTGTTTGTTTTATATCTCCAACTATAACTTTTAATTCAGGAATAATATTAAATAAAATATCAATATCATCACCTAAATTATTTAATAGTTTGTTTTTCCAAAGAAGTAGTGTTTTTCTATCTTTTGTAAGGAGTTGTTTTGATAGTTCTCTTAAATTTGAGTATAAAATTTTGTATGGTGCATTTTGTTTATAATTATCAAATTTTATTTCTAAATAGTTAGTTTGACTTATATTTGAATTTTTTAATGCTTTTTTTACAAATGAGGTTTTACCAACTCCAGAGTTTCCTGTTACAAATATGATATTGTTTGAATTTAAGTTTAAATTATCAATGAGTTCTTTAAGTTGCTTTTCTCTTCCATATAAAGTAAAGTCATTATTGATTTGAAACTCTTTTTTGAATTGGTTAATATTAAACTCTTCAAAACTATTATTTTTTTGAAGTGATAGTGTCATTTTCTTTAAATCTACAAGTATTGACAAAATATCGCTGTATCTATCTTGTGGATTTTTTTGTAACATCTTTTTTACTATATTTGATAGTACTTTTGGTATATTTTTATCAATTTCATCTAAGGGAATAAACTCTTTTGTAACAATACTATGTGATAGAGAATCTAAATCATCAATATTAAAAGGAATAATTCCAGAAAGCATTTCGTAAAATATTATTCCTAAAGAGTAAATATCTGTTTTTTTAGTAATTATGCTATTTATTCTATATGTTTGTTCAGGTGCTTTATATACATCTAAGTGTTCACTATCTTTTTTTATATTTTCATTTTCAAAAATTGCATATGTAAGATTAGTTAATTTTACATCATTTTTTCTATTTAGTAGTATTATATTTGAATTTAATTCTGTATGAATTATATTATTATTGTGTAATTCTAAAACTGCTTCACAAATTTTTATTGCGATATTTAAAAAATTATTTATGCTAATTTTATTTTCTTGAAGTATATTTTTTATTGCTTTTGCTTTAAAGTATTCAAATACTAAATAATATCTATTTTCATTCTGTATTAGCTCTTTTGGTTCTATAATATATTTGTTATTGCAAGTGATTAGTTTATTATATTCGTTCTGTAATTTTTTTTGTTCTTTTTCATTTGTATATAAATCTTTTGTAGTTTTTATTATAACTTGTTGATTTGTATCGGTATTTTCAGCTAGAAAAATTTCAAAGTCATAAGAAGATTTTATTTTTTTTATTAATTTATAATTTTTTGTCAACAAAGCTTATCCTACATAAGATTTATAAATAAAAAGCCTCATTATAATAAATAAATCAAACTGTTTATCATAAATAATTAATTTTATTGATAATTTTCTAATATATAAATTAACTTGTTAATTAAATTATTTTATTTATGAAGTTAAAAGTTTTTACTTTTTTCTTTTAGATTTAATCTATGACACATCTTAATACCATAAAGATAAATAATCCATGAAATATAGATCCAAAAAAATGAGAAAAGTAAAATAGCAAGTGAACCATAAATTGTTGTGTATGTTTTATTATATACTACATAATAGATAAATAAATTTTTTGTAATAGAGAGTACTATTAATGTAAAGAGTGAAGATATGGCAGCTGCTTTAGGATAGATATATTTATTTACACTAAGTTTAAATAGTCCATAAAATATTAGCCATGCAAAAGTAAATGTAATTATTGTATTAAAGATTGTATTATCATAAAAAGATAGAGCAATATTTAATAGGGCTAGTATTAAAGGTAAGGTTACTAAAAAGAAAAGGTAAAAGAAAAATGATGTTAGAAGAGGTTTTCTTTTAGCTTTATGTATTTTATTTACAATGTATTCATAATCTTTAAAAAACATAATAAAAACAAAAAGCATATATAAAATCCCTAACCATCCAAGTTTATTTGAGTTGGAAATATAGTTTTCAAATGTTTTTATAAAAGATTCTGAGTGTGTAGGATTTAATATATCAAAAGTATATTTTATAAAAATATCTAAGTAGTCTTGGACTACTTCCAAACTTGAAATAATCGCAATTAAGAGTGCAATTATAGGAAGAATCGAGAAAATTGTAAAGAAACTAAGACTTGCTGCATAGTAAGTTGTATCATCATTAAAAAACGAATCTAATACTTTTAATAGTGTTTTAACTGGGTTCTTTACAATTTCTGGTTCTTTCATATTAAATTCTTTATAATCCCATTTTAAATGGGTTTAAAATATTATTTGGATCGAATGCCTTTTTAATATTTCTAAATAGTTCAATTTCTGCATTAGTAAATGCAATGTTCATAAATGGTGCTTTTGATAGACCAATTCCATGTTCTCCTGAAAGAGTTCCTCCCATATCGCAAACCATTTGGAAGATTTCTTCAATAGCCTTATGGCCATCATGCATTTCTTTTTTATTTGTTTTATCTTTTACCATTACATTTACGTGAATATTTCCATCTCCTGCATGACCAAAACAAGGAACACTAAAACCATATTTTTCGCCAATTGCATAGATGGCATCAAGTGCTTCTGGAAGTTTACTTCTTGGAACAGAGATATCTTCATTTAACTTTTTTGTTCCATAAATCATTGTAGCTGGACTTGCATTTTTTCTTGCAAACCATAACTCTTTTCCATGTTTTTCATCTTTTGCTTCAATAAAATCAATGGAACCATATTTTGAAAATGATTCTTTTAATGTGTCAAGTTGAGATCTAATTTCTGCTTCACTACTTCCATCAACATCTCCAACTAAGATTCCTCCTGCATTTTCAGGTAAATCAATTTGTGGAAATTTTTGTTTTAAAGCTTTAATTACAAGGGCATCTAAGAACTCCATTGCAACAGGATTTGCTCCTGCTGCAAGTGATTTAAATACAGCATTCATTGCTTTATTCACATCAGGAAAAACTCCCATATATGTTTGTTTAAATTTTGGTTTTGGAATTAATTTTAAAGTGATTTCTGTAATAACGGCTAAAGTTCCTTCACTTGCAATTAGAATACCTGCTGTGTTATATCCTGCAACATCTTTAATTGTTTTTTTGCCAGCAGTAATAATTTCGCCATTTGGTAAAACTGCTCTTAATGCAACAACATAATCTTTTGTAATTCCATATTTAGCTGCTCTCATTCCACCTGCATTTTCAGAAACATTTCCTCCTAAGGTAGAGTACTCTTCACTTGCTGGGTCTGGTGGATAGAATAGTCCTACTTCTTCAACTGCTTTTTGAAATTGCATATTTATAAGACCTGGTTGAACAACTCCAACCATATTTTCCATATCAATTTCAAGTAGTTTATTCATATGTCTTTCTAAACTTAAAATAATACCACCATTTGATGGAAGAGCTCCACCTGTAAAACCACTACCTGCACCTCTTGGTACTATTACAATTCTATTTTCATTGCAATATTTTAAAATTTTTGATATATCTTGTTCATCTCTTGGAAAAACAACGGCATCAGGTTCAAATCTCTCTTTTGTAGCATCATAAGAGTATGCTATTTGATGTGCTTTATCGCTTTTTACATTTTCTTCACCTACAACAGAGTTTAAATAGTCTAAATGTGTTTGTTCAATCATTAGTTAATACCTAAAATAGTTTTATAATGCTTATTATAGATTTTGTCTTTAATAGCCAATTTATTAGATTTAATTTCATTTTCTAAAAGTACTTCTTCTTCATTTCTTTTATCATCTCCTAAAAATGAGTTAATAAAAGATAACCATCCTTTAAAATCAGTTAAAGATGAAAATAGGTTTTTTTCAATTTTTTCTACTCTTGTATAAAATGGTATCTGTGTAGTTTCTACAAAATTGTAAGAAATAGTATCTTTTTGTAAGATAGTGAATGTTTTGGTATCTACAATATAAACAATACTATCAATGACGAAGAAAATAGTTCCTAGGTTTTGAGAAATTGCATAATCTTGAATTGTTTTTTTTGAAGGAAGTGGTTCTCCAATAATTTTTAATTTTGAAGCAAATAAATCAGCATGTAAAAAGTTATTATCTTGAAATTTTTCCCTTGTTGCGATAAAGGCATCTCTTGATGGGGCAATAACTAAAGATGAAGCATACATATAATTAATAATAGCGATGTCACCACTAATTGCTTTTCTATTTGAAGTTGGGATTGCATTTTGTTTTAAATCTAAAAAGGGTAATAATTTAAGTGTAGATGAACTTTCTTTAGATGAAGTAACATATGCATTTGCAACAATTATTTTTTTACCATTTTCAAAATCATGTTGAATTACAGCACTTTGTCCAACTCTTAGATTTCCTACATTTATTGTTGCTGTATTATCATTTACCTTTTGTAATTTTGTTATAATTGGCTTATAATTTAATTTTGTATATTTATTATCCATAAAATTAGAGTTATCAATATCAACTATTTTTTCATTTGTTAAGATATATGAATAGTTTAAACCTTTTTCACCTTTTGTAATTTTGATATCTTTTAATTTCCAACCTTGTTCTTGCATTTGTTTATAAGAAAACTTTCCATTACAAACTCCCCCATCAAGTTTAACTGTTTCAATTGTTGCTGGAGAAGACCAGTTATTTTTATAACAAATTGATGTTTGTGCACTTAATTCTTGTGCAAAAAAAGAAGCTAGAACTGTTGTGATTAAACTTTTTATTAATAGTTTCATAATATTCCTTATTTACCTTGAAGCTTTTGTAATCTTTCTTTTACTAAATCAACATGAAGAACTTCAACTTTTTCACCTTTTATAGTTTTTTTCTTTCTTACGTTTACTTTTTCCCATTTTTCGGCAATTTTACCTTCAGGACTGATAATAAAAGTAGTTCTAACGACTCCCATATTTTCATTACCCATAAATTTTTTCAGTTGCCAAACTCCATAATCTTGACAAATCTTTTTTTCAGTATCAGATAAAAGTGTAATTGAGAGATTATGTTTTTCTATAAATTTTCTATGTTTTTTAGTGTCATCTGGGCTTACTCCTAAAATAATTGTATCTAGATTATCAAACTGTGCTTGTGCTTCTGTAAAGTCACAAGCTTGTGTTGTACAACCAGGAGTTAAATCTCTTGGATAGAAGTATAATACAATCCATTTTCCTTTTAAATCTCTAGAACATATTTCAATATCATCTTGATTTAGTGCACAAAAATTTGGTGCAATCTGACCAACTTCTAACATATATTATTTCCTTAATTGTTTTTTATTGCAATAAATGTTGCAAAGTTTAGCCATTTAAAAAGAGTTTCGCAATGGCTAAATCCTGCATCTAATATCATTTTTTTATTTTCTTCCTCAGTGTAAGGTATCAATACATTTTCTAAAGCTTCTCTTTTTTGAGCAATTTCATACTCACTATAACCTTGAGTTTTTTTAAATTGATAATACTCATTTATGTATTGCTTATCAAGAGTTTTATTTGATGAAACTACTTTTTCACAACATATAAATACTCCTTCTTCTTGAAGGTTATTATAGATTTTTTTTACTAGTTTTTCTCTTTGTAGAGGTCTAATAAATTGTAGTGTATAGTTTGAAATAATTAATTTTGCATTATCATAAGTGATATTGTGTAAATCATCATTAATTAGTTTAATATCTACACCAAAAGCTTTACATTTTTTACTAGCACGATTTAACATTGCTTCTGAATTATCAATACCTATTAGATTTAGTTTATTTGTTGAATGTTTAGAAAGTTCAATTAGAGTTGATGCTGTAGAACATCCTAAATCATAAACTCTATCTCCTTCATTTAAATAGTTTAGTGCAAAGTTTATAGTAAGTCTTTGCATCTCTTTATAAAAAGGAACTGAACGATTTAACATATCATCAAATACTGATGCTACTTCTTCATCAAATTCAAACTGTTTTGTTATTGATTTTTTAAATACCTTATCTGTCATAGTAGTTATTTTATCGAAATGAAAATTAATATCTATTTATCAATTACTATAATTATTTTATTTATAGGGATATTATATAAAAACAGTTTTTTATATATTTTAGAGAATATTATGTAATTTAAAATAGTTTTCTACTTCTTTTATATCAATATTTATTTGATTTTTTAATTTTTCAAAGGAATCAAACTTTTGATTATCTCTTAGTTTTTTTAAAAATTTAATTTGAACATTTGCAAATTTATTTTTTAATTCTTTATTTAATATATGTGTTTCAACGGCATAACTTTCATCTGTACTTACTCTATGACCTAAGAAGCTAATAGAAGGGTATTCCTTTTCGTTTATGATTGTTTTTGTGATATAAACACCTTCCTTTGGTAGTATAAACTCTTTTACATCTAAGTTAATTGTTGGTACAAAGCTTTTTGAACCTAAGCCTTGACCTTTTATTTGTTTGCCAAAAATTTTGTATTCTCGTCCTAAAAGTTTATTTGTAATCTCCATATCACCATTTTTTATAAACTCTCTAATAACTCTTGAGTGAACTGCAATATTGTTAACTTTTATCTCTTCTATAACAATAACTTCACCATCAAACAGTTTTTTTAATTCAGGAATGCAGTGTTCTCTATTTTTCCCAAAACAAAAATCAAAGCCTACAACTATTTTTTTAAGATTTGGAAATTCCTCTTTTAATAGTTTTATGAACTTAGCTCCACTTAAGTGTTTAATATTCTCTAAGATGTAGTAATAAATTGGATATTTTGAGTATTCTTGTCTATATGTTTTTGGTGTAATATTTGCAAAACCTGATTCAATAGAGAGTATGCCTCCTTGTTCTCCTAGTTTTTTGAAAAGCTTTTGATGTGCAAAGTGCATTCCATCAAAACCACCTATTGCAATAGCTGTAATATTTTTTTTATTTATTAAAATAGAAGAGCTCTTCTTCATTGCCATCTTTTCCCTCTAATTTACTAGGTGCATTATAGATTAATTTCCATTTTAGTAAAGAGCATGTATCAATAAATCTATTTTTAGCTAGTAAAATTGCTTTTTCATCTTTTACTACACCTTTTTTATCTCTTTTTACATTTGTGCCAACTTCAAACTGAGGTTTAAAGAGTATTATTATCTCATTTGTTGAAAGACGATTAATATCATTTAAGATATTATGAATAGAGATAAAAGAGACATCACAAGTTACTAACTCAAAACTTTTTTTACTCTTAAATGTTCTTATATCTTGGTTTTCAAAAAACTCAATTTTTTTATTATCTTTTATTTTTTTATGGAGTTGATTTGAACCAACATCTATACAGGTTATTTTTTTAATCTTATTTTCTAATAAAACTTGAGCGAAACCACCTGTACTACTACCTATATCTAGGGCTTCTTTCCCTTCTATTTCAATATTAAAATCTTCTAAAAAATATTTTAGTTTGTATGCAGCACGACTTACATAAAACTCCTCTTCCAAAACTTCAATTTCTGAATTCTCTTTAATTTTATAAGAGGGTTTATTAATTATCTTGCCATCTATTTTCACTTTTTTTGATTTTATTATTTCAAAAGCTTTATTTCTACTTTGAATTTCAAAATTTTCAACTAAATATAGGTCTAATCTCATAGAAGGGATTATATTAAAAAAAAGCTCTAAATTAGTTTATTTGATATTTTATAGTAAGATATTAATATGTATTTTATAAAAGAAGAATTTATTAGCACTTATGAAGAAAGAAAATCTAAGTTTATAGCTTTTTTGTGTCCTTATGATGATTTTGATAATTTGATGAATAGATTAAAAAAAGAGCATCCAAAGGCAAGACATTTTGTCTATGCTTATAGATATTTAAATGAGTTTAATCAAGTTGTTGAAAATTGTAGTGATGATGGGGAGCCAAAAGGTACAAGTGGTAAACCTACATTAAATGTATTAGCTGGAAATGAAATGATAAATTGTGCAGTTATTACAGTAAGATATTTTGGTGGGATTAAGTTGGGAACGGGTGGATTAGTTAGAGCTTATAGTGATGCAATAAATAAGGTAATAAATAGTGCAAAACTATATGAATATAAAAAACTATTAAATGTGTTAATTAAAGTTGATTACTCAATGCTTTCGAAAATTGAATATCTTTTAGATTCATTAGAGATAAAAATAAAAAGTAAAGAGTTTGAAAATAGTATAATTTTAGTTTTAGAATTAACTAAAGAGCAATTAGAACCTCTACAAGAACAATTGCCATATGGAATAGATTT
Source organism: uncultured Arcobacter sp. (assembly GCA_964480765.1). Lineage (GTDB taxonomy): Bacteria > Campylobacterota > Campylobacteria > Campylobacterales > Arcobacteraceae > Halarcobacter. Next base: position 20,833 of record CAYZST010000021.1, on the reverse strand, counting down.
ATTTTATAATAAATAATATTATAAGTAATTAATTAATATAATTTAGTTTATTTTCAAAGGAGAATAAATGAGATTATTTTTATTAATAACTTTCTTTTTAACTTTTTTATCTTCACAAGAGTTAATAAATGTAAATCTAAAAAACTTAAGTTTGATTGAGCTAATTAAAATTACCTCTAGAGAGCTTAATATTAATATTTTAGTAACAGAAAATATTGAAGGTAGTGTAAATTTTATTTCTAATAGAGCTATTAAAAGAGATGAACTATTTGAGCTTTTAAAACTCTGTTTATATGATAATGGATATAAATTGGAAGGAAGAGGTTCTTTTTATAAGGTAATTAAAAAAGAGTTTTCAAATAGTATTAGAAGAAATAGTGTAATTACTAAAATAGTTCCTATATTAAATAGAGATGCATTAGAGATCCAAAATATTCTTCTTAATATAAATTTAAATAGGAGAGAAAAAAATAGAATATCAATATCTTTAGATAAAAGTAATAATTCAATTGTAATTGATGGAAGTTATGATGAGGTAAAAAATTTATTAAATATTGTACAGGAGCTTGATAAGCCAAAAATTCAAGTTTTTGTTAATGCTAATATTATTGAAGTTGATGATAGCTTAGTGGAAGAGATAGGTATAAAATATGGAATATTAGGTGCTAAGGTTAGAAGTGGAAATCTTTATACTTTTTCTTCAAGTTTAAATAATGATAGTGCGATTACTTTTGACTCATCTAATTTAGGTTTAGATATACCGAATGTAAATTCAACTATTGCCTTAGGGGCATCTTTAAATCTTTTAAATAGAATCTATGCTCTTAATATAATTTCTCAACCAAGTATTTTATGTCTGAATAATACTCAAAGTTCAATTTATGTGGGGGAAACATTATCAATACAAACAGCTAGTACAACAACAGATGGGGGGACTATAAAGAATAGTTTTAAAAGGGAAGATATTGGACTTAGTTTAAAAGTTAAACCAAGAGTTTCCAATGAAAATAAAGTTCTTTTAGAAATTGAAACAACTTTAGAAGGGGTGAAGAATATAGCTACATCAGGTTTTAATCCAAGTACTTCAAAAAAACAGGTTATTACTAAAGCAATTGTAAATAATGGTGAAAGTGTGATAATAGGTGGGTTAATGGAGACAAAAAGAGAAAGGAGTATTCAAAAAATTCCTATTGCAGGAGATATTCCTTTAATTGGTGAATTATTTAAAAATAGATTAAAAAATAATCAGAATAGAAATTTGGTTGTAATTGTTACTCCATATATTATTCCTTTAGATAAAGATTTAACTTATGTGAGAACAGAGTTAGCTAAACTAAAAAGTTTAGAGGATAAATTTTTAGAAAAACTTTTATTTAATTTAAAAAGTAAAAAGCAAGAAGAGAAAAAAATTACAAATGAAGAGCTTCATAGAAGAAGAGTAAAAGAGTATTTTGGTATTTAATTGGTTACTCTTCTCATAAGATGATCTTGAATATTTAAATCTCTTCTGGTTCTTTCTAAATTTGCAGATTTGATAACTCTTGTACAGTCATTACATAAAATTACAATATTTTCCAAATTAAATCCACCGCCGTTTTTCATCTGTTTTGCTAAAAGAGCATGAGAATCGATAAGTTTTATTTTTGCTCCACATCTGTTACATCTATTATTATCCCTTATCCAAGCAGCCTCTTTTCTTTGATTCCAATCTATTGGTAGCTTATTATCTTTGACAAGTTTAGAATTATTGTCATAACTACTCCAAAGTTTATCTTTAGAAACACTATTTTGTGTAGTTAATTCATATTCATAATAGGCAAATTGTTTAACTAACTCTTCAACTATTAAAGTCTCTTTTATTCTAATGTCTTTTTCTTCTTCAACGTTTTGTTCTAATTTAGAAAAATCAAATTTGATTTTTGGATATGTTGAAGTTAGATATGCGTCTACATTCCTAATAAATTGTTTAATATCTCCTTTTTTATAAAATTTATTATATATCTCTTTTCTATAAATATATAAAGGGATTAAAAGAAGAATTATCAAAAATCCAAGAATTATAAATTTAACATCAAGTAACATTTTTCTCCTTTATATTATTTCAGGATTAATTGTGTGTTGTTCTAATAATGGTTTTACTTTTTCATGTTCACCATAAGCAAGCATTGCTAACTCATTTTTATGTAGTATAGGAATAATCACTTCTCTTCCAGATACTTTATTTAATGCTTTTCTATTTGAATCAAATAGTTTAAAAGTGTCTGTATTATCTACTATAATTAAGTCTGCACCATTATCAAAAGCATCAAGCATTATCTTTGATGCAAGTTTAAATGTAAACTCTTTATTTAAATGAAAGGTTTCTAATGCAAGATCACTAGTCATTGAAATAGAGTCAATATTTTTTATATTTAGTTTTGAAAGAAGTGTAGAGGTTTGTTTATCTTCTTTTAAACCTTTGTAATAGGCAATATTAAAGTTTGAGAAATCATATTTAATCTCTTTATTTTCATCAAATAAACTAAAATCAATTGTTTTTGCTTTTTCAAGATTAAACTCTTGTTCCTTTATATCTTTTAAGATATTAAGTTTTTCTCTTATAATTCCAATTTTTTTCTCTATCTTAGGTTCTAGATTTAAAACTCTATTTTTTAAGCTAGTATGATAGTGTGCTCCATACTCATAATTTTTTAATACTTCTAAGATATCCTTTCCTTTTGATGGATATTTTTGAATTAAGTCATAGCTTAAAAGAAGTAAAGAGTCTCCTATATAGTTGTATTCAAAATTCATTGTATTTGAAGCATAGAAATAAATTTTATAGCTCTGATATTTTAGTATATCATTCTCATCGGTAAAGTTTGATAATAGTTTTAGTTTTTCTTGAAAGTCGGAGTCATTAATTAAAAGGTCATTAGTAGCTCTTTTAATTGATAATGGTTCAATTATTAAATCTTTTCCAAAAGTTTCTACAAGTTCATTAATTGTAATCATAGTAGTTGTATAAATACCATTAACCACGAGTGAAAAACTTTCACTATTTTTATACTTAAAAGGATCTTTTTTATTGATTGTATCTAGAATATCCAATAAGGTTTTTTCATTTTTAACTTTAATAAAGCTTTTAGTGTAGTATGGTAAATAATCAGATTTATAATCAAATCTAAATAGTGAAATTTCTAGTTTCATTTTGAACCTTTACATTTTTTCTATATTCATTTTATTGAATCATCTCTTAATAAAGAAGATAGTAAATTATTGACTACTGCTTATGTCTACTTACACAAGCACCTATATTACTTAGTTTTCCTTCTAAGTCTTCGTATCCTCTATCAAGATGATATATTCTATGAATTGATGTCTCTCCACTAGCAACTAAGGCTGAAAGAACTAAAGCCGAGGAAGCTCTTAAATCAGTCGCCATTACATCTGTTCCATTTAATTTTCCATTTGTTCCATTAATTGTTGCAATATTTCCATTAAGATGAATATCTGCACCAAGCCTTAAAAGTTCACTTACATGCATAAACCTATTTTCAAAAAGTCTTTCATCTATTGTACTTGTACCATTTGCTTGTGTTGCAAGAGCCATAAATTGAGCTTGCATATCAGTAGGAAAACCTGGATATTCAGTAGTTACTATATTAACAGGTTTAATTTCATTAGTTGGAAGAATTGTTACTGAATTTTCATCTTGAATTATTTCAAAATTCATCTCTTCAAGTTTTGATATGATTGCTTCAAGATGCAAAGGAATTACATCAGAAATTTTAAGTTTAGAGTTTGTAATTGCTGCTGCACACATATATGTTCCTGCTTCAATTCTATCTGGAATTACATCAAAGCTTTTCATATCAAGTAGTTGTTTATTTGTACCTTCAATAATTAGTTTTGAAGTTCCTATTCCTTCTATTTTTACTCCAGAATCTTTTATTATTTCACAAAGCTGAACTATCTCAGGCTCTTTGGCAGCATTAATGATTGTTGTTATACCATTTGCAAGTGCTGCTGCCATTACTATATTTTCAGTTCCACCTACTGTTACTTTGTCAAAAACAATTTTTGCTCCATTTAGTCCATTTGGTGCAGTTGCTTCAATATATCCATGATTAATTTTAATCTTCGCACCCATTTGTTCTAATGCTTTTAAGTGTAAATCAACAGGTCTTTGACCAATAGCACAACCTCCTGGAAGTGAAACTTCACAATGTCCAAATCTTGCTAAGATAGGTCCTAAAACAAGTATTGAGGCTCTCATAGTTTTTACAATATCATAAGTTGCAGTTGTATTATGTAGTTTTGAAGTGTCAATTTTAATACAGTTATCAATTTTTTTAAAAGTTCCACCAAGTTTGTTAATAAGTTTTAATAAAGTATTAATATCTACAACATTTGGCATATTACAAATTGTGATTTCATTTTTTGCTAAGATTGTTGCAGCAATTAAAGGTAAAGCAGCATTTTTAGCTCCTGAAATTTTAACTTCTCCACTAAGTTTTGTTTTCCCTATTATTTTTAAATATTCCATTTTCTCCCTAATAACATAATATAAATGTTGATATTTTAGCTAAAACTAACTAAAAATATTAATTATTAAAAGCTTTGATTTTAATAACCTTGATTTAACTATAAACTAACTAAAATTGCAATTTAATTTTATGGTTATAATATTGGAGAAATAGTGACGAATAATCTCTTTTTAGGTGTAAAATATATGATTTTTGCCTCTTTTTTATTTGCTTGTATGGGAGCATTTGCAAAGCAGCTTAGTGATTCAATGAGTTCAATAGAAGTTGTTTTTTTTAGGAATGTTTTTGGTGTAATATTAATATTTCTTTCAATTTATAAAAAACCCTTAGTGCAAACAGGAGGTAAAATTTACTTATTGATTTTTAGGGGCTTGGCAGGTTTTATAGCATTACTTTTTTTCTTTTATAATATTGCGAATATCTCTTTAGGTGAGGCAATGACATTTTCAAAGACATCAACTATATTTAGTGCTATTTTTGCATATATTTTTATAAAAGAGAGTTTAGGAAAAAGAGGTTGGTTTGGTGTTTTTATTGGATTTATTGGAATACTATTTATCACAAAATTTGATGGGAGTTCATTAGACAAAACAGATTGGCTAGGAATACTTTGTGGGGTTGGAGCTGGATTAGCATATACATCAATAAGAGAACTTAGAAAATATTATGATGGAAGAACTATTGTCTTATCATTTATGGGAATAGGAACCATTGGTCCAATTATTTTAATGATTATTTCTGAATTTTATACAAATGAAAAATATGATTATATTTTTGCTACATTTGTTATACCAAAAAGTGAAGATTGGATATATATTATTTTGTTAGGAATAGTAGCTACCTTTGCTCAAATTTATATGACAAAGGCATATTCAGTTGCAAAAACGGGAATTATTGGTACAATATCTTATGTAAATATTGTATTTAGTATACTAATAGGTTTATTATTAGGTGATAATTTTCCTGATATTTGGATAATATTAGGTATACTTTTAATAGTAATTAGCGGAGTCTTAGTCTCTTCGAAAAAGGATTAGTATGGATATTATCGACCAGTTATTTTTATATATAGAATTTTTTGTTTTAATCTTTTTTATTATTATTCTTGCATGGTATGTGCATGATAAATATGTACAAAGAGATCATCAACTTTTGGTAAACTATCCAATTATTGGAAGACTTAGATATCTTTTAGAAGAGTTAAGGGAACCTTTTAGGCAATATTTTGGTGATGAAAAGTTTTATGAGTCAAAAGATAAACTTGATTGGGTAGCAAAGGCATCAAGAGATTTACCTAATTATGCCTCTTTTTCTCCTTCTCAGCCTATCCCTCTGCCAAAGTTTATGTTAAGACATGCAACTATTGTTTTAAATGAAGATGAAGTTGATCAAGAGTTTAAAGTAACTTTTGGTGAAAATAGAAAAAAACCTTATACAGCTAAATCGTTTATAGCAAGAAGTGCTATGAGTGATGGTTCTATTTCTCCTGAAGGAACAAGAGCTTTTGTAAAGGGTTCATATATGGGTGAATTTCCAATAAACTCAGGAGAAGGTGGTCTTACTTCAAATTTCTTTATAACACATCAAGATTATGATAAAGGTTATATGACAGTTATTAAAGGAACAAACTTTCAGTTAAAAGTTAAAAATATTGTACTTAAACTTTTTAATGGTGCAATGGCTGCTGATGTTTATAGAAAGTTGGTATTTAAAGAGGATCCTGAGGCAGAAACTTATGTATTTGATTTAAAAACAAAACTATTTCATAGACCAAATTGGGATGCACCATTTGAAAACTTTCCTAAAGATGTTCCTTCTGATATGCCTGATATTATTTTACAAATTAGTTCAGGACTATATTCTGTAAGAACAAAAGATGGTAAGTTTGATCCTGATAGATATAAAAAAGTTATGAGTTTTTGTAGAATGACAGAGATTAAAATTGCACAAGGTGCTAAACAAACAGGTGGAAAACTTATAGCTAAAAAAGTAACTCCTGCTATTGCATATTATAGAAATGTTGAGGCACATAAAGATTTATTCTCTCCTAATAGATTTCCTTATGCCAATTCAATTGAAGAACTATTTGATTTTATTGGAGAACTTCAAGAATTATCGGAAAAGCCAGTGGGTATAAAGATTGTAATCTCTGATTATGAAAATATTGTGCCATATGCACAAGAGATTCAAAAAAGATTAAAAGAAGGGAATAGTGCATATCCAGATTTTATTTCAATTGATGGTGGTACAGGTGGAAGTGCAACAGCTCCAATTGAAATGATGGAGAGAATAGGTCTGGATGTAAGAGATTCAATCTATTTAGCAAATAAAGTGCTTGAAGAGTATAAAATTAGAGATAAGGTAAAACTTGTAGCAAGTGGAAAGCTACTTACTCCTGATGATTTAATAATTATTCTGTCTTTGGGAGCAGATTTTGTTCAAATTGCACGTGGATTTATGATGAGTGCTGGTTGTATTAGAGCAAGGTACTGTTCTGGTACAACAGGACAGCAATGTCCAGTAGGGCTCGCTACACAAGATAAATCAAAGAGAAAAAAATATTTTGTACATAAACAATCAAAAAAAGTAAGAGATTACCATAAAAATCTTCTTAAAGGTGTAAAAGGACTTCTTGCGGTAATGGGATTAAAAAATATTAATCAACTAAATAAGCATAGAATTATATTTTTAGATAAAGATTCGAAAGTTCATGATAATATTGATGATGTATTTAGCAGAAGACTAGACATTGGTAAAGATTTGGAGGATGAGTATCATGAATTTGGATAAGGTTATTTCTGGATTTTTTATTATATTGGCAATGACTGTAAATTTTGGTTTCTTTTATGGAGATATGGACTCTTTAGTTCATCATAGTAAATATGAGTTACTAGCAGCAATAGTGATTAATCTTATTGCAACAACTCTTAAACTTGGTGATAAAACTCAAATGGGTTCAGTTTTATTGGCAACCTCTCTTGTTGCAGATATTCAATTGATAGCTGCTGCTATTGTTTGGACTATCGCAGCTCATGTATATGTAGTGGATGAGGAGATTGTAGCAACAATTGTATCGCTTTCAGGTGGTGCTCTTTTAGCTAATTTTGTTTCGGTTATGCTTTATATAGGTGATACTTTAAAGTCAAAAAGATAAAAAAGGTTTATTGTGAAGAATAGTTCTTTGTTTATCATCCTTCAAAGAATGCGTAAACCTTTTTTGGTAATTTTATTTTCATACACTATTGCTATTGTTGGACTTCTTATAATAGATGGAGTTGATAATAATGGTAATCCTTATAGAATGTCTATTTTCGATGCCTTTTATTTTGTTACTTATACTGCATCAACAATTGGATTTGGGGAAACACCTTATGAGTTTACTTATGCTCAAAGGTTATGGGTTAGTTTTTCTATTTATTTAACTGTTCTTGGTTGGTTTTATGGTATTGGTACTTTAGTCTCTTTGCTTCAGGATAAAGTTTTTTTAAGGGAGCTTGAAAGAGCTAAATTTAAGAGACAAATTAGAGGTTTAAAACAAAAGTTTATTATTGTATTAGGATATAATCAAATTTCAAGTGAGATTATAAATAAAGCAATAGAGCAAGAGATAAGAGCAGTTGTTATTGAGAAAAATGAGATGAGGGCGAATGAGTTATTGCTTGAAAACTTTACACCTACTGTTCCTGTTCTAGTAGCAGATGCTTATACGCCAAAGGTGTTAGAAGAAGCAGGTATAAAAAAACATAATTGTAAAGGGGTTGTTTCTATTTTTGAAGATGATTCTTTAAATCTTAGAATTGCACTTACTTCAAAACTTTTAAATTCTAAGGTAAAACTTGCTATTAAATCAAGCACATTAAATCATACAGAAAATTTAAAGGATTTAGATGTTGAAATTATTGCTAATCCTTTTTCTATAATTTCAAGTGAAATTTCTATGGCATTAAATGCTCCAAATCTTCTTAAACTAGAGAAATGGATTTATCAAATTGATGACTTAAATGCAAGCTTGCCATCTTTTCCTCGAGGTAAATATATTATTTGTGGATATGGAAGAATGGGGCAACATATTTATAAAAATCTTAAACAAGATAGAGTAGAAGTTCAGTTTGTAGAGATAGACAAATCTAAAGTTGGTACTTTTTCTGCAAATAAATATATGAAAATTACTTATGGAAATGCAGATGATAAGGAGATTTTATCAATTGTTGGTATAAAAGAGTCTGTTGCGATTATTTCTGCTACAAATGATGATACAACTAATTTATCAATTTTAGCAACAGCGAAGAAACTTAATCCTGATATTATGATAATTGCTAGAGAGAATGAGATGAAGGATTTATCAATATTTGAAAATGCAAAAGTAGATCATATTTTAATGCCTTCAAAAATTTTGATAAATAAAATAACAAATGCATTAATTAATCCTTTAGCAGATAGATTTATTAGACTTATTTGTAAAAAAGATGATGAATGGGCTTCAAAACTAGTAAAAAATTTGATTCAAACAATTAATGAAAAACCTTTAATATTTGAATTAAGAATAGACTTTAAAAATGCTCCTCAAATTTATAATTGTATTAAAGAAAATAAAGAGGTTTCTTTAGGGATTTTTTGTAGGTCTTTATATAATAGAGAGAAAAAAAACAATATAATGGCACTTTTATTAAAAAGAGAAAATGGTGAAGTTGAACTATTACCAAAAGATAATATAGTTTTACAGATAAATGATGAAATTCTTTTTGCTTGTGATGAAAATGCAAAAAATGACATTGAGTATATTGCATTAAATCTTTATGAGTTTCACTATGCTTATACAGGTGAAGAGAGAAAAGTAATTTTTAAGAGGGATAAATAATGATTGTTTTAACAGGACCATGTGTTCTTGAAGATAGGGATACAGTAATGAAAATTGCTGAAAAATTGAAACCATTAAGTGAAGATAATAGGGTAGATTTTTATTTTAAAGCATCTTTTGATAAGGCAAATAGAACTAGTTTAAGTTCATATAGGGGACCGGGTCTTGATGAAGGTTTAAAACTATTTCAAGAGATAAAAGAGCAGTTTGGATATAGAGTTGTAACAGATATTCATGAGTCATATCAAGCTGCACTAGTTGCTGAGGTTTTAGATGTACTTCAAATTCCTGCATTTTTATGTAGGCAGACTGATTTACTAGTAAGTGCTGCAAAAACTAATTGTAAAATTAATATCAAAAAAGGTCAGTTCCTAGCAGCAGATTCAATGAAGCATCCAGTTGAAAAGGTTTTAAAAACTAGAGGTGTAGATGAAGTTAGTTATGAGAGTTCTAAAGAGAATAATATATGGCTTTGTGAAAGAGGAAATAGTTTTGGATATGGTGCTTTAGTAGTTGATATGAAAAATCTAATTTTAATGAGAAATTATGCACCTGTTATTTTTGATGCAACCCACTCTGCACAAATCCCAAGTACAGGGGGGAAAACAGGTGGAAACGCAGCACTTGTTCCAAGTTTAGCAAAGGCAGCAGCAGCAGTTGGAGTTGATGGTTTCTTTTTTGAAACACATATTGATCCATCGCAGGCCTTAAGTGATGGACCGAATATGGTTCAAGTAGATAAATTATATGATGTACTTAATGACATTTTTGCAATCAAAGAGGCTTTAGGATATAATTGAGCCTTATAGTTAATTTTGGAGAAAGTTTATGAAAGTTATTGAAGGTAAATTAAGATTAAATGGTAATGAAAAAATTGCTATTATCAATGGAAGATTTAATCATATTATTACAGATAGACTTGTAGAGGGTGCGAAGGATGCATTTTTAAGACATGGTGGAAATGAAGAGAATTTAGATCTATTATTAGTGCCAGGTGCATTTGAGATTCCTTTTATTTTGGAAAAAGCTTTAGAGTCTGGAAAATATGATGCTGTATGTTGTGTTGGTGCAGTAATTAGAGGAGCAACTCCACATTTTGATTATATTTCAGCAGAAGCAACAAAAGGTATTGCAACAGTTACTTTAAAGTATGGAAAACCTGTATCAAATGGAGTTTTAACAACTGATACAATTGAGCAAGCTATTGAAAGAGCAGGTTCAAAAGTAGGAAATAAAGGAGCTGAGGCGATGATAACTATTATTGAGATGTTAGATTTATATAATGAGTTAGGAAAATAATGGCTACACGTACACAAGCTAGGGAGTCTGTAATTGGTTTATTATATGCTTATGACTTAGGAAATGAGGGTATTGTAAAGTTTGTTGATGAAATTTTAGAAGAGAAAAAAATTAGAAATAAGCAAAAAGATTTTGCACTTGATCTTTTTAATGGTGTTGTAGAAAATATCGAAAAAATTGATGAAGAGATTATTGGTCATTTAAATCAAGGTGGAATTAAAGATATTGGAAGTGTTGAAAAATCAATATTAAGACTTGCAATTTATGAAATTCTTTTTAAAAATTTAGATAAGCCAATTATTATCAATGAAGCCATTGAGTTATCAAAAAAATTAGCAAGTGATGGTGCTCCAAAATTTATAAATGGACTTTTAGATAAAATTAATAAGGCATAATAAAAAATGAAGTTATGTGTGTCATTAGATTTGCCAAGTGCAAAAGAGAATTTAGAATTAGTTGAACAGATAAAAGATTATGATGTTTGGCTAAAGGTAGGTTTTAGGTCATATATTAGAGATGGGAAAGAGTTTCTAGAAAGTTTAAAAACTATTAATCCAAATTTTAAAATATTTTTAGATTTAAAGCTTTATGATATTCCAAATACAATGGCAGATGCTGCTCAAGAAATATCAGAGTTGGGACTTGTTGATATGTTTAATGTTCACGCAAGTGCAGGAAAAAGAGCTATGAAAGAGCTTATAAATAGAATTAAAGATATCCCAAATAGACCTTTAGTTTTAGCAGTAACTGCTCTTACATCTTTTGATAATGATGAGTTTAAAGCTGTATATAATGAAGATATTGTTTCAAAGACAACAAAATTTGCAATTGATGCTTTTGAGTCTGGCATTAATGGTGTTGTTTGTTCTGCTTTTGAGAGTTTAGATATTAAAAAGAATACTTCATCTAAGTTTATTACTTTATGTCCTGGAATTAGACCTTTTGGAGAAGATTCTGGTGATCAAAAGAGAGTTGCAGATATTCCTTTTTCAAAAGAAAATTTTGTTGATTTTATTGTTGTTGGTAGACCAATATATAAAGCTGATAATCCTAAAAGTATTGTGAAAAAGATATTAGAGAATATCTAGTTCTCTTTATCTTTTACTCTCTTATTTCTTTAACTATTTTTTGCTATATAAAGAGGTTTATTTACTCTTTTTATATAAATATATTTATTTTATAATATTCAAAAAATGTTTTTTGAAAGTAGGTTAAATAATTTTTTAATGATAGATATTAATAAATTAAGATTTTTTTAAGTACAAAAGAAGTAAAATTACACCCCTAAAACAAATGGACAAGTGGGTGAGTTGGCTGAAACCACTTCCCTGCTAAGGAAGCGTACTGGCAACGGTACCGAGGGTTCGAATCCCTCCTTGTCCGCCACTAATTTAATGAAAATTAAATTCGGGTCATTAGCTCAGCTGGTTAGAGCACTCGGCTCATAACCGAGTGGTCGAAGGTTCGAGTCCTTCATGACCCACCACTTTTTAATCTAAAATAGTATAAAACAATCTATAAACTACCATAAAAAGATTTTTTAAATGTTTGGCTCTATAATAATATAACAATATCAAATTAAATTAAAAAGATATTACTGTTAAAACATCAAAATTAGATATTGAAATAATAAAGAAAGAACTAAGTTTTTAACTTAAAACTTTTTACAAAAGAGATTAAAAGGATAATCATAAAGTGTTTATTTTTTTAATAAAAATATAATAATATTATTTATTTTTAAGTTTACAAATAATAAGATGTCATATTATTTATTATTTTTAGAGGTTTTTTTTGAAAATAGCTGTTTTATTTTTTATATTTGTCAATTTATACTCAATAGACTTTAATACTTTAAGAGAGTATACTTTAGAAAACTCCAAATATCTTCAGGTTTCAAAACTAAATATTGATATTTCAAAGACTAACCTTAAATTAATCGATTCAGAGAGTTTCCCAAGCTTTTCTTTAGGCTTTAGTAGTGAACGTTCAAAGGGCTTAAATGAAGATTTAACAAGTAGTTTTTATGTTGGAGATAATGATGTATCTTCTTCATCTTTATTTAAAAACTACTTTTATTTATCTATGAATTATAATCTATATGATTTTGGAAGACTCAAAGCTAGAATTGAAGCTCAAAACTTTACTATTAAAAGTAAGAGAAGTGAGTATTGTATAGAACAAAAGTCAATAACAGAAAAACTTCTAGATACTTATTATGAAACAAGAGTTACTTTAATAAAAGATAAGTATTTAAATGAAATTTTAAAAGAGTCTAATCAGTTATATCAATATTATAAAAGATTAAATGAAATTGGTAATATTAAAAAAAGTGATGTTGTAACAAATGCAATGGAGATTGCAAATATCTATAACAATATATACAATAATAAAAAAACACTAGTAGAAAATTTTGAAAAACTTTCAAATATAAGTACTTATGATTTCAAATCATCTCATACTATTGAACCTTTAATATTTTCTTCAAATGAGATAGAAAAAAAAGAGTTTTATAATACACAAACTGCAAAAAAATATCTAAATGATATAAAAAATAAAAAAGCGGAGTTGGAACTAATCAATGCAAGTTATTATCCACAAATAAATATTTTTGGTAAATATGATTATTATGGATTTAATGAAAATAGTTTAGCAAACTCATTTGATAACTTTAAAGAGAATAGTTATAAATATGGATTTAATATCTCTTGGCAAATATTTAATGGCTTTAAAACTAAAACTCAAGAGAGAAAAGCTATTCAAGAGTTGAAACAGCTTAATTTAAAACTTCAACAAGCAAAAATAGATTTTGAAACACAATTAAATACTTTAAATAAAACTCATAAGTATTATACTCAAATATTAAATCAAAGTACAAAGACTCTTGAACTATCAAATAAAAATAAAAATATGGCATTAAGATTAAATAGCGTAGGTGAAGTTGATAAAATATTTGAATTAAATACAATGATTAAAAGACTTTATACACAAATGGAAAATGTACAAGCTAAGGAGACAGTGGCTTATAAGATGATTAAAAAAAGTATATTATTAAATGGAGATGAAGAGTGTATAGTGCATTAGTTGCTTTAGAAGTAATAGGACAATTAAATAAAATAGCAATAGATTCTAAAGCTATTATAAAAAGACATGCTTTAACAAATGAAGAACCAGATATAAAACAGTTAGTGCGTATTTCAAAAGAGGAAGGTTTTAAAACGAAACTAAAAAAGTTAAGCTTTGAAACTTTAGATAAATATCCTCTTCCTGCAATTGCTTATCTAAGTACAAAAAAATATGTAACTATTCTTAAATTTGATTTACAAAAAAATGAACTGCTTTTATATGATAAAGAGAAAAATCAACCATATATAAAAAAATTTGATGAGTTTAAAAAAGAGTGTCATCCAGAAATTATCGTCTTAAAACATAAAACTTTTAATGACCAAATAAAGTTTGGATTTAAGTGGTTTTATAATCAAATTATGAACTATAAGAAAATAGTTGGTGAAATACTTGTAGCCTCATTTGTGATACAACTTTTTGGACTTGTAACTCCACTATTTACTCAAGTAATACTTGATAAGGTACTTGTTCATCAAAGTTTAAGTACTTTAAATGTGATTGCAGTTGCTTTTTTAGCTGTTATTGTATTTGAGTTACTTTTAAATTTAGTTAGAAACTATATTTTTATACATACAACTTCAAAAATAGATACAAAATTAGGTTCTAAACTATTTTATCATCTAATCTCTCTTCCTATGGTTTATTTTGAGAATAGAAAAGTTGGTAATATTATAGCAAGAGTGCGAGAACTTGACCAGATACGAGAGTTTATTGCAAATAAATCAGTAACAGTGTTGCTTGATGTTTTGTTCTCGTTTATTTTTGTAATTATGATGTTTATGTATAGCGTAAAGCTCACATTTATAGCAATAGGTTTTGTATCTATTATTGCATTATTATACTTTTTTATAACACCTGTGTTAAGGGCTAGATTAGAAGAGAAGTTTCAAATGGGAGCACAATCAAATTCATATCTAGTAGAATCAGTAACAGGAATGCAAACAGTAAAATCACTTGCAATTGAAGGGAGTATGCAAAAAAGATGGGAAGATCACTTAGCAAATTATGTTCAATCAGGTTTTAAACTAACCAATCTTTCAAATATTTTATCTGCCTTTACAACAATGCTTCAAAAGATAATGACCCTTTCAATTTTATACTTTGGAGTTGATTTGGTAATAGGACAAAAGTTAAGTGTTGGTCAGCTAATAGCTTTTCAGATGTTTGCAAATCAGTTTTCAGCTCCAATTATAAGACTTGTTGGACTTTGGAATGAGTTTCAACAAACACTTCTTTCAGTTGATAGATTAGGAGATATCTTAAACACTCCAACAGAAAATGTAAATAAACAGGCAATTACTCTTCCTAAACTTAATGGAGAAGTTAGATTTGAAAGAATTTCATTTAAATATAATCCAAATGCTCCCCAAATATTAAACGATTTTTCATTAAAAGTAAATCCAGGAGAAAGTATTGGTTTAGTTGGACGAAGTGGAAGTGGTAAAAGTACCTTAACAAAACTAATTCAAAGATTGTATATAGCAAGTGAAGGTGCTATGTATATAGATGGAGTGGATATACGACATATGAATCCATCTTGGTTAAGACATAATATTGGCGTAGTACTTCAAGACAATTATCTATTTAGTGGAAGTATAAAAGAGAATATAGAATACACAATGCCTGGAGTTCCAATAGAACATATTATTCAAGCAGCAAAAATTGCAGGAGCAGATGAATTTATATCCGAACTTCCAGAAGGGTATGATACCTTAGTAGGAGAGAGAGGCTCTTCTTTATCAGGTGGTCAAAAGCAACGTATTGCAATAGCAAGAGCCTTACTATCAAATCCAAAAATTCTAATTTTTGATGAAGCAACCTCTGCGCTTGATTATGAGTCAGAAAAAATCATCCAAAACAATATGCAAAATATTAAAAAAGGAAGAACTATGTTTATAGTTGCGCATAGATTAACAACAGTTAAACATTGTGACAAAATAGTTGTGATGAATAAAGGGAATATTGTAGAGATAGGTTCACATGATGAACTTATGCAAAAAAAAGATTATTACTATAACTTATATATTAGTCAGGGTTAAAATAATATGTTTAGAAAAAAGAAAATAAAAGATGTACATGAGTTTTATCCTCTAATAGTAGAAATAGAAGATAGACCAATAAATCCAATTGGTCGTGCAGTTTTATATATAGTACTAGCAATTATTATCTTTGGAATATTGTGGTTGTTTTTAGCTAAAGTTGATGTAGTTGTAAGTGCAAGAGGACAAGTAGTACCAACAGGTGAGATAAAAATACTTCAACCAATAGAGACAGGGGTTATTTCAAAAATACTTATAAAAGAGGGTGATTATGTAAAAAAAGGTCAAACTTTAATGCAAATAGACCCAAGTGTTACAGAAACTAGTTTAGAGACTAAACAAAAAGATTTAGAAGTATTAAACTTACAAATAAAAAGAGTTGAGTCTTTAATTCAAGAAAAAGAGTTATCTTATACAAAAAGCTCAATAGAAGTAAATGAACAACTAAAATTATACTCTATTCAAAAAGATAGTTTAGAAGAGGGAGTCTTAAGATATGATATGAAGCTTTCACAAGCAAACTCTCAATACAAAAGTGCTCTTTCTGAAAAATCGAGAGTTTTAATTCTTTTAAATAAAGATTTAAAAAGAGCAAAAAAGCTTGAAACAGTTTTAGACATAATTGCATATAAAGATTACGAAGAACTACAAAAAAGTATAGCTAATCTTCAAGAGCAGCTAAATATGGCAAGATTTAAAATAAACGAAGCTTCAAAAAGAGTAAAAGAGTTGGAAGAAGAAAAAAGCTCTTTTATAAATCAATTTAAAGATACAAAGTATCAAGAGTTACTCACTATTAAAAAAGAGGTAAGAAGCTTACAATCTGAGATAAACGCAATTAATTTTAAAAATCAAAAACAATCTATTGTTTCACCTGTGGATGGATATGTAGCAAAGCTTATGATAAATACAGTTGGAGGAGTCGTAACACCAGCTGAAAAGCTTATTTCAATTGTTCCAAAAGATTCCCCCCTTATAGTAAAAGCAAATGTATTAAATCAAGATATAGGATTTATAAAAAATGAGATGAATTCAAAAATAAAAATAGATACCTTTAACTTTCAAAAGTATGGATTCTTTGAAGGTAGGGTTATAAATGTAGGAAGCTATTCAATAAATAATGAAAAACTAGGAGATATATATGAAGTAAAAATAGAACCAAATGGTAAAAAGCTTTTAGTAGAAGGTAAACAAAGATATCTAGAAGCTGGTATGAGTGTAACAGCTGAGATTAAAGTTGGTAAAAGACGAGTAATAGAGTTTTTTATCTATCCAATCATCAAGTATCTTGATGAAGGGCTTAGTGTAAGATAAATAAATTTATAGAAAGGAGTAAATAAATGAAAAAGAAATATGTATTTTTAGCATTAATTATTTTATTAGCTTTAATTGTTTATTCATTTTTTTATGAGGAAAAAAATAATTTTGAAAAAAGTTTATTAGAAAATTGGGAAGATAATAGTTATATAAAATTATCAACTTTATTAAAAAAGGATTTTGATCTTGCTTGTATAGTTCACCCATATTCAAGCAATATATATTACAAGTTAGAATCAAATGAAGTTAATAAAATGAACAATTATTTAGATGAAAATGACTTTTCTTTAGGCGAAGGTAATTGGGCAATAGTTGTTTTGAATGCTAATAATGTAGAAATATTAACAATTAGTCGAAGATATATCGATTTAAAAGATAATAATAAATTAGTTGATTCTAATTATAAAAGCTGTGTTGATTCAGCAAAAGGTGTACTATATTTACATAGTAAAAAAGATAGAAAACTTACATATTTAGGAGAAAAATAATGAGCTTTTATGAAAATATACTAGAAAAACAAAAGGAGGAAGCTTACTTTTATGCTAGGAAATTTGGATTAGATCCTACTACTAAGTCAGCTACAGATGGTGCAGTTGATGCTTTTAGACATGCTTATACAAGTGCAGTAATGGCTAGAGATTATGGAGATACTATTGCAAATATCACAGGTATATTGAATGAGATAAAAAGTGATATTAAGTACAATCAGACTTTTGAACAAAAGAATATGGATCTTTGGAATAATCGAGAAGGACGAGAAATTGGATTAGAAGGTGGTAGATGAAGTAGTTTGAGAATTGAAATAAGAATATAAAAATTAGGAGAAAAAGTAATTGGAAAAGAAAGTCGAATTTGAAAAAGATGAAGGATTTCTATTTGGAATTTTACAAATTATTGGAGTGGTAGATAGCTCAAATTTATACAGAGATGTCAAGAGTTAGTGTTATGATAAACGTTGGTGGAAATAGATTGTTTTTTTTATCAATAAAAGTTTATAAAGCGATAAAAATAGAAAATAGACGAATACTATTTTTAAAAAATAAGTTAGTAAGAGCATCAAACAATAAAGTAATATATTTAAAAGATGTAGAAGATATATTGTATTTGTCTGATTTTTTACTATATGATGACATGGTAAATTCCAAAAAATTAAAAGAAAACAATCATTCAATAATGATAATATTTATGAAACTTGTTCTTCTAATTATACTTATATTTATCGTTTATATTGTATTTCCTATCCTAAATAAAGAGAAACAAAAAAAATAGAAGAGTACTTTAAGGTGTATCTAAATACAGATATTAAGAAATTAAAAATGAAATTTATGTAAAGGAATCAAAATGGCAGATAAAAATACAGCTCAGCCAGTAAAGACAAGTGAGATTGAAGTAAAAGATATAGCAACTTGGATTATAAATGCAGGATCAGAAGTGGAAAGTCAACTTTCAAATAAATTATCTGAAGCATATGGGGGTGCAAAAGGAAGAGCAATATTTAATGTAATAAAAAAAATAAAAGTAAATGTATTAACTAAAGGGTTGGCATGGAATAATTCTAAGACTATTGACCAAAATGTTGCGTATATTGTAGGTGGAACATTACCTTATTTAATTGGTATTATGGGACCTACATCATTAGTTGCCCTATCATTAGGAATTGCCTTAGATCTAGGTTTAAAGAAAAAGGGTATCGATACAGGAGATGTTGTAGAGAGTTTATATAATTGTATGATAGAACATATTCGCACATCAAATGTAGAAGGTTTAGGATTTAATTGGAGAAATTTATTAAGAATTGATCCTTTGGTTTTAGATACAAATAAAGATGGTTTTATATCAACTATTAAACAAAATGATTCAAATATATTCTTTGATTTGATAGGTGATGAACTATCTAATAAAACAGCGTGGATAGCACCTAATGATGGCTTTTTGGTTTATGATAAAAACGGAAATGGTCAAATTGATAATATAAATGAACTTTTTGGTAATGAAGAAAAAAGTGGCTTTCAAGAATTAAGAGAAGTTGTAGATTCTAATTTTGATGGTGTAATAAATAGTTCTGATACTTTATTTAATGAATTAAAAGTTTGGAATGATTTAAATAGCAATGGAAAAGTAAATGATGGTGAATTAAGTACATTAGCTGAAAATGGTATTAACTCTATTGACTTAGATAATACAGTCACAAATATTGAAATAGGTGATGCAACATTAAGTGAAGCTTCTCATTATATAGATACTGAAAATGAACAACAGTTGATTGCAGATATTAAACTAGAATATAATTCTTCAATATCATTTGCAACTTCTTCTTTATATGAAAGTATAAATTTTACAGATCATGAAACTTTCTTCCTGCCAAAAATGAGAGGATATGGTTTTATTACTAATTCTTTTATTTCCTATAATAAAAATGAAGATTTAAAAACATTAGCTTTAGATATATCTTATGATATTAAAAAAATATCTAATGGTTTTGATACTTTTATCTCTTTATGGAGTGGATATGAGGAATTAAAAAAAGCCTTAAAAACAAAATATGAAATTACGGGTAATTTTGATTTATCAGAAATTGAAAAAAAAGTATGGATTATAGAAAGGTTTGCAGGAGTAAAAAACTTTAAAGGTGAAATAGAAGTAAGATTTGATCAAATTGCAAAAAATCAAAAAAGATTTGAGAAGGGAGAGATTTCAGAATTTAATATACCGCAAAGAACTAACTATGATACAAATGCTGTTAAGAATACTTATAATGATATTATTAATAGATATCAAAGTATGTTTGCACTTGAGACAATTTATAAAAATTTATTTAGAAACAACTTAGAACATAACTTTCTTCAAGATAAATATATAATAGATGATTATACAAAGTTTTATTCTAGTGTTAAAGAGTATTTAGATAATGATTCAATTAATCTTGAAAATAGAGTTTATTTAACAAAAGTCTTAAATACATTAACAGGTCATTTCTTAGATATTGATAAAAATATAATTATTAATAATGTTGAAGATACTTATATTAAAAAGTTAGTTACTAATGTATTTAATAATTATGATGTAGATATTTATAATCAGAGTTCAAATTACGATGTTAGTAATACAATTATTATGAAAGGTTCAGAAAATGATTCTTTAATTGTGAATGGAACAAATAATATTATTTGGGCATCAAAAGGTAATGATATTATAGATTCAGGAGATGGAAACCATCACTATATTTTTAGAAGAGGGGATGGTATTGATACTATTACAGATAGTGGAGGAAATGATTCTATTCTTTTTGCAGATGGTATATTAAAGGATGATATTGAATTATCAGTTAATGAAGGAGATTTAGTTTTAGGACTTAAAACTGTAGGAAAAGAGTTTGATGAATTCTCTGATAAAATAATCATAAAAAATTATTTTAACTTTGAAAATAAAATAGAAAAAATTGAATTCTCTGATGGAACATTTATTTCAGAAGAGGAGATTTTAAATTTACTTGGTATAGATTATGCAGCTACGTTGATAGAATTGGATAATAGTAATAATTATTATATTGATGCAAAAGGTATAGGTAATACCGTTAAAACTTTTGCAGGGAATGACATTTTAGATGGAAGAGCTGGAAATGATAGATTAGAAGGTGGAGCGAATGATGATACATATATCTTTGGAAA
>CAYZST010000020.1:5626-33475 GCA_964480765.1 uncultured Arcobacter sp. | reverse complement strand
AATATCTTGGATGGTTAGTTATTTGGGGTGCAGTATTTGGTGGACTAATTGGATTTATTTCAACTTTAGTAGTATAGCCCTTAAATAAGGGATATAAAAATTTTACAACATTTTTTTACAACAAATGGTAATAAATCTGCTGATTTCTGAATAAACCTGAAAATGTTATGAATTTTTATAATCTATCACTTGCCTTTTTATAAACTTCCATGTCATCCCTTTTACCAATAGCAATTGTGTAAATTGATAATATATCATCTTGAACTTCATAAACAATTCTAACTCTCTTTTTTGCTACATATACTTTTCTAAATCCACTAAGATTCATATTGTTTTTATTCCCAAGTGGAAGTCCTAACTCTGGAGAATTTTGAATCTGTTTTAATTTTTTAAATACTTGTATTTGAAGTGCATTATCAAGCTCTTTTAAATCATCTTCTACTTTAGGATGTAATTTTAGTTCATACATCTTATAAATTACTCATATTTATATTTAACTTTTTAGCCATATCCTCAATTGATACATAATCAGATTTTGGTGTATTAATTCTATTTTGAATTGTTTCATAAATCTCTTTATGTTCTATATTATTCATAAGCTCTTCAATCTCTTTTAATCTCTCATATTCATCTGTTGAAATAACAACTGCTTCTAATTTATTGTTTTTTAATACTCCAACTTTTTCAACAGTATGTTCTTTTAAGTTTCCAAGAACTTTACTTATTGATTTTGTAAAATCTGTAATTGATAATAATTCATTTTGAGTGTAACTTACCATTTTATTAACTCCTATATTTTATATGTAATATTATAGCAAATTTACTAGTTAATTTACTATAAAATTTATTCTTTAATTAAAAATCTTAGTATAAAAGCAATGACGAACCGATAACGAACTGGTTCGTTTACCCATAAATTCAACTCTTTCTTTTAGTGTCAATAATATTTCAATATAAAAAAATGTACATTTATCTTTGATAATAGTAAATTAGAAGGATTAACTATAGAAACTATCTATTACAAATAGATAATATAGAAAAATTAATAAATTGTATTCAAGAGTGAAATTACTATTATAGAATATTTAATCTATTATGGACTTTGTACTATATCTCAAATTATCGCTTATTAAAAAACTATCAATAAGATTTAAGATTTTTTCTTTTTTTTCATCTGACTTTGTTCTAGTGTTAAGTTCTAGGATAAATTCAATTAATGGTCTTGAATCATAATATCTAACTTCTTTTTCATTATCAATATTCTTTATTAGTCCTTCTAGAAGTTCAAATATTTTATCACTTAGACTAGTATCAGAAGAATACTCATTTTGAAGATATTCAATAAAACTTTTGACTTCTCTTTTTATATGTAGAGATGCCACTAAAGATTTTATAAAATTAAAATCATTCTGAATAAAGTTCAATCCATTCATTTTAGTTAAACTTAGAGTATAAAAATAGTCATTTTCTTCATTGTTTTTAAATTTTAAAATAAACTGTTTTGATATTTCAACTTTTCTTTTCTCTTTTGAGTGTAGCTCTTGTTCAAATATCTGATGTAAAATGCCATGAATTATTTGATTATTCGAAGATATAGCTTTATTTAGGAGTTCTTCAAAAATTTCACTCTCTTCTGTTAAGTAATAGTAAAATAAGAACATCCCTAAATTATTGATATATGTAGCATCTTCTTTATCTTTTACCAAACCTATAAATGAAATACATTTTTTAATATAAGAGATTAACTGTTCTTTTGATACAAAATCATTCAAGTACAAATAATGAAAATTTTGTAAAGAATATATTGAAATTTGACCTGTTTTATCATTATCTATTATTTTAAGTAAGAATTCTGAAAACTTATCTTTATCTACTGACTTAATACTTCCTAAAGTTCTTAATAATCCAAATACAACAAAATCAATATTATTATTAATTACTTCGTTGATTAAAACATTAACCTTATCTCTCATATCTTCATTTTTATATACATATTTATAAATTATAGGTAACAACTCAGCAAAGTCACCTTCAAAAGAGTTTATTGCACTAGACATATGGTCATAAATTGTTTGAAATTTGTTCTCTTCTCTTATAATTCCTTCGTAAGTAATATTTTTATTATTCTCTAAAAATTTTATTAAGCTTTCGTCGAAATTTTCTTTTCCTAATAAATATTTAATAGCTTTCAATATTGTTCGTTTTAACCATGTATCTGTTATATGAGAATATTCATTGATAATGTTTAGAATTTTATTTTCATCGTAGCTTGCTACAATCAAACCATTTAAACCCGCAGATAGATAATCAGGATGTACATTCTGTTGTTCTAAAGTTAATAGAAAAGGATAAAACCTATCTGGATTTTCAATGACATCTTTTTCAAATTGCCGATGGTGTTCTGTTTTCCCTCCTCTTAGAAAATTTCTATCATTTTTTCGTGATTTTTTTCCATCAAATACCTTCATTGACTGAAGCCAATTATTTAAACTCATTTTTGAATAAACATCATTATCAAGAGGAGTGCCAACAAAGCCTCCTCTTGATTTATGTGGTTTTTTAAATTTATACCAAGGAAATTTTCTTTGTAATTCTTGATACTCTTTAATATAATTAAATTTTTTTATATCTTCTTTATCCAATTGATATAAGAGTTCATATTTCTTTAATCCTCTATATTTACCATTATATTTTCCTGCAGACCTTCTATTTCGCCATTTTGGACTAACTTGGATTATTGTATTAAATACTTCTTTTTGTTCTTGTTCGTCAAATAACTTAAATGATTTATTTAGAAGTAATGCAAATTTATATCCATCATCACAATCTAAAGCTAGTTTTTCCAAAAGTTGTTTATTTGTAAGTAAAGCAAAAATTTCATCTCTATATTCTTTAGGATTTTGGGAATAACCAAATATTAAAAATACAATTAAAGATAAATGATTTGTATTTTTATATGGATTTATTAATTGTAAAAAGTTTTCTTTATTATCTAATGCTATTGATGAAATTAGTTTAAGTGTTTTACCATATAATGCCCATGTACTTTTATGTAAATCATCAAACTGCCACATAATATAATCAAAAACTTTATCAGTGATTAGAAATTCTTTTTTCGAATATTCATTTTTAAACTTTTTACTTATTTTATATATTGCAGCAAGATTTTTTTCTAATACTTTTATATTATTTTGCTTTATTAAAAACTTAAATATTTCATACCAATCATGATTTAATAGTTCTCTTTTATCTGTATCATCAATTTCATTAATTCTTATATCTAAGAAATTAAAAAATAGATTGATTGCATACTCTTCATCAATCGAATAAACTTTCTTATATAATTTTTCTAAACTAAATCTAACAAATTCATCTTCATATATAAAACTTTCATATTTTTTAAATATATTAAAACTATAATCATCCCAATTTTCTAATCTTTCTAAGGCATGGGCTATAGCTTCATTTCTAACCTTTTCATTACAGTCACAGGTATCTAATATTTCAAATACTAAATTACTCTTTGAATTAACAAAAGTTTCTAACTTATATTGTAAATTGTACTGTTTAAAGTTTTTTTCAATAAAAAAATTTACTTCGTTAAAAAAAGATAACCAATCAGAAGATATCCAGCTTTCAATAAAATATCTTTCATATTTTTCATCTTTCTTAAATAGTTGTTGAATAAAAACAAACTCTTTATCAGTTGGATTATCTAGGCTTCCTAGATAAGATACTAACAAAAGTTTAATATGAAATCTGACTTTATCTGAATAAATTATATTTTTTAATTCTAATAAATACTTTTCTTCATCTGTTCCTCTTAAAAACTGAATTATTTGTTTAAATTGTTCTCTAATACTTAAATCTTGACTTGTAGTTAATATATAATTGTATAAAGACATTTCTTTTTTAGCAAAGTCTCTTGCAAAAGCATAATCATAAAAAGTTTGATGGAAAAAAGAAATCTTATTCCCTTCTTTATTTAAAATGTTTTTACTTTGTAGAATATTTAATTCATTCTCATATTCATCTTCGTAGAGTAAAATAGGTACTTCAATTTTTTTCAGAGTATTCATTTTTTCAACTATTAAATTTAAAAGTTTTATCATTCCTATTCTTGTACTCTTATCAATTTCTTTATCTTGAATTTTTTGTTCCCAAAGCTTGTTATATAAATCTTGTAAGGTTTTAATAGATATACAACTATTATCAATTGGATATAACTCAATAAAAATTGAGAGATGTAAAGGTAGTCTAAGTAGTTCAATTAATGTTTTATTTATCTTTTCAGATTCTTTAATAAATGATTTTAATTTTTCATTTACATATTCAAAACTTAACAACTGAATGCTAACAATATTTGAATTTTCTAAATTTTTAAATAAAGGGTCATTTTTTAAATCATACTCTCTAATTGAAACAATTATTTTAACATTTGAAATATATTTTAGTTGCTCTATAAACTCTAATATTATATTAACAATTTTTTTATTTGAGGACATGGTTAATGAAAGGGCATCAAGTTGGTCTATAAGTATAATTACTTTATCTTTTCTCGATAATTGCTTGATAGAATGTAGAATATTTTCTACTGCAAAAAATTTTGAGAAAGAATCTTTATTTTCAATATCAAACTTATCACACTTAATACTTAAATAAGCTGTCTTATTTTGAATTAAATCACTTTGTATTTTACTAAGAACAGCTGTTTTTCCAATGCCTGGTTTCCCTGTTAATACAAGTAAATCATCTTTAAAATCATTACTATTAATAAAATCATTAATCTTATTTATTTCAGGCATTTCTATAAAGCTATTTTCAATGTATAAATTTTTTGAAGATAATAGTATTAATGAATTTTCTTGAAACCTTTGTTTTATATCATTTTCAGATAATGTATTTTTATCAAAAATTTCAGGGTAATATTGCTTTGCAATATCTAAATATTTTTCAAGAAGTATTTCAATTTCTTCCCAACTCCAAGAAATTACACTAAAGCCAAATTTAGTTGATAATTCTACGGCTTTATCTTGTATAACAATGTCTTGTTTATATGAATTAGCAAAAATAAAAGTATCAATATTAATAAATTTTTTACTAGCAGATATGACTTCTTTTTCAATATCTTCAAGAAGTTCATTTTTTATTTTTTGTTCGTCTCTTGAAATAAACTTATTTTTACATTGATAAACAATTTGTTTTTTATTATTAGAAAAAGAAATACCATCTATACCACTTTGATTTTGACCTTTTCTTCCATATATTTGGAACTCTACACCATATTTTTTTGTACATAAGTCATTTACTAAAGATTCAAACTCTTTTTCATCTTTCAAAGGTGGGAATTGATATTTACTCATAAACTCTTCTTAATACTACCATTTATAATGCAATCTACTTAATTATTGTTTCAATTTTATAATTTCTTGTCTGAATTATAATTAAAAGCATGTTCAAAAAATGTATAATTATCTCTTAATGTTTTTTTATCCAATCTTTTAAAATATCTAATAGCTCTTTACTTACTCTTGCATCATAAGGTTTACCTTGTTTCATAGCTCTAATATGGATAGTTCCTTTATCAAAGTTAATATGTTTAACTTGTATATCCATAACTTCTGAGGGTCTAGCTCCTGTGTGATAACATGTTTTTAAAAATAATAGTAATCGAGGTTTTGTAATAAATTCATTTAAATTCCATAGTTTTTCAAGTTCTTCATCTGATAATACTCTTCCAGCTTCATTTCTATCAACTTTTATTATATCTTTTATAACTACAGGATTCTTATCTACATACCCTTGTTTTATTGCCCAATTAAAAAGTGTTCTTAAATATCCAATTACTTTTTTTACAGTTCTTGGGTTTAATACTGTTCCTTGTCTTGAATTTGTTTTTTTTAGAGTGTCACTAAGGTTTTTAATATCTTCTGTTTTTATTTTTGCAATTTTTAATTTTCCAATATGAGGATTAACAAGTCTATTATAAGCAGATTCAATCATATCTATTTTAGTTGGGAAATAAAGTTTAGCGACATCTTCAAGAGATAAATTATTGTTCATTATTTTATTATCAATTATAATAAGCAATAGTTTTTTTATCTCTATCACTATCTTTAAAATATTCGTAAATGCCACTATATTTTTTTGCTCTTAGTTTCCTAAATCCCAAGTTAAACTTTTTTTAAATACAATACGTTTTTAATAAATTGTTGAAACAGTATTAATATAATTTTTATTACAACAATTTGTTGTAAAATTGCATAAATTTGGTAAAAGTTGAAAAATATGAAGAAAATAAAAAGAGCTATAAAGCCTATAAATAAAAGAATATTGAAACTTGATAAGCATATGGGTGCAGTATTTGGTGGACTAATTGGATTTGTTAGTACTTTGGTAAGTTAAGATAGGAAAACGAATGACAGAGCAAATTGAATTATTAGTTTTATTAGATATTGGTAATTTAAAAGACAAAGAGAGATTTGAAAAGCATTTAAAAAAAGAGGGTTTTAAAATAGTTGAAGGAGAGAGTTTTGTATATACTGCAAAATCTTCAACTACGCTTTTTGCTACAAAAGCATATATTTTAGAAGTGTTTAAAGTTGGGCTTCAAAAAATTGACTTTAATGCAGAAGCAAATCTAATTTTTCTTTTAAATGAAACTCCTTATCCTCCTTATTATTTTGATAAAAGAACAAGAACTTTTGAATTAGTAGAAAAAGAGAAATAGTGAATAGTATATACGAATTTTTAAAAAATTTACAAAATCAGAAGAGATTAAAGGAGTGTCAACTTTTAATTGTAAATGATGAAAAACAGGCACAAGTTACAAGTGATATTGTCTCTTTTTTAGGTTTTACTCCTTTTGCTTTAGTAGATTTTAGGGCAAATTTTGGAGATGATTTACTCTCTTTTAGTGAAGAACTTCAAGAAATAACTAAAGTATTAAATGATTTTTATAAGTATAAAAAAGAGAATAAAATATTAATTGCACCAATTAGGACTATATCTTATCCTATGCCTAAGTCGAAATGTTTTGATGAGTTTGAAATTTCATTTGCTGATACTTTAAATATTGAAAAATTAAAGACGAAGCTTTATAATTGGGGTTACTACTTTGTTGATATAGTGACAAGTGAAGCAGAGGTCTCTTTTAGAGGTGATATTATTGATATTTGTCCTCTTGGAAGTGAAAATGGATATAGAATATCTTTATTTGATGATGAGGTTGAAAGTATTAGAAAGTTCGATATAGAAGATCAAAAATCTTTTAAAGAAGAGATTGAAACTTTCACAATAACTCCTGCTTTCTTAGCCCTTGATGAAGCTACTTTTATGGATATAAATGATAGAGTTCAAACTATTGAGTCAGATGCTTTTGTAAAAGATATTCACTCATTGGGGTTCTGGTATTTAAATGATTTAGGAGAATACTTACCTCAAAATATGAACTCTTTTATTACACAAGAAGCGTTAGAAGAGCTTAATGATGTTTATGTATTCGAAGAAAAAAGATTAAATAAAGATAAATTTTTAACAATTCCTCAAATATTTAAAGCAAAAAACTATCAAGAAATTTCACCTGCAAATGTAAAAGAGTTTATCTCTTTCCATGAAGACAAAAAGATTACAATTATTTCAAGTTCTGAAGCAAAAGTTAAATCTTTTGATTTAGAGTTAAGTAATACAAAAATTAACTATATTTTTGATTCTTTTATAATTAATTTACTTAGTGATGATGAGGTAATCATTTCATTAAATAAAGAGATTAAAAAAAGAAGAAAAAAAAGGATTAAATTAGTTCTTGATGAGTTGCAAGAGGGTGATTTTGTTGTTCATGAAAAACATGGTATAGGACAATATAAAGGAATTGAACCTGTCACAGTTATGGGAGCAAAAAGAGATTTTGTAATTGTAATATATGCAGGAAATGATAGACTTCTAATTCCAGTTGAAAATATAGATTTAATTGATAGATATGTAGCCGATGGAGCTTCATATGCTGTAATTGATAAGCTTGGGAAAGGCTCTTTTGCTAAGTTAAAACAGAAGGTAAAAGATAAACTATTTGCCATTGCAAATGAGATTATACAAATGGCAGCTGCAAGGGAGCTTGTAAGGGGTATTAAAATTAATACTAAGAAACAAGTACTTAAAGATTTTCAAAAAAATGCAGGATTTGAGTATACAAAAGATCAAGAAAGAAGTGTAAAAGAGATTTTTAATGATTTAAGCTCTGGTTGTGTAATGGACAGGTTACTTTCAGGAGATGTTGGTTTTGGAAAAACAGAAGTTGCCATGAATGCACTTCTAGCATGTATACTAGATGATAAACAAGCCCTATTTGTTTGTCCTACAACACTTCTTGCAACACAACATTATCATAGTATGCAAAAAAGATTTGCTTTATATGGAATATCTATAGCAAAGCTTGATGGAAAGACTTCAACAAAAGAGAAAAATCATATTAAAAAAGGGCTTGAATCAGGTGAAATAAAATTAGTTCTAGGAACACACTCTTTACTCGAAGTAAAAACAAAAGATTTAGCTCTTGTAGTTATTGATGAAGAGCATAAGTTTGGAGTAAAACAAAAAGAGAAATTAAAATCATTAAGAGAAAATGTTCATATCTTTTCAATGAGTGCAACTCCAATTCCAAGAACACTTAATCTAGCACTTTCTAAACTAAAAGGAATGAGTTCTCTTCTTACAGCTCCTAGCGAAAGACTAGGTGTTAGAACATATGTTAAAGAGTATAATGAAAAATTAATTAAAGAGATAATTTTAAGAGAGAAAAGAAGAGGTGGTCAACTTTTTTATGTTCATAATAATATTGCATCAATTGAAACTAAAAAAGAGGATATAGAAAAGATTATTCCTAATATTAAAATAGAGATTATTCACTCAAAAATAAAACCAATACTTGCAGAAAAAATTTTAGAAGCCTTTGAAAATAAAGAGTTTGATATTTTACTTGCTACTTCTATTGTTGAATCGGGTCTTCATTTGCCAAATGCAAACTCTATTATTATTGATGGAGCAGATAGATTTGGTATTGCTGATTTACATCAACTAAGAGGAAGAGTTGGAAGAAGTGATAAAGAAGGCTTTTGTTACTACATAGTTGAAGATAAAAAACAGATTACTTCTGATGCAATTAAAAGACTTATTGCTTTAGAATCTAATTCCTATCTTGGAAGTGGAACAGCCTTAGCTCACCAAGATTTAGAGATAAGGGGTGGTGGTAATATTATAGGTGAAGCACAAAGTGGACATATCAAGCAAATAGGATATGGGCTATATCTAAAAATGCTTGAAGATGCTTTAGCAACACTTAGTGGTGAATCTAAAGATGATAACAACACAGTTGATATAAAACTTGCTATATCTGCATTTATCAGTGAAGATTATATTAATGAGGATAGAGTAAGACTTGAACTTTATAGAAGATTGTCTAAGTGTCATGATAAAGAGGCTGTTTATATAATAGAAGAAGAGATGGAGGATAGATTCGGGAAACCAGATATCCCAACAAAACAATTCTTGGATTTAATTATGATTAAAATTTTAGCTTTATCAAAAGGAATTAAAACAATTTCTTCATATGAGATGAATATTACATTTACTAAAGGTGAGGATATAAAAGAAACAATTAAATCTCCTTCAAAAGACGACGATGACATCATTTCTGCTACACTTCAATATCTGAGAAAATAGAAAAAGGAAAAGTAATAGGGATGAGAGAATGCTTTTCCTTTTTCTTAAGACGGAGTCTAAAATAATAACTAAAAAATTATAATAGTTATTATATAAGTAGACTACTTAATCACTACCGAGGTAATGACTAGTGCGAAAATCTACAAAAATAAGTCGTGTTGTCCAAAAATATACCAAACATGAAATTACGACCCTTCTATAATGGAAAAAGGAAAAGAAGTATAGGGAAGGGAAGGCTTTTCCTTTTTCTCTTTTAAGGCGGAGTCTAAAAATACAAACAACCACAAACCTTAAATTTGTATGTGTTCCATTCACATTGAAACTATAATAAATTAAAGTGTTGAAAAGGAGGGTTTTCACACTTTTTGAAAAAAATATACGTAATTCTTATAAAATTTAATAAAAACTACTGGTTAAAGAACTGTTAAACTACAATTAAAAAAGGATTAAAGAAATAATGTCATAATTTCAATGTAGCAAGAGAGAAACATTTCTCTAAAAAAATTTAAAAGGACAAGTTATGAAAACAAAGTTATTAGTAGGAATTGGTTTAAGTGTTATTTTAGGAACTGCTGTTTATGCATACAATTCAAGTGGTTCTTGTAATATGATGGATAAATCATTTAATGGAGAGAAAAACTATAAAGGTATGATGAATCATAAAGGAGGTTCAAACTCTATTATGTCGATGTTATATAAATTAAATCTAAGTGATGAACAACAAAATCAAGTTTTTGAGATAAAAAAAGATTTAATGAAGAAAAGAGTTTCTCCTAATGTTGCTTTTACAGAGGATGGTTTTGATAAAGAAAAATTTATTAAGATAATGAAACAAAAAAGAGATAATATGATAGAATCTAAAGCAGAAATGATTGAAAAAATTTATAAAGTTTTAACACCAAAACAAAAAGAGCAGCTAAAAGTTCTTATGGAGTTAAAAAATGAGAGAGAAATATCATATATGAACAAAAGGATGACTTTTGATAAAAATTGCAATGGTAGAAGATGATTTAGAATTAGCAGATGTTCTAACACAATACTTAAAGCAATACAATATTGAAGTAACTAACTACGAAGAGCCTTTTTTGGCTCTTAGTAGTTTAAGCTTAAATAAATATGAACTTATTATTTTAGATTTAACCCTTCCAGGAATGGATGGTCTAGATGTTTGTAAAGAGATAGTGAAGAGATATGATATTCCTATTATTATTTCAAGTGCAAGAAGTGATATAACAGATAAAGTAACAGCATTGCAACTTGGGGCGGACGATTATCTACCAAAACCTTATGACCCAAGAGAACTTGAAGTTAGAATTAAAACTATTTTAAGAAGATTTAATCATAATAATATAAAAGTTAAAGAGGATAGAAGTAAACCTTTTAATCTCGATTTAGAAAAAAAAGAGATTACTAAAGCAGGTAAATTTATAAAATTAACCGCAGCTGAATATGAGGTACTATCTTTAATGATAAAAAGAGATGGTTTTGTAATTAGTAGAGAAGATATTTTTGAAAACTCTGATTTGTTGAATTCTGATTATGAAAATTCAGGTTCATTAGCTGTAATAATAAATAGAATTAGACAAAAAATAGAAGAGAATTCAAAAGAGCCTAAGTATCTTCATACAATAAGAGGAATGGGGTATAAATTTACAAATGAATAGACAATCAATATTTTTTACAATCACAATTAGTTTTATTATTTCTATGATTTTAGTTGTAGTTAGTTTTATTATTTTGATGATAGGTAATCATAAAAGATTAGAACATCATCTTTTTGAAAAGTATCAACCAATTGTAAAAATGATTGTAAGACAACATTATAGAAGAGGCTTTATTGATGAAAAATTTAAAAATGAATTGGAGAGCTTAAACTACTCATATTTTACAAAAAAATCTTTAATTGATGGGGTTACTTATAATCCAAAAACAAAAATAATTGCCCAAAGGGAGTTTAAATCTTTTATTTTTAGAGTTTTACAACTAAAAGATAAACAGTTTATTTATGTTAAAAGAAAAGAACAAACCTTTTTAATTGAAGATAAAAATGAATTAACAGAGGATTCAAGAATCTATATAATCTTAATATTTGCAGTGATACTACTTACTTTAATTCTCTCTTTTCTTGTCACAATTAGAAAATTAATGCCATTAAAAATTTTAAAAGATAAAGTAAGTACTTTAGGTGATGAGAATTTTGATTTTGAGTGTTGTAACACTGATAAGAGAGATGAAGTCTCGCTTTTAGCTATGGAGTTTAAAAATACTGCTAAAAAACTAAAAGATTTAAAAGAGGCAAGAAATGTTTTTATTAGAAATATCATGCATGAACTCAAAACACCAATAACTAAAGGTAAATTCCTAACAGAGATTGAAAGAAATGAACAAAATGATAAAAAATTAAAAGAAGTGTTTATTAGATTAGAATCTCTTATTAATGAGTTTGCATCTATTGAAGAGCTTATTTCATCTTCAAAGAATATTGAAAAGAGTTTCTATTTTTTAGATGATATTTTAGATAATGCAAAAGATATTCTAATGCTTGAAGATGAAGTTCTTCAAGGAAATTTTGATAATAAAAAATTAAATGTAAATTTTAAACTTTTTTCAATTGCAGTAAAAAATCTAATTGATAATGCAATTAAATATAGTGATGATAATAAAGTTTTAATAAGAACAGAAGATGAAAATATTATTTTTGAAAATAGTGGTAAAAAATTGGAACATGAACTTGAAAAATATTATGAGCCATTCTTTGCAAATGAAGAAAAAACAAATAACTCTTTTGGTTTAGGTTTGTATATTATTAATAATATTTTAAAAGCCAACAATTACACTTTGGAGTATGAGTATAATGATGGTAAAAATATTTTTAAGTGTAAGAAGGATGAAAAATAGTATATGATATAGCGATTATTGGTGCAGGTGCAAGTGGCTTGATGCTTGCATCGCAAATCAAGAATAGAAAAATTTGTTTAATTGATTCAAATTTAAGAGTTGGTGAAAAGATAAGAGTTAGTGGTGGGGCAAAATGTAATATTACAAATGAATATGTTAGTTGCGATAACTATCAAGGAGATAAAGAGCTATCAAAAAAAATTTTAAATGAGTATTCAAATAAAGAGTTACTTAATTTTTTAAATTTAAATGATGTTTTTCCTAAAGTAAATCCTAAGATAGTAAAAGGAACTTATTTTTGTAACTCTTCAAAAGATATAATATCAATGTTTGAAAAGTTAACGACTCATATAAAAAAATATTTGGGTACAAAAGTTTTAGATGTAGAGTTTAATACTCATTTTAAAATTAAAACAGATAAACAACTTATTGAAGCAAAAAAAGTAGTGTTTGCAAGTGGAGGTTTATCTTTTCAAACACTTGGAGCAACTCCTATTGCTTTTGATATTGCTAAAAAATTTGGACATAATATTAGTTATTTAAAACCAGCCTTAGTAGGTTTTACTGTTCAAAAAGAGCAATTTTGGTTCAAAAATTTAAGCGGTATTTCTTGTCAGGTTAAAGCTAAAGTAGAGAATAAAAGTTTTGAGGGGAGTTTTTTATTTACACATAAAGGTTGTTCTGGTCCAGTTATTTTAAACTCTTCGCTTTATTGGCAAAAAGGTAAGATTAGTATAGATTTTCTTCCAAAGAAGAAATTGGAATTTTTTTTAAAAGGAAATAGGAAGATATCTTCAGTTTTTCCTTTACCAAAACGATTTATGATAGAGTTTTTAAGCTCAATAAATCTGCAAGATAAAGTAGTTGGTTCATTAAGTATTGAAGAGAAAGAGAAATTAAAACTATTAAAAAACTATGAGTTCTCTCCAGCAGGAACTTTTGGTTATACAAAAGCTGAGGTAACAAGTGGAGGGATTTTAACTGATGAGATTGACCAAAATAGTTTTGAAAGTTTAAATCAAAAAGGTTTATATTTTATAGGGGAGTGCTTAGATATTACGGGAGAGCTTGGAGGCTATAATTTTCAAATGGCATTCTCACAAGCTCACATGTGTTCAAAAAAAATTTAAAACTATTTGTTTAATTTTACTATTTTTTTCTCATCTTTAATCCAACTAGCTATTCCACCTTCTAAGTAGTGTGGATTAAGATATTTTTTCTTTTTAAATAATAACTCAGCTCCCTCTTTAGCTTTTTCACCATTCTTACTTACTAAGACAAACTTTAGTTCTTTATCTTGAACTATCCTTACAAAGGCATTTAGCCATTTTTGTTTGTTTATTTTTCCATCTTTTTCATAATAATTCAATCTATAAGAGTTTGGAATAATACCTGTTTTATCTATTTCAATAGGATGTCTGATGTCAATTACTTTAATACCTTTTTTTAATAAACTATCAAGTTCATTTGAGTCAATTGCTTTTATATTAGCATTTAGATAATGTAGTGCACCTATAAGTAAAATTAAAAATAAGTTTTTCATATTTTCCTCCGATTTTTTATTAATCATTTTATTATAATTTAAATAAAGTGAAGCTTCTATTATATATATTATAAAAAAGAAAATCCTAATCATACAATAGATACAATTGCGAATAAAAGAGATAAGGATTATTTTTGAGAATTGCATTTATTGGAGATATAGTTGGCAGACCAGGTAGGAAAATTATAAAAGAGTATTTGGCAAAAATCAAAACGGAATATAATATAGATTTTGTAATAGCAAATGGTGAAAATGCTAGTCATGGTTTTGGTTTAACTATAAAAAATTGTAATGAACTTATAAATTCTGGTGTAGATGTAATTACAGGTGGTAATCACTCTTTTGATAAAAAACAAGAGATGTTTGCACTACTTGAAACAGATTATGTTTTAAGACCAGACAACTATCCAGAAGGTGTTCCTGGAAGTGGTTTAAAGCTTTACGAAGTTTGTGGTGAAAAACTTGCTGTAATAAATCTTATGGGACAATTTGCAATGCCAACAGTTGAGAATCCCTTTAATTGGTCTAAAAAAGTTGTTTCGAAACTTCATGAAAATGGGGTAAAAAATATTTTTATAGATTTTCATGGTGAGGCAACAAGTGAAAAAAGAGTTATGTTAATGATGTTAAAAGGTCAAGTAAGTGGTATTTGTGGAACTCATACCCATGTGGGAACAGATGATTTACAAATTGTCGATGGAACGGCATATTTAACTGATATTGGATTAACAGGTTGTCGTGATAATGTAATTGGAATGAATGATAAAACTCCAATACAAAAAGCCATCACAGGAATCGGTGGACATTTTGAAGTTCCAAACACATGTAAAACGATTTTACAAATAATGGTTTTAGATATTGAAAATGGAAAAGCAATAAACTGTTTTAAACTAAAGAAATTTTGTGATAGGTCTGATTTTATAAGAACGGAGGCAATAGTTGAATCAGATTGAAAATAGTTATGAGCTATTAAAATTTTTAAAAGATAAAAATTTATTAGATGGACATCCTGAATATTGGTGGCCAAATGGTTCAGCTTTTGAGGTTTTTATAGGAGCAATATTAACTCAAAATACTAAATGGATAAATGTAGAAAAATCTTTACAAAACTTACGAAATTTAAATCTTTTAAATTTACATGGTATTGTTGAAGTTGATTTACAAGTTTTAATTAATGCTATTACACCAAGTGGTTTTAAAAATCAAAAATCAGTAAGAATAAAAAATATAGCAAAAGATATTCTAGATGAGTTTGAAAGTTTTGAGAATTTTTGTGAAATGGTTTCAAGAGAGTGGCTTTTAGAAAAAAAAGGAATTGGTCCAGAAACAGCAGATGCTATATTATGTTATGCTTGCCGTAAAGAGTATATGGTTGTTGATAAGTATACACAAAAGCTAATTTCTCACTTTGGCATTGAGTTTGATTCTTATGAAAATTTACAAGCATGGTGTGAATATGGAATTAATGAAAATTACGATAAAATATCCAAACTTTACGGTTATAAAATATCTCTAAACAAACTATATTGCAGATTTCATGGTAAGATAGTTGAGTTTATGAAGAGTAATAAACTAAACTAATTAAGGGTTATTCAAATGATTATTATTCCACAAACAAAAGGTGGTGTTGGTAAATCTACTGTTGCTATGCAAGTAATTGCACCTTATCTTTATAAAAAACATGGCAAAAAAATTACTTATATTGAAATTGATGATGAAAATAATGATAGTAAGTCCTTTACAAGAACACAAGTTGTTGAAAAAAGGATGTTAGGAACAAATAAGTTAACTGAACTTGATGAACTAATTTTAATGGATGATAAACATGAGATTATAGTTGATGTAGGTGGAAATAAAACCTCTTCACTTGTTTTAGAAGAGATTAAAAAAGTAGGTTCTTTTGGTAATATTAAGTGGATTATTCCTTTAGGAGATGGTGAACTTGATGGGAAAAATGCAATTGCTACTATGAAAAAGATTAAAAAAATAGAGCAAAATCCTGAGGAGAATATTTTATTTGCATTAAATAGAGCTATTTCTATGGATCCTGAGTATATTGAAGAGCAGTTTATTAATTTCTTTGGGCATAAATATTTAGATAGTAATTCTGTAATCTGTGATTTTGTTAAAAATCCTAAATATTTCCCAGTAAAAAATGATAAAGTTATTACAATGAGTAGATATCTTGGAAGTACAGTTTGGGAAATGGCTTATAATAATACTGATTTTGCTAAAAAAGCGATGCAAGCCAAAGAGTTAGGTGATTTAGAAAAAGCGAGAAAATATTTATTTTTTAGAAGAATTCAAACAGAAGCAAAAGATTATGTTTTAAGTACTTTAAATAAAATTTTTTGTGATTTAGACAAGTGGCTTGATTTAAAAAATAAGTGAATCTAAATTATGAATGATATGACATTTAAACAAGCCAAAGAGATAGTAGAAAGGCTTGAACTTGCAGATCTGAGTTTAAAAAACTCTTTTGATAATATAGATTATGCAAGACGTTCATTAGATAACTCTATTATTGAACAAAAAAAAGTGTTAAAACAGCTACCAACTAGGGACAAAAAGATAAAATATTTATATGTACTTATTGCAGTAAATGTAGGATTTATAGCAGGTCTTTTTGTTGGCAAATTTTTACTATAAAGTAATATAGAAATCAGGATAATAATATATGGGTAAACAAGAAAAAATCGTATCAATGTTTAATGATATTGCAGGAACTTATGATATTGCAAATAGAGTTCTTAGTATGGGTATTGATAAGTCTTGGAGAAACAAAGCTTGTAATAGAACATTTGAGTTATATGATAAAAAAAGTATAGAAAGAATAGTTGATGTTGCTTGTGGTACAGGTGATATGATTATGTTTTGGAAAGAAAATGCTTTAAAAAATGGTATTGAATTAAAAAATATTATTGGAGTAGATCCAAGTGTTGGAATGATGGAAGTGGGTAAACAGAAACTTCCTGAAGTGGAATTTATTGAAGCTTTCGCTGATAATATACCAATTGAAGATGAGAGTGTTGATATTATCTCAATTTCATATGGAATTAGAAATGTTGTTCAAAGACAAGAGGCTTTTAATGAGTTTGCAAGAGTTTTAAAAAAAGATGGCTTAGTTGTAATCTCTGAGTTTACAAAAAATGAAAAAACAAATCCGCTTGACTATTTAACAGATTTTTATATGAATAAAATTTTACCAACATTGGGTGGATTAATCTCTAAAAACAAAGAAGCTTATACGTATCTACCAAGCTCTATTGATGAGTTTTTAACAACAGATAATTTGTGTAAAGAGCTTAAACAAGCGGGATTAGAACTTGTGCACGTAAAAGCTTTTTCTATGAAAATTTCTACATTAATTATTGGGCGTAAGCTTTAATATTTTAGTTTTTATTTGTTTTCATACTTTTAAATATGCTCTTCCATGAAGATATCATTTCTTCTAGAACTTAAGAGCTTATTATTAAAAAGTAGAAAA
Organism: uncultured Arcobacter sp.; assembly: GCA_964480765.1. GTDB lineage: Bacteria > Campylobacterota > Campylobacteria > Campylobacterales > Arcobacteraceae > Halarcobacter. Next base: position 15,830 of record CAYZST010000020.1, on the reverse strand, counting down.
ATATTATGAAAGGTTAAGATGAACTCACCGATTACAGTTTCAACTTTAAATACTCAAATAAAATCACTTCTAGAGACTACTTTTATTAATGTTTATGTAGAAGGTGAGATTTCAAATTTAACTTATCATAATTCAGGTCATATATACTTTTCAATAAAAGATGAAAATTCAACAATTTCTTGTGTTATGTTTAAAGGAAATGCTCAATATTTAAAGTTTCAATTAGAAGTAGGCTTAAAAATTGTAATAACAGGAACAATAACAGTTTATACTCCAAGAGGTAATTATCAACTTCTATGTAATAAAATTGAACCTTCAGGTCAAGGGGGATTAGCCCTTGCTTATGAACAGTTAAAGCAAAAACTTCAAGCAAAAGGATATTTTAATCCTGAAATAAAAAAACAGCTTCCAAGATATCCTAAAAAAGTTGCTTTAGTAACTTCTCCTACTGGTGCAGCTATTGAGGACATGAAAAAAGTTGCAAGTCATAGATGGCCTCTAACAAAGCTTATTTTAATTCCTACTTTAGTACAAGGTGTAGATGCAAAATATGATATTGTCTCTTCAATAAAACAGGCTGATTCTTTAGATGTAGATTTGCTTATAGTTGGTCGTGGTGGTGGTAGCATAGAGGATCTTTGGGCTTTTAATGAAGAGATTGTAGCAACTGCTATTTTTGAGTGTAAGAAACCCATAATAAGTGCAGTAGGTCATGAAATAGACTTTTTAATTTCAGATTTTGTTGCTGATATAAGGGCTGCAACTCCATCAAATGCAATGGAAATTGCCTTACCTGATATAAATGAATATAGAGTTTATATTGATAATTTACAAAATGAATTAGCAAGCAAAATGAAGAATCTTTTTTCAAATAAAGAACAAAATTTAATAAATATGTTTAAACTTTTTGAACAAAATTCAATAAAATCAAAATTCAATCTTATAGAAAAAGAGATTTCCTTTATTAAAAATAGTTATAAAAATAGCTTATTATATTCATTTAATTTTTATCAAAATAAATTGAACTCTTTAAGGGATAATTATAATAATAATAACCCTTCAAACAGAATTATAAATGGTTATGTTCAGATTTCAAAAAATAATAAATTAGTAAATTTAGATGAATTAAAAGAAGGAGAAAAAATAACTCTTCAAAGCCCCAAAACTATTGCTTTTTGTGAAATAAAAAAATTAAAAAAACAATAATAATTTAAGTTTAGTCTGGTTAAAATATAAAAATCTCTATACTAAGGAAAATCATGTTTAGTGTAATATCTAGTAGAGAACTTGAAATAATTGATAGTTATTTTAATCAATTACTTGATTATATGAGCTATAGAAGAAACAAGTTTGACTATATTGAGTCTACAGGAAATAAGAAATTGGACACTACACTTCGAAAATGGAATAAAAGAATCCATGAGATAGATAGACAGATGAAAGATGACATGAAAGTAATAGGTGAAATAGTTCTAACTACTGATAAGGTTGAACAAGGTATCTATAAGTGTAGAATTCATGCTAATTCTACTAATCCTACAATTGTCACTTTAAAAACTACTCTTAATAAAATGCTTGATACTGTTGAAAAAAATATGATGGAATTAATTAGAACAGTAAGTAATTATACAAATAATGATTATACTGATAAAGTAGAGATATCCCCTAAATTAAAAGCTGAAATGCTTGAAGTAATGAAAAGTATTAACAAGTTGGGAGATGCCTTAACTTTAAGTTCAAAAAATAATTTAATAAATGGTCAAACCCTTGAACAAAATGCAAATAATATGAAACACTCTATGAATAACTTGGCTGTAAAAGCAAATGAGCAAGCGGCATCATTAGAGGAGACAGCAGCTGCATTAGAAGAGATTACTTCAATTACAAGAAATAATGCAGAAAATGCTGCTAAAATGGCATCTTTAGGTCAAACTGTTAAAGTATCAGTTACTTCTGGTCGATCTCTAGCCTCACAAACAACAAATGCTATGGATGAGATTAATGAAAAAGTTTCAGCAATTAATGAAGCAATTACAGTAATTGACCAAATTGCATTTCAAACAAATATATTATCTTTAAATGCAGCAGTTGAAGCAGCAACTGCTGGTGAAGCGGGGAAAGGTTTTGCCGTAGTTGCACAAGAAGTTAGAAATCTTGCAAGTAGATCAGCAGAAGCAGCAAGAGAGATTAAAAATTTAGTTGAAGATGCAAATGCAAAAGCAAATCAAGGTAAAAAAATCTCTGATGATATGATTAAGGGTTATGAAGAGCTTAATACTCATATTTCTGGAACAATTCATATTATTGAAAATGTAAGTTCGGCATCAAAAGAACAGATGGCGGGTATTGAGCAAATCAATAATGCAATAACAATGTTAGATAGAGTAACACAAGAAAATGCTTCTGAATCAAATCAAGTTAAAGCTATTGCAGCAGAAGTTACTAAAATGGCTAATGATTTAGTTGCAGATGCAGAAAGCAAAAAGTTTAACTAAGAAGGAGATTACATGGCGGCGGTACAAGAAACAGTTTTAGATGAGTATGCATTCCTAGTTAGTGAAACAAATGAAAAAGGCATTATATCTTTTGCAAATGATGATTTTTGTAAAATTGCGGAGTATGAACTCGAAGAGTTAATGGGGCAACCTCATAATATGGTTAGACATCCAGATATGCCCAAAAAAGCCTTTAAATCTCTTTGGGATACTGTTCATAAAGGTGAAATTTGGACTGGATATGTTAAAAATGCGACTAAATCAGGAGGATATTATTGGGTTTTTGCTACAGTATATCCATTTGAAAGTTGCGATGGAACTAAAGGTTACTTATCTTGTAGGAGAAAACCTTCAAGAGAGGAAATTAATGAAGCAGAAGAGCTTTATGCTCAATGGAATAAAGAAGAAGGAAAATAAATGGAAAATGTTAACAATTTAGAACACGAAGAAGTAATTGATTATGCTAATACAAGTGAATATATGACTTTTGAATTAGGTAAAATGAAATATGCAATTGAATTACCAAAAATTAGAGAGATATTAACATATCCTGATAATATTACGACACTTCCTAATACTTCAGAATGGGTAAAAGGATTAATTAATTTAAGAGGTGAAGTAGTACCTATTTTAGATATTAGAATTAAATTCAATACAGGTGAGCCAATATATAATGAAAGTACATCAGTAATTGCAGTAATTACTAAGGATAAGAGAATGATTGGAATTATCGTAGATAAAGTTGATGATGTACAAAGATTAGATACTTCGTCTCTTGCCCCTGTTTCAGATATGGGATCAGCGATTCCTTCAAGATATTTAAAAGGATTTGTAAGACTTGCAAATAATCAGATGCTAGTTATAATGGATATTGAATCTGTTGTACATAAAAGTGAACTGGAAGAGTAGTAACTTAAGATGCAAGAAAAAATTGATAAATTAAGAAAATTAAAGCTTCTTTTTGTAGAAGATGAAGAAGACTTAATTGCTATTATTACAGATACTTTAACTAAACTTAATGTAAGTTTTTTAACTGCAACAAATGGTGAAGAGGCATTACAGATAATTGAAGAAGCAGATAATATCTCAATTATTATTACAGATATTAATATGCCAGTAATGAACGGTATTTTATTAATCAAAGAGCTTAAAAAAAGAGATAATAAAGTACCAATAATTGTAATGTCTGCTCATACAGAGTTAGAGTATATAAATCAAGCAAAAGAGTTAGGGGTAAAAGAGTATTTATTAAAACCATTTGATTTTGTTAAGTTTATTGATTTAGTAACTAATTTGGAATTAAAAAATTAATGGGAAATGTAGATAAGAAATTATTAAAAAGATTAAAACTTTTATATGTGGAAGATGATACTAGTGTAAGGAATGAGTTAACATCTTTATTATCTAGTTTTTTTGATAATGTATATACTGCACAAAATGGACAAGAAGGCTTAGATATCTATATTCAAAAGCAAGAGGATATAGATATTATAATTGCAGATATAAATATGCCAAGATTAAGTGGTATCGAAATGCTTGAAAAAATTAGAGTCTTTGATAAAGATATTCCTGTAATATTTACAACTGCTTATTCCGATATAGAGTTTTTAATTGATGCGATTAAACTAAAAGTTTTTGAATATATTATTAAGCCAATTGATATTCGACAACTAATGAAGAGTTTAGCTGAACTTTCAACAATTATTTATCATGATTTTTTATTAAAGCAACAGAATAAAGAGCTTAAAAAATATAAAGATATTATATATGACAATAATATTGTTTTAAGAACAAATAAGAATATGAAAATTACTTTTGTAAATGATCTTTTTTGTGAAATCACTGGATTTGATAAAAAAGATTTAATTGGTCAAGAGTTATATACCATTAGACACAAAGATAGTGATTCTAGTATATATAAAAAGATTTATGCAAGTGTTAATAGTAACAAACTTTGGAAAGGTCAATTAAAAAACCTTACAAAAGATGGTAACTATTATATTGCAGACACAACAATTATTACTACACTAAATGATGCTGCTGAAGTGACAGGTTCTTTAGTTATTCAAAAAGATGAAACGAAAGAGGCTTTAAAAAGAAGAGATACACAAAGCTCATTAATAAAAGATAAAAGTGAAATTTTTAAAAAGAGTAAAGAGAGTAGTGCAGAGCTTCTTTATATTATAAATAGTTTAAAAGATAATATTCTACAATTAAAAAAAGAGTTGAAGCTTTCAAAACAGGATATAGATAAATACATCTATACAGCAGAAAAATTTACTTTAGAGAATAAGAAATTAAAAGTTGAATTAAATCAATATAAGAAAAATGCAAATATAGTTGAAGAAAAAAACAATAATAATATCAAACTTTCTAAAGAGAATGTTGATTTAAAAGTTCACTTAAAACGTTTAAATGTAAAGCTTGAAACTATTCAAGAAGAACATGAAAAACAGATTGTACAAATAAAAGTTAATCATGAAATTGAAATTGACGATTTAGAACAAGAGTTAAACTCTTTGAAAGAGAAATTAGATGGAATTAATGACGCTGAAGGTGTTTCTCAAAAGCTTGCTTATTGGAAAGAGAAGGCAAAAAGTGAAGCAAAAAAATTAGAAAAAATTGAACGCGAAGTGATTAATTATGGAGATAAAAATATTATGAAAAGACTTTTTGGTGGGAAATAAATCCCATCAAACTCTTAGTCTTTTATTGTAATTGAGATAATTTTCTCTTCTCTTAAAGGTTTATTTCCTCTATATTGACCAGAAGTTGGAACATTTTCAAGTTTTTTTACCGAATCCATTCCTTTTTTTACGTATCCGAAAATGGTATGTTTTCCATTTAACCAATATGTAGGAACAGTTGTAATAAAAAATTGACTTCCATTTGTATTAGGACCAGCATTTGCCATTGCTAATATTCCTGCTTTGTCAAATACTGCATTTGGTGCAAATTCATCTTCAAATGCTTTACCCCAAATTGATTCACCACCTCTTCCCGTTCCAGTAGGGTCTCCACTTTGAATCATAAAGTTTTTAATGATTCTATGAAAAATCACTCCGTTATAGTAGCCATTTTTTGAATGTGTAACAAAATTTTCAACTGCTTTAGGAGCCATATCTGTTCTTAATTCAATCTCAATATCACCCTGTGTAGTTTTAATAATTGCCGTAGGATTTGATGCTTCTAGAAACAATATAAAACTAAAAAGAAGAAAAACAATCTTTTTCATGGATAACCTTTTTTGTTAAAATTTAAAAGATTTAGTATATTACTTAAGATTTTAAAGCTTTATTAAAATACTCTTTTTATAAAAGTTTAATAAAGATTTGTTAAAATTCAGGCAAAATTAATTTATAACTAGGGAAAAGGATTAAAAAAGATGGAAATGCCAGCAATTCCACAACCAACATTTTATATGTTTAAGTGTGAGCAAAGTTCACCTCCAGGAATGCCTAAGCCATCATGTGTAAATGAGCAAACAAGAGATTTATTTAATTACTTGGCTCAATCAATGATGCAAAAAGGATTAATGGGACCAGTTCAAGTTATAAGAACATCATGTTTAGGACGTTGCCAACTAGGACCTGTTATGTTAGTAGAACCAGGACATCATATGTATTGCCAGTTATCTAAGGAAAAAATAGATAAAATAGTGGTCGAACATATTATAGGTGGAAACCCTGTTATTGAATTTTTAATTCCAGAACAGTTCTGGGGTGACCCTGTAAACTTAATGCAATAGAGGACGTTGTATATGACATTTGATATGCTTTATAGTAAAATTCATAGAGCTACAGTTACAGATGCAAACCTTAACTATGTAGGTTCAATTACAATTGATAAAGAGTTAATGAAAGCTTCAAAATTAAGAGTTGGGCAAAAAGTAGAGATTGTTAATGTTAACAATGGAGAGAGATTTGCTACTTATGTAATTGAAGGAAAAGCAGGAAGCAGAGATATGTGCTTAAATGGTGCAGCTGCAAGAAAAGTTGAAATTGGTGATAAAATAATAGTTATTGCTTATGCTTCTTATAATGAGCAAGAGTTAGAAAAGTATCTACCAACTGTTGTAATAGTAGATGATGAGAATAATATAAATATGATAACAAATGAACTTATAGGAAGTGACCATGTTTGATGGTATTGATTTAAGTAAAATTAACTTAAATGAAGTTGTTGGTCAAGTTCAAGAGATGGCTAATAGAACTAAAGAAGAGAATGCAAATAAAATCTTTACTGCAAAAGCAGGTGGAGGAATGGTAGAGATTTCTATAAATGGAAACTCTGAAGTTATTGATTTAAAAATTGATGATTCTCTTTTAGAAGACAAAGATTCATTACAAATATTATTAATTTCATGTATGAATGATGTAATTAAACAATCTGACGAAAATAAAAAAATGATGGCTATGAACATGATAAATGGTTTTGGTTCATTTGGACAAAAATAGTAAATGAAAGAACTGTTAAACCAATTTGAAGATTATCTTCTTGATAATCTTCCCTCTTTGAAAACATTTCATCCTTACTTTGAAGAAGCACTAGCTGAAATGTTAAAAGCTGGTGGAAAAAGATTTCGGCCTATGCTTTTATTATCTGTTGTAAAATCAAAAAAAAGTTTGTTACTACCAAATGCAATGCCAGTAGCTCTTGGAGTTGAGATGCTCCATACCTATTCTTTGGTGCATGATGATCTACCAGCAATGGATAATGCAGACTTAAGAAGAGGTTTTCAAACACTACATAAAAAGTATGATGAAGTCACTGCTATATTAGTTGGTGATGCTTTAAACTCAGAATCTTTTAATCAAATTGTAAATGCTCCACTTCATAATGATATAAAAGTTGAGTTAGTTAAATGTCTTGCAACTAATGGTGGTATTGATGGAATGATTATTGGTCAAGCAATTGATTGTTATTTTGAAAATAGAAAACTTGAATTAAAGCAATTAGAGTTTTTACATATTCATAAAACAGCTAAATTAATTGCTGCTTCTCTTAAGATGGGAGCAATAATAGCTCAATATGATGAAGCAATTCAGAAAAAACTTTTTGATTTTGGTATTGATATTGGATTATTATTTCAAATTCAAGATGATATTATTGATGAAACTTCAACAGAAGAGGAAGCAGGTAAAACAATACAAAATGATGAAGCTAAAAACTCTTTTGTCAATTTGTTAGGTCTAAAAGGTGCAATAAAAGCAGCTGACGATTTAGCTTTAAAATGTGAAAAAGAGTTAAATACCTTAGATGAAAATCTTAGAAAATCGTTAAAAGAGTTATTATTAAAATATATTAATAGACATAAAATTTATTAAACTTTAGTCAAATCTACTCATACTACTTGACAATTAATTAAAAATTTTTTATAATTTGGCACTCATAAAAAATGAGTGCTAAAAAATATTATAAAATTTATAGGAGAATGAAAATGGCTTTTAAACCACTAGGAAAAAGAGTTCTTGTTCAAAGAACTGAAGTTGAAGAAAAAACGTCAAGTGGAATTATTCTTGTAGATTCAGCAAAAGAGAAACCAAATACAGCTGTTGTAAAAGCTATTGGTTCTGAAGTAACTGAATTAAAAGAGGGTGACACAGTTGTATTCGAACACTATAGAGGTACTGAATTATCTTTAGAAGGTGAAGATTATTTAGTATTAGATATTGAGAATATTATTGGTGTAATGTAATACATTTTAAATTAAAAAATTAAAAGGAATATTATAATGGCAAAAGAAGTACAATTTAGTGATACTGCTAGAAATAAGTTATTTGCTGGTGTTGAAAAATTAGCTGATGCTGTAAAAGTTACAATGGGTCCAAGAGGAAGAAATGTTTTATTACAAAAAGCATTTGGTGCTCCAGCAATTACCAAAGATGGTGTATCTGTTGCAAAAGAGATTGAATTACCTGATACATTAGAAAATATGGGAGCTCAACTTGTAAAAGAAGTTGCTTCAAAAACTGCTGATGAAGCTGGAGATGGAACAACAACAGCAACTATTTTAGCACACTCAATATATAAAGAGGGTTTAAGAAATGTAACTGCTGGAGCAAATCCTATTATTCTTAAAAGAGGTATGGATAAAGCAGCAGAAGCTATCTTAGCAAACTTAAAGGCTTCATCAAAAGTTATTGCGGATAAAACAGAGATTGAGCAAGTTGCTACTATTTCTGCAAATTCAGATAATGCAATTGGTTCTATGATTGCAGAAGCAATGGATAAAGTTGGGAAAGATGGTGTTATTACTGTTGAGGAGGCTAAAGGAATATCTGATGAACTAGATATTGTTGAAGGTATGCAATTTGATAGAGGTTACTTATCTCCATACTTCGTTACTAATTCAGAAAAGATGATTGCTGAATTAGAAAATCCATTTATTTTATTATATGATAAAAAAATCTCAAATTTAAAAGAGATGTTACCAATTTTAGAATCAGTAAATCAATCAGGTAGACCATTATTAATTATTGCAGAAGATGTTGATGGTGAAGCATTAGCAACATTAGTTGTAAATAGATTAAGAGGTTCTTTAAATATTGCTGCTGTAAAAGCTCCTGGATTTGGAGATAGAAGAAAAGCAATGTTAGAAGATATTGCTATTTTAACAAATGGTACAGTAATTTCTGAAGAGTTGGGAATGAAGCTTGAAACTGCAGAGTTCTCTTGCCTTGGTACAGCTGCAAGAGTTGTAATTGATAAAGATAATACAACAATTGTTGATGGAACAGGTACTGCTGAAATGGTTCAAAATAGAGTTAACCAAATTAAGGCTGAAATTGAAAACACAACTTCTGAATATGATAAAGAAAAGTTACAAGAAAGATTAGCAAAACTTTCTGGTGGAGTTGCAGTAATTAAAGTTGGTGCAGCAACAGAAACTGAAATGAAAGAGAAAAAAGATAGAGTTGATGATGCACTTTCTGCAACAAGAGCTGCTGTTCAAGAAGGTATTGTAATTGGTGGTGGTGCTGCATTAATTAGAGCTGCTGCTAAGGTAAACTTAGATTTAGATGGTGATGAAGCAATAGGTGCAGATATTGTATTAAGAGCTATTAAAGCACCTATGAAGCAAATTGCAATCAATGCGGGATATGATGCTGGTGTTGTTGTAAATGAAGTTGAAAAATCTGAAAATGAAAACTTAGGGTTTAATGCTGCAACAGGTGAGTATGTTGATATGTTTGAAGCAGGAATTGTAGACCCTGCAAAAGTTGAAAGAGTTGCAATGCAAAATGCAGTATCAGTTGCATCTCTTCTACTAACAACTGAAGCAACAGTAACTGATATTAAAGAAGATAAGCCAGGAATGCCTTCAATGCCTGATATGGGTGGAATGGGCGGAATGCCTGGGATGATGTAAAAATGGGAATGATGTAAGACAACTTACAAAATCTCAAAACTACTATACGAGTTGAAACCCCGATTTCATCGGGTGTTTCTCTCAAACCTTACTCACAAATTACTACACATAAATTTCAAAATTTCTAAGTTTTTTCAATGTTAAAACCAAAAAATTAAGTAAATTTATGTATACCCTTAGAAAAAAACCATAGAAAACTTAGAAAAATTTACCCACTTGAAACCACGATGTACTCGTACTCGATAAGAGTTTCAATAGTTGGAAATCTATTTTTTCTAAGTCAAATTTTTTTTCTAAGTGATTTTCTAAGTTTTCTCATTGATTTACTCATTGGAGT
>CAYZST010000020.1:0-5526 GCA_964480765.1 uncultured Arcobacter sp. | reverse complement strand
AAATTTTTTTTCTAAGTGATTTTCTAAGTTTTCTCATTGATTTACTCATTGGAGTAGAAAATGATTAAATCTAAAAAGTACAAGGGTGTATATCATCGTAAAAAGAAAGATGGTGATATTACATATTATTTCACTTATCAAGATGAAAATAAAAAGACTAAGTATCAAAAAGTTGGTACTAAATCTCAAGGTGTAGATGAAAGTTATGTTAATGAACTTAGATTACGAACAATATCTACTATTAAGACTGGTGAGTTACCACCAAAGCTTGTAAGAAATAATAGTAGATATAAAACCACAGTGAATGATATATCAGAGTTCTACTTTACTCATCATAGGACGAAATCAAGTGAAAAGAGACAAAGACAGTATAATTTCTTTCTTTGGTCATATGAGCATCTATAATGTCACTAAAAAACATATAGAAGAGTTTAAAGAGAAAACATTATAGAAGTATCAGAACAAACAACATTATTGTATCTAGAGTTACTGTCTACCTTGTATAACTACTACAGCAGAAAAAACCACATAAAATTAAAGAACCCCGTTATGTTAGTGGATAAACCAAGAATTGATAATATACGTGAAAGATTTCTATCTAGAAAAGAGATTGACTTATTATTTGATGAGATTAAAGACAATTTTACAATGACAATGTTCTTATCTTTATGTTTGTGTACTGGTGCACGAAAAAGTACTGTTTTAAACTATAAAATTAGTGATGTAGATTTTGAACACAAAATGATTAACTCATATGATTTTAAAAATAGAAGTTCATATAAAAGTTTTTTGGATGATAGAACAATAGACTTAATCAAAGTTAGAATGAAACAAACAGATAATATTAATGATAAAATAGTCTATATGTGGGATGTACACGATTTAGATAGGTGGATATCTAGAATGTTTAAAATTGTTCTTGATAACTTATTTAATAAAGGATTAGATAAGAAAGATAGAAAAAATAGAGTGGTTATTCATACTTTTAGACACACTGTACTTTCACATTTAGGTATAAATGGTAATAATGAGTTTTTAATAAAGAAGATATCAAATCATAAATCTACTCAAATTGTTGCTCGTTATGTGAAGTTAAATGATGAGTCAGGAAAGAAAGAAATTGAAAATCTTTGGAAAAGGGAGTGTTAAAAATTTTGTGTCAATCTCATAGAATTTATTCTAAAGGATTGAACAATGAATCAAATACTTGATTTAACAGATGCACTTGAACAAATAAAAACACCAAACTTATATCTCAGACCATATAGAACAGAAGATTTTATCTTTGTATGCTTTAGGAAATAGTTACTCTATTAATGAACTAAAATACAATCTTAACTGATGTAAACACTTTTTATATTCAACATCTGATTTAGAGAGTTTTGATAATAATAATCCTCCCTGAATAGTCGAAATTATGAAAAGTGATGCATCATAAGCAGATATATTTTTTATCTCTTTTTTATCAATTACATCTTGAATCACTTTTTCAAATATTTTTTGCCAAGAGTTTATACACTCTTGTAAAGCTTTTAAAATATCTTCATCTACATTTGATAACTCTAATATAAGATTGCCCAAAGGACAACCTTTATCAAAGTGTTTATTTCTTGCTTCTAAAATATCCAATACTGCATCTAATTTATCTTCTTTTATCTCATCTAATTTTGCATATTTCTTCAAAGAATTTGGGCATATTCTTTCATTGACAATAGCTATAAGCAATTCTTTTTTGCTTGAAAAGTGATGATATAAACCTCCCTTTGCTACATTTGCTTTTTTCAGGATTGTATTTAATCCAGTTGCACTATATCCGTTAGTATAAATCTCTTCGTATGCAATATCTAAAATTTTATCTCTAAGTGTTTCCATTAAACTTCTTTTTCATACCCTTCTGTCATAGTTCTATCTGTTGTAATATGTGAGATAGAACATCCCACTATACATAGTAAAGGTTCATCTGATAAATTTATTAATTGGTGTATTTCATTTGCATTTACATTCAAACAATCACCTTTATTCATATACTTTGGCTCACACCAATCAATTTTATCATCAATTTCTTTACCTATCATCATAGCACCAGACCCCTGAATTATCTCATAAGTTTCATTTCCAACACTATGATAATGTGCACCCACTCTCTTTTTAGGAGGAATCCCTAAAGCATAAAGATTAAAAGTCTCACCTTCAATAATCTTTGCAAGTTTTACTCCAACCTTGTCATCAACTTTTGCATTTTCTAAAACTTTATAAATATTCTCGACTCTATTCATTTTCTACTCCATTAACTGTGCTATACCATTTCCAAAAGACCAATTATCTTGACTATTTTCAATAATTGTTATAAATACATCATCTTTTTTAGTTTCTGTACTTTCACAAATTTTATTTGTACATAATTCATATAAACTTTTTTTCTGTTCCTTGCTTCTTCCCTCTTTACAAGTGATATTTATAAACAAAATATTTGAATAAACATTTCCAAGATAGTCATCAGGAAAAAACAAACTATCTTTGTCTACTTCAATAAATACTTGGAACTTGTCCTTTACAGGAATTTTAAAACTCTCAATCAAGCTATTATGAATAGAATCTGATATATTTTCTTTAGCTTCTCTTGATACACTTTTATCAATAAATACTTTTACAAATGGCATATTTTATCCTTTCAGACCAATCGGTCTGTAAAAGTGTACTATTATTAATTGTATTTGTCAACAATTAAGGTATTAATGTTTATTAAGAAGGTTTTAATTGTAATAGTTTCCAACTATTGAAACTCTATTGAGGTACGAGTACATCGTGGTTTCTCTTAAGTTAGTAGTCTTGAGATTGTGTCTTTGTCAGACTACATTCCCATCTTTGGTTACATACTTACATCATACCACCCATATCCGATCTCATTCTAGATACAGATTTCATAAAACAATTACAGTAATTATAACTCCCTCCACATGAACTTACTCTTTAATATAAATAACAATAAAGAGGAGTCAAGAATGTCACAAGTAGAAAATATAACTCAAAGATTTGAACTGCTGTTTAAAAGATGTTATGGACTGAATAATTCTCAATATGAGAAAGTGATGATGAACGTAGAACTTTTAAAACAGAAGTACTTCAATTCTAAGTTTATAAAAAAAGGAAGAAAACTTTTGTTTCCTTCCTTTTCTATTCATATATGTTATAAATAAAACACATATTTAGCAGATTTACTCTATAGTAAATTCTTTTCTCTTATCTTTAACAATATTAAGAAAGTAAAGCCTTTGTCATTCACACCTCCATATTGTTGGATTAAGAGAATTATAACACTTTTTTCCCAAAAAATACAATTAAAAAATCAACTTAAAGTTGATTTTTTATTTTTAAAATTTCATCTAAATTTTCTAAAAAAAGTATCTATTACGATGGGGTGAGAATATTGATTATTCTTTTAGGGGTTGTTTTATTTTGGTTATTATTTTTATCTAATTAAGTTTTGTTAAAATAGTAGAAAAATATTAGGAAAACTATGAAAAAGAGAGTTAAAGAGATTATTCTTGAAGCTGGTAAGATTTTGATAGAGGGGTACTACTCAAAAAAAGAGGTTGATTTTAAAGCTAAAAAAGATTTAGTAACAAAATATGATATAGTAATTGAAAATTTTTTAAAAGAAAAGTTTAAAGAGTTTAGTGATTTTAATGTGATTGCAGAAGAGTCAGATAATACAAATTGTAAGTTTGATAATTCAATTATAATTGATCCAATTGATGGTACTACAAACTTTGTAAATCAAGTTCCTCATACATCCATTTCAGTAGGAGTTTATAAAAATAAAAGAGCTTACTTTGGAATAGTATATAATCCAATTTTAGGTGAGTTATATGAAGCAGAAGTAGGAAAGGGTGCTTATTTAAATGGAGAAAAAATTGAAGTGTCGAAAGAGAAGGTTTTTCAAAAAGCATTAATATCCACTGGTTTCCCTTATACAAGTGGAAGTAGTGAAGAGGATTTAAATGATGTGATTAATAAAATAAAAAATATTCTTCCGAAATGTCAAGATATTAGACGACTTGGTTCTGCTGCTCTTGACTTATGTTATGTGGCAAAGGGTATTTATGAAGGTTATTATGAAATGAATTTAAAAGCTTGGGATGTGAGTGCAGGTATTATTATTTTAAATGAAGCAGGGGGAAGAGTATCTAGTTTGGAAAATAAAGAGTATGAACTTTTTAAAACTAAATATATTGTTGCATCAAATTCTTATATCCATGAAGAGTTTATAAAAAATCTTGAAGTCTAATTATTTAGTATGTTTTTGGTAAAATTTTCACCTTAATATAGATTTTAGGAATGTAAAATGTGTGGAATTGTTGGTTATATTGGTAAACAAGATATAAAAAATTTTTTATTAGATGGTTTAAAAGAGTTAGAGTATAGAGGTTATGATAGTGCAGGAATTGCACTTTTAAATTGTAATAAAATTGATGTCGTTAAGGCTCTTGGGAAACTAGAAAATTTGAGGAATAAAATTGATAACTCTAAACTTTCTACTTCATATGAAATAGGAATTGGACATACAAGATGGGCAACGCATGGTAAACCAACAGAATTAAATGCACATCCACATTTAGGAGAGTATTCATATGTAGTTCATAATGGAATTATTGAGAACTATAAAGAGATAAAAGATGAGTTAATTCAAAAAGGACATAGATTTGTTTCTCAAACAGATACAGAGGTAATTGTTCATTTATTTGAGAATTACAATAATAAATTAAATGATACAACAAGGGCATTTAAAGAGACTATCTCAAAACTTGAAGGGGCATTTTCAATTCTTCTAATCTCTAAAGCAGATCCTGAAAAGATATTTTTCTTTAAACATGGAAGTCCTTTAATGGTTGCCAAAGGAAATGAAAAGGATGAAGTATTATTTGCCTCTTCTGATGCACCATTAATAGGACTTGCTAATGATGTAGTATATTTAGAAGACGGAGTAGGTGGAATAGCAAGTGCTTCATCTATTGAGTTTTTTTCTGATGATTTTTCTTGGTCAAGTCTTCCTACTTCAAAACAGTTTGCTCAAAAAGATGGCTTTAGATTTTTTATGGAAAAAGAGATTTATGAACAAAGTGATGTTGTAAGTGATTGTATACTTGGACGTGTAAAAGACAATGAAATCTTTTTTGATGAAATTGATTCTTCAATTATTGAAGGTATAAATGAACTTAAAATTTGTGCTTGTGGTACTTCATATCATGCAGGTTTGACTTCAGCTTATCTATTTGAAAGGTTAGCAAAAGTTAAATGTAATGTAGAAATAGCAAGTGAATTTAGATACAAAGAACCGTTATTAACAAAAGATACTTTATTTATTGTAATCTCTCAAAGTGGTGAGACAGCTGATACATTAGAAGCTTTAAAAATGGCAAAAAAAGCTGGACTTAAATCAATAGTTGTATGTAATGTTGATAATTCATCTATGACAAGAATTGCTGATTATACTATTTTAACAAGAGCAGGAATTGAAAAAGGAGT
>CAYZST010000019.1:0-40474 GCA_964480765.1 uncultured Arcobacter sp. | reverse complement strand
TAAATTTATCAAAAAATACCCCTCACCCTTTTTTTCCCCTTCTAGCTCTTTTAACAATAAGCAAATTTTATTCAATTACAGTAAATTTATTTATAAAGTAAATATAATTTCATTTTTTAAAGTAAATATTAAGGCTAAAATAATAAAATTATTGAAGCTAAAATAAAAAATGAAATTATTAAGGCTAAAACAATCTAAAATAATAAATATAAAATTAGAAAGGAATTATTATTATGTATAATAGGGACTATCTTTCACAAGAAACATCTAAACACAATACAAGTGCTGATAGTTCAAGAGCTCATTTAATGAGCTTTTTAAAAGCTACATACCAGCTATTTGCAGGTTCATTATTAGCTGCAACTGCTGGAGCTTATATTGGCTTAGATATGGTTTCTACAATTGCAAGTTGGTATTGGGGATTAGTTATCCTTGAATTTATTCTTTTATTTGCACTATTTGCAGTAAAGAATAAACCAGGAATAAACTTAGCAGTACTATTTGGTTTTACTTTTATGAGTGGTTTAACAATTACTCCATTATTAAGTACTATTTTAGCAATGCCTGCTGGTGCTTCAATTGTTGCACAAGCGTTTTTAATGACTTCTGTGGCATTTGGTGGGATTTCAATGTTTGCTATGACAACCAAAAGAGATTTCTCTGGTATGGGTAAAATGCTAATTATTGCATTAATTATCCTTATTGTAGCGGCTGTTTCAAACATATTTTTTCAATCTCCACTATTACAATTAGCGATTTCAGGAGTTGGTGCATTACTATTTTCTGCATTTATTCTATATGATACGCAACAAATTATAAAAGGTGGATTTGAAACTCCAATTGAAGCAGCAATTGCTTTATATCTAGATTTCTTTAATCTATTTGTTTCACTATTACAACTTTTAGGTATTTTAAATAGTGACGACTAATATAAGTAGCTTCTTCTTGAAGCTACTTTATTTTAAAATATGAACGAAAAAAACACCCTTAGACTTATTGATGCTAATTTAAATCGCTTAAAAGAAGGTATTAGAGTTGTTGAAGATATCTTTAGATATGTTTATAATGACAAGATAACCTCTTCTAAATTAAAAGAATTAAGACATTTAAGTAGGCTTGAAAACTATAAAGAGATTCTTCAAACAAGAGATGTTAAGAATGATGTTTTAAGAGAGTCTATAAAAAGTGAACAAAATAGAGATGATTTGTATTCAATTTTAATTGCAAACTTTAAAAGGGCACAAGAGAGTTCAAGAGTTCTTGAAGAGTTTTGTAAACTTATTTCAATAAAAGATAGTGAAAATTTTAAATATATTAGATATGAACTTTATAATTTAGAAACTGTTTTAACAAAAATTACTTCAAACTCTAAATAGTTTAATTTATACTCTTTATAAAGCTTTTTTGCTGTTTTAAAGTCTAAACTTGAAGAGCCTCCACTTACTCCTGATTTTTTAATATAATCAAATAAATCTTTTTTGTTATCAAACTCTAAATTATAGTTATGAACTTCAAATTCACACTCAAAATAGGTTGAAAAAGATTTTTTTATCTCTTCTAAACTAAGAATAGGTGAATTTGTATTTGTCAATTTTTGTATTGTTTTAAAACTGTTTGAAGTAAATAATACTGCATTTATCTCATTTGTAGTTAAAGAAAGCTTTTCTATTAATTTTGTTAAATTTTTTGACCACTGCATTGATGAAGCAGAAAGTACTATATCAAACTTTTTTCCATCTAAAAAACTAAAAAACTCTTTTGAATCAAAATCAAAACACTCCACATATATATTTTCATTTCTTGGATGCAATTTACACATTGATGATGCGAAATCAATTGCTGTATAACTATCAATATCCCAATTTATATATTTAAAAACCTGCCCAGATCCACATCCTAACTCTAAGATTGTTTTGGGGCTACTTTTTATATCTCGAACTAATGCTTTTGCAGCAATTTGTTGAATGATATTAAAATTATTGTATTGATTTGCATGTTTTGAAAATTGATTTTTTACAGACATAAAGATAATTTTAACTTTTTTTTAATAAGTTTTAGATAAAATGGTGTCCATTTTTGAAAAGGAAAGTATAAATGACATCAACACTTTTAATAATTCAGTTTGTATTAGCAGTTATTATTACAATCACTATCTTACTACAAAAAAGTTCTAGTATTGGACTTGGAGCATATAGTGGAAGTAATGATTCACTATTTGGAGCAAAGGGACCTGGAAATTTTTTAAGTAAAACGACAATGATACTTGGTCTTATTTTTGTAATTAATACAATTGCTCTTGGATATTTTTACAACCAACAAAAGCTTGGAAGTGCGATTGATAGTGTTAAAACCGATACACTAATTCCTACAACGCCTGTACAAAACTCTGCACCTGCTGCACCAAATGCTGCACCTATTGTACCAACAGTACCTGCAAGTAAGTAATTTAATAAATTAAATGAAGTATCCACTACTTCTTGCAAAAACTTCTATCCATGACATTACATATGTCATGGATTAAAAAATCAATCTTTAAAAAACCTATTGGTATAATCTTTTTCAAATTCATAATTAAAACTTAATAAGGAGAGTATAGAATGTTAGAAGAAATTTATGCAGAAACAAAAGAGAAAATGGAACACTCTATTGAATCATTAAAAAGAGACTACAAAACATTAAGAACTGGTAAAGTTAATACAGCTATTTTAGATGGAGTTAGTATCAATTATTATGGAACACCAACTCCTCTAAATCAAGTTGGTTCAGTAACGGCTACTGATGCTACTACAATTGTTGTCAATCCATGGGAAAAAAACCTTTTAGCAGATGTTGAAAAAAGTATTCAAAATGCTAATATTGGTGTAAATCCAAACAATGATGGAGATGTAATTAAATTATTCTTTCCTCCAATGACTGTTGAACAAAGACAAGAGAGTGCAAAACAAGCTAAGGGAATGACAGACAACGCTAAAGTTGCAATTAGAAATATAAGAAAACATGCTAATGACAAAGTTAAAGCTTTACACAAAGATAAAGAGATTACTGATGACGAGAATAAAAAGGCTCAGGATGAAATTCAAAAGATTACTGACTCTTTTGTAGCAAAAGCTGATGAAACTTTAAAAGCAAAAGAACAAGAAATTTTAACGGTTTAATTATGAATGTAGAACAAATTTATAAAGATGCAAATGCTTTATTAGAGGGTCATTTTAAGCTAAGTAGCGGAAACTACTCTAAATTCTATTTACAATCAGCTAAGGTTTTAGAAGATCCTAAAACTGCAAAACTTTTAGCAGAAGCTCTTGCACAACAAATAAAAGAGTCTGGAATTAAGGTTCATGGGGTTTGCTCTCCTGCATTAGGTGGTCTTATTGCAGGTTTTGCCCTTGCTACTGCACTTGATGTAAGATTTATTTTTGCAGAAAGAGTAAATGGAGAGATGACTATAAGAAGAGGGTTTGAAGTACAAGAAGGCGAAAACTATATTATTTGTGAAGATATTATCACAACTGGTGGTTCTGCCCTTGAAGCTGCAATGCAAGTCGAAAGTGCTGGTGGAAATATTGTTGCATATGCAGCACTTGCAAATAGAGGCTTCTGTTCAAGGGTTGGTAGTGACCTTAAAAGACAAGATAATTGTAAACTTCCATTAAATAAGCCTCTTTTTGCACTAGATGATTTTACTTTTAAAATGTATACTCCTGAAGAATGCGATTTCAAAGATATTGCATACAAACCTGGGTCTAGAGGAAACTAATGCCTAAATGGAGAGATGTAAAACAGAATAAAGTAAGTTCTAAAAAGGAGAATTCTAAAAAACAAGAAGCTTCAAAGAGCTCTTGTGCATCTCTTCTCTCAAGGTTTAAAGCCTTTTTAACTGATTCATTTTTAATCACAACTCCAATAACTTATATCGTTATGTATCTAATTTTAGGTGGAGGAACTGGTTTTGCTGATAATAGAGTTCTTGGTTGGTCTTTGATTCTTGGTAGTACTGCTTTTATTATTATCTTTTTTTGGTATGTTAAGTTTCAAACACCTGGAATGAAAGCTTATAGCCTTAAAATAGTAAATTTAAAAAATAAAAGAGTCAGTTTCTCTCAAGCAATAATTAGATATTTTGCAACTCTTTTTGCCTTGATTTCTCTATTTTTAATATTTGTACCATTTTTCAATAAAGATAAAAAAACCTTTCAAGATATAATTTCTAATACTATTATAATTGATGA
Organism: uncultured Arcobacter sp.; assembly: GCA_964480765.1. Classification (GTDB taxonomy): domain Bacteria; phylum Campylobacterota; class Campylobacteria; order Campylobacterales; family Arcobacteraceae; genus Halarcobacter. The sequence continues at coordinate 36,245 of CAYZST010000019.1, read as the reverse complement.
ATAATGCTCTTTTTTAAGCTATCTTCATTCTATTTTTTCTATTTCGCAGCTGTTGGAGTATACATAATTTTTCTTCCTAAAGTTTTACATGACTTAGGATACAGTGCTTTTGATATTGGGATAATTTTCGCTCTTGCTCCACTTATGAGATTTCTTACTCCTTTCTTATTTTTAAAGCATATAAATTTGGATCAAAAAATATTTAAATTAGCACTTTTTCTCTCTATTATATGTTCAGGTAGTTTTTATTTCACTATTAATAACTTCTATTTCTTTATGATTAATAATGCGATTCTTGGTGCAGGTTTATCTTTAATCTTACCATATTTAGAGATTACCGCAATTAAGAACTTAGGAAAAGAGAGATATGGGAAGTCTAGGCTCTATGGTTCAATTGGTTTTGCTCTTATCTCACTTGTCTTAGGACAAGTTTTAACTCACTCTTTTATTGCACTGCACTACTACTTTGTTCTAAATATTTTAACTGTTATATTTGCTTTTTTACTTTTAGAGTTTGATGATATAAGTCATGATGAAAAGATATCTAAAAAATCTTTTTCATTTCTAAAACACTGGTCATTTTGGGCAAGCCTCTTTTTTATGCAACTTAGTTTTGGTGCCTTTTATAACTTCTTTACGATATATGAAACAGCACATGGGATAAGTTTAGAAATGACCTCTTATCTGTGGTCGTTTGGTGTTTTATGTGAAATTATTCTTTTATACTTTCAAGCACCACTTTTAAAAAGAAATCTTCTTAATCTAATAAAATTTTCTGTTGCAATTTCTATTCTTAGGTGGTTTTTAATCTATATGTTCCCAGATAACTTGACAATAACATTTATGACTCAAAGTATTCATGCCTTCTCTTTTGGCTTATATCATAGTGCTGTAATTATGTATTTATATACACTATATGAAAATAAGAAGCTTGCTCAACAATTTATGTATGGAGTTGCTTATGGACTTGGAGGATTTTTGGGAGCTATTATCGCAGGTAAACTTTATGGAGAGTATCTTTTCCTTTACTCTGCTCTATTCTCACTAATCTCACTTCTATTTTTATATATGATTAAAACTAAAAAGGTTTAATCAGAAATTTTCATTATTAAGAGTTTAATGGTTTTTGGGTGAGTTTGTTCTTTGTATTTGTCTTTATCATTTGGACTGTTCAAACTGTTCTTCATCCACTACAAGCACTTGAGAAACTCAAAAAGATTGGGGAGTATTTAATTTGGTATTTTGAAAATGTGGTTTGGATAGAACTAGAAGGTAAACCTTCTTATGAACATCATAATTCATATAATGAAAAAATATGAAACACCAATTCCAGATACTACATTAGCTTCGACTTCTTTATCTTTAAATATAGCAACTGCAATAAGAGAATTAAATTATTATGTTTTTGTGTAGGTTATTTAAATTATATCATAAACTATTTCTGTTTTATTCTTTTGTTTTTTTATCTCATTGATTTTCAAGTTTTCAATTGGAAGATTCATAAAATCAGCAATAGACCTAATGTTGTTAACTGCCATTTCTTTTAGAATAGTTCCTCTATAATGTTTTGCCCAGTGAGAGACTACTTTTCCTTCTTTTATAAACTTAAATGTTAAAAATGAGGCATCTTTTACTTTATAAAATTTTTCATAATATCCTGCTCTTAAATCAATTATTTCATCACCTATATACTCATCTAATACAGATGTAAAATTATCCATAAAAAACTTTTCAACTCCTATATTTGGAAGCTTAGCCCCTTGTTTATACTTATAATCAGGAATTAAATCGTCAGCTTTTATTGGACCAAAAAGATTTGAAAATAGAATTACATTTTCATCTATATATGCTTTTTCTTCTTTTTTTAATAAATTATACTCTATTGCATCAAAAGCAACTCCATTGTATCTTTGAATTGCTTTCATTGTAGGTTTATCTTTTAGACTCTGCTTATATTTTTCAAGCTCATCAATTTTTTTAAGTCCAAACCATTTTGATAACTCTTCAAGGCTAGAGTTTTCTAATTGTTTTTCATATATATTAAATATTTCATCTCTTTTTTCAAAAAGTTGGGGTAAAAAAAAGTTCTCTTTGCAATAAGGTTTACCTTCTCCTCCACTATTTTTAGTCTCTGCTGGTGCTAATAATATTTTCATATAGTCTCTTTTTCTATTTTGTTATAATAAATACACTAATTGGGAGTATTAAAATATATATATTAATGGTACTTCAAATTCTACAATAAAATCAATTATCTCTTGCAAAATAAGTTATAAAACTTTTTAATAACTCTTTATTCAATAAATTCGCCACTATGATAAAGCCATTGATTATTTATTTTTACAAATTTGCTTTTTTCAATAAATGAGGAGTCTATTGCTCCTTGAAAAATTACAGCTCTAAAAGTTACAAATGCGATATTACTGCTTTGTTCAATAAAATCAATAATTTGAAGCTCTTTAAAATCACTATAATGGGCAAAATCACTTATTGAGTTTTCCCAAGATTTTATATCAGTGGTATAATCCTTATTATCTATGTGTGTAGTCTCAATTATATATTTTGGGTTATTTGCAACATATGCACTATACCTAGACTTCATAAGCTCTAATGCCGTACTAGGTTTTTCTCCATAATGAAAAATTCTACAACAATTTTTAAACTTTTTTTGGCTACCACAGGGGCAAAATGAATTACCTGAGATTTTCATGTACACCCTTTATCTTTAAAAATTATAGTTTACAACTCCTATATTGTAGCAAAAAGTTCAAGAAGATAAAAGTGCTTACTCTTAAAAGAGTAAGCACTTTTATTTAAATTATTTTATTTTTAACGTGCTTTTATTTTGTTTTATTTTACTAATTATTGACGGTCCAAAACCTTTTATATTTATTAAATCATCTATTGATTTAATTTTATTAGTTTTTCTATATTCAATAATTGCATCAGCCTTTTTAGAGCCAATACCTTTAATACTCATAATCTCTTCTTTACTTGCTGTTTGAAAATTTATATCTGCAAATAGAAGTGATACACTTAGCAACATAAATAGTAAAATTTTTTTCATTACTTCTCCTTTTAATAATTTTATTAATTATATATAAATAACCTGAATTTTAATTTATATAAAGCTTAATTTTTTAAAATTATTCTATTTATTATTTAAATCTAATAACAAATATATTAAAATCTTTCATATTTAAAAAAAAGGGAAGTTATGGAAGAAACACAAATTCCTTTAGACTTAATTTCAAACCTTTTATCAGTAGCTATACTAATTGCAATTTTTGTAAAATACTACCAATATAAAAAGAAATTAGATGTTCTAAAAGGTTTAGATGATTTAAAAAAGGAAAAAAAACTAACTATTGAAGATAAGGAGTTTATTAAATCTAACTTCAAGGATTATAGACGGTTTTTACAAAGAGAAGAAGAGAGGATTAAACTTACATATCCAGTATTTATTTTAATTACTGGTGTTCTTTTGGCTTTTCTTGATTTCCAGACAGCAATGATTCACTTAAATGTTATAGTTGTTGCATATATTTACTTACACATAAGTAGAATTCATACTAGAAATTTCGTAGCTTTCTTACAAGAACTATCTAAAGAAATAGAGTAATCTCTATTCTTTATTTTAAATATTTCTTTTTTACCAATTAATTGGTTTTTTCCCATTAGATTCTAAAATTTCATTTGTTTTACTAAAATGTTTACATCCAAAAAAACCTCTATATGCGGAGAGAGGACTTGGATGTGGTGCAGTAAGAATATGATGTCTAGAACGATCTATTAGTTTGGATTTTGAAATAGAGGGGCTTCCCCATAAAAGGAAAACAATATTTTCACAGTTTTGCGAAATATATTTAATGATATTATCTGTGAAAATCTCCCAACCTAGATTATGATGAGATTTTGGTTTTGACTCCTCAACAGTTAAAATAGTGTTTAACAATAAAACTCCTTGTTCTGCCCAAGGTGTTAAATCTCCATCTAAGCAAGAGGAGTTTCTTTGTAAATCATCTCTTATCTCTTTTAGCATATTTTGCATAGAAGGTGGATTTGGAATCTCCTTTGGAGTGGAAAATGATAATCCTTGTGCTTGACCATATCCATGATAAGGGTCTTGACCTAAAATGACAACTTTTACATTTTCTATTGGTGTTTTTGAAAAAGCATTAAATATTTTATTTTTAGGAGGGAAGACTGTTGTTGTTTTATATCTTCTTTCTATCTCTTCTTTTAACTTTTCATAGTAATCTTTCTCTTTTTCTATATTAATTATCTCTATCCAACTATTTTTCATGAAATAACTCCTTTTTAATATTTACTAATAAATATTTTATTACTATATCATAACTTAAATTAGTACTATTTATCTCAAAAAAGGTTAAGATGAAAGCTTATATAAAAGTTTTGATTGCTTCATTTTTAGTAATCTTTGCATCTCTTGGTTTTGGAAGATTCGCTTTTGGTATGGTTTTACCAAGTATGCAAGAATCTCTTAATATAACAACAACACAAGTTGGTTTTATCTCTACTTCTAATTTTATTGGCTATATAATAGGTATCTTATTAGTTTCATATCTTTATTCGAAATTTCCAAGCTACAAGCTAATATTTTCAAGCCTTTTCCTACAAGGGTTTTCAATGCTTTTTATGATTTTAGATATAAACTATCTTCTTATATCATTTTTATATGCACTTAGTGGTTTTTTTGCAGCAATTTCAAATATCTCTATAATGGCATATATTACAAATATAGTTCCTAAAAATATACGTGGGAAATTTTTAGGTATTGTTGTTAGTGGTAATGGACTAGCTATTATTTTATCAGGGCTTATTGTTCCTTATATTGAAGTTTATATTCAAAATTCACCTTGGAAAGTCTCATGGATATTTTTTTCAATTATAATTATACTATCTGCTTTTCTCTCTCAGCTAGGAATTAAAAAATATGTAAATCATAATATGCCAGAAAGAAAAATAAAAGCCAAAGAGTATTTTAAAATGCCTAGCTTTTGGAAAATAACAACTATTTATATGATATTTGGGATTTCTTATATAGTCTATGTGACATTCTTTGTAAGTGCAGTTATTGACAAATATAGTGTAAGTAGCTCACTTTCAGGTATTTTCTGGGCTCTTCTTGGTTCTATGAGTCTCCTATCTGGTCTTATTTTTGGAATACTTGCTGATAGAATTGGAGCATACAGAACTTTAATTTTTGTATTTTGTTTGCAAACTACTGCTCATTTAATATTAAGTTTTAATTTTAATATTTATGCTATTTGGATATCAGCTATTCTATTTGGTATTTCTGTATGGAGTGTTCCTTCTATTATCACTCTACTAATCTCTTTTCACTTTGATATTAGAAGAACAGCTCAAGTATTATCTTTATCAACTCTTTTATTTGCTATTTGTCAAGCGATTGCTCCTGTTGGTGCTGGTCTTATATATGATATAACTAAAAATTTCTCTTATGTATTTATGTTAACTTCAATTTTAACTTTTATAGCTATTATACTCTCATTAATCTTTTCAAAACAGAAGATTAAACAGATTCATTAAAGGAAAAACTTGAAAGAAAAAGCAATAATATTTGATATGGATGGAACTTTACTTGACTCATTAACTGATATTGCAATTTGTGCAAATAGAGTTCTTGAAGAGTTTGAACTACCAACACATCCTTTAGATGATTATAAATATTTTGTGGGTGGAGGAGCTTTAGTTTTAATTCAAAACTGTGTACCCAAAGAACTAGAAGAGAACAGGCTTCAAAAGGTTTTAAAAAGATTTATTGAAGTTTATGATAAAAAGCTTCAAAAGAATACGAAACCATATGAAGGAATAAATGAACTTCTAAGAGAGTTAAATAAACAAAAAATTAAAATTGGAATATTATCAAATAAACCTCATAAATTTACTCTAAAATATACCCAAGAGTTTTTTAGTGAATTTAATATTATTGAAGTTCATGGACAAAAGAACTCTATGCCAAAAAAACCCGACCCAACTGTTGCAATAAATATTGCAAAAGCTTTTAATCTTCCATGTGAAAATATCTTTTTTGTAGGAGATAGTGATGTGGATATGAAAACTGCAAAAAATGCGAATATGAAAGCTATTGGTGTATCATGGGGTTTTAGAGGGGTTGAAGAGCTTATCAAAAATGGTGCAGACTATATAGTAAAAACTCCACAAGATATTCTATCTTTATTAAAGTAAGATAAGAAGACTTGATATTTTAATGAACATCTAATTCAAAAAAAGTCTCACTTATCTTTTGGTATTCTGCAATTGAACAAGTAATTTTTAATGCATTGTCATAATCTTTAAAATACTCTAAAAATAGTTTTTTAAGTTCAGAAATATTTGCTGTCCTAAAAATAAAATAACCCAATAGATTTTTTGATCTAGAACCTGCTTTTTCTATACCGCAACTATCGAATTTCCAATCAACACCTTTAGAATAAAAAAATACCTCTTCAAGTCTTCTATTTAACTCATCCCTAACACTATTATTATACTCTTTTAAATGTACATAAAAAGCCACATTTACATTATATTTCTCTTGTATTAGCTTTTTTTCAAATTTTGTTTCAGGTTTTTTAGTTAAACTTGTGTTATCCATTATCTTTCCTACTTCTATACTTCTTTGGGATTATATCTAAACTTTATTTTAATAAGTTAAAAATTTTTCTTTATAGTTTTTGCTTATTTGCTCTTAACTGCATTACTTTAGCTCTTGCAACTTCTCTCATATCAATATTTGAATCAAGTTCATCAACAATCTCTGTGCCAAGAAGGGTTTCCACAGCATCTTCTAATGTAACAACACCCTCTGTTTGCCCATAACTATCAACTACCAAAAACATATGCTCTTTTTTTACCAAAAACATATCAATTAATTTTGAGATGGGTACATTTTCATTTACATGATATAGAGGTTTGATAATAGCACTTTTATCTTCCAAATTATTTTGAATATATTCATAAAAGTACTCTTTTGAAATAACCATACCCTCTATATCATCGATTCCCTTATCATAAACAGGAACTCTTGAGTATTCTTTAAACTTTTCTAAATCAATTATATCAATACTTGAAATAAAACTCTCCAATAGCTTACTTTTTTCTACAGCAAAAACTACATTTCTTGGTGTATAAATATCTTTTACCTTAATTTTATTTAGGTCTAAAAGATTTTGAATTACATCTGTCTCTTTCTCTTTTAATACACCTTTTTCTTCAGCTATACTTGCCGTTGCCATAATCTCTTCTTTTGTAATTGTATCTTTTGTATTTGGAGTTATATACGCTGTAATTTTATTCATTACTATAAGAATTGGATATGTAATAATCACTAAAAATCTAATTACTCTTGTAGCAAAACCTGCAAGGCTTCTCCAATAATATGCTCCTAATGTCTTAGGAATAATCTCTGAAAATACAAGAATTAAAATTGTAAGTATTGCGGAGATATAAAACATATACTCCTCTCCAAAAAGTTTAGCTGCTTCTGCACCAACACCCGCAGCACCTAATGTATGAGCAAAAGTATTTAAAGTAAGAATTGATGCAATTGAAAAGTCAATATCTTGCTTTTGCTTTTGCATTAGTAAAGCTAGTTTTTCATTACTTTGCTTAGTTAGTTCTATATGTGAAGAAGTAATTGATAATATAACTGCCTCTAAAATAGAACATAAAAATGATACCCCTATTGTAATAGAGAAATAAATAAGTATTAGCATCTATATATCTTCATCAATTATTAATCTATTTTTACCAGCATCTTTTGATTTATACATCAAATTATCTGCTCTTGTTATTATAGAGTCCAAATCATCATCAACTCTTAATTGTGTTAAGCCAAAACTTCCTGTAATTTCTGAATGAACTAAATCTTTTAATATACAATCATTCTTCATTTTTTCTCTAATTCTTTGTGTTGTGTGAATAGCATTCTCTTTACTACTATTAATATATGCACAAACAAACTCTTCTCCACCCCAGCGTGCAATAATATCATTTTTTCGCGTATTCTCCTCTAAAATTTTTGCAATTCTAATTAAGGCTTTGTCCCCTACTGCATGTCCAAACTTATCATTTATAGCTTTAAAATTATCTACATCCATAAAAAATAGTGAAATCTCTCTTGCTTCTCTTCTATTTAATTCAATTTGATTGCTAAATTTTTGTTCAAATACTCGTCTATTGTTTATCCCTGTTAGCTGGTCTCTACCTGCTAAGTATTCAAGTTTTCGATTATAGTTTTTAATTAAATATATTGTAATTATAACTACTAGTAAAGAGATTAATAAAGCAATAAATAGATTTACAAAAAATATATATCTTATATCTTTTGTAAAATCATCTAAATTTACTTCAACTAGTAGATATAGATTTAGTTCTGGAATATATTTTGTATTTAATAAATGTATATGACCATTTTTTTTAAACTCAATATAACTTGTCTCTTTTGAGACAAGTTGCTCTTTAAAATCTTTTAGATAAGGCATTTCATCTAAACTCTTTTCAGGAATAATATTCTTTTCAGATAAAATTATCTTTCCTCTTTCATCTATAAAATATACTTTAAAATGATGCTTTAGTCTAAACATCTTTAACATATCATCAATATATGAAATTTTGAAACCAACTCCTGTTACACCTAAATAGTTAAACTTAGAATCTATTATCTTATAATTAATAAACATAATCATTGAGTTTGAAATATTATCATTAAAATCTAAATTTATCTCATGCTTAGATTGGATATTCTTAAATCTAAAATACCACTTATTATTTAGATTATCTTTTCTAACTTTTTCTATAAAACCATTTTGATTATAATAATTTCCACTCTTTTCAGAGACTAAGAAAGAAGTAAGCATTCCATATTTATTTTTAACTGCATCTAAATATTGTTTTATCTTTTTTGTATTAACTTCCTTTTCCAAAATCCAATTTTGAACAAAAGTGTCATTTGCCATCATTGAAGAGACTAAATAAGGTTCTATAATGCGTTTTTGCATAGCCGTATATATATTATCTAAAGATAAAGGTAAAGATTGGGTTCTTAACTGTTTTTGAGTATTATTTAAAGAGACAAAATAGCTTATTGTTGTAATTGATAAAGATAAAATAACAAGTAAACTACTTATTACAATAACAATTTTATACTTTGAATTCATTCTTATACTCTTTATAACTTTTTACGATTATAACATTTAACACTTAAAACGCATATACCACCATAAAATGCTATCTTGAAAAAACAAATTTTTTTAAAATAATTACTTTATTTAGCAAGACTATGTCCAGCTAAAAAACCACTAGCCCACGCAAAATGTAGATTATATCCTCCCCTATTACCAACTATATCTAAAACCTCTCCTGCAAAGTAAATCCCTTTACATTTCTTACTCTCATAAGTTTTATTATCAACTTCATCTGTTCTAATACCTCCACCACTAGCTTCTGCATGTTTAAACCCTTGCGTATTTACAATTTTAAATCTCCAGTTTATTAGTCTATTTACTATTGCTCTTATTTGCTTTGCATTTATATCTTTTGCAAAGATTTCTTTGTCTATACCACATACATCAAGTATTACAGCACATAGTTTATTAGAGATTACTCCTATTAGAAGTTTTTGTACCTTTTCATTTGGTAAAAGTTTAAAAAGAGACTCTATCATTCCAAGTACTTCATTTCTATTTTGTTTGGGAAATAGATTAATTGATAGCTGAACATCTTGATACAAATTTAGTGGATAAACTGCAAACTGTGAGATATCTAAAATAGCAAAGCCTGATAATCCATACTTCGTAAAAAGTACATCACCAAAAACTTCTCTCTCTTTTTGTCCATCTATATATAAAGTGACATTTGCCTCTTTTTTTACTCCTTGAAGTTTATTATTAAACTCAAAATCTGTATGAAGTCCCACAAGAGAAGGATATGTTAAGTTGCAAGAGTGCCCAAAGTTTTTGGCAATTCCCATTCCATTTTCTGTTGAATTTAGTTGAGGAGCTGCACCAAGCCCAGAGGAGATAAGTATTTTATTATACTCTTTATATTCTCTACTTCCACAATCAACTATGAATTTATTTCCTTCTTTTTTTACATTTTCTACTTGTGTATTAAGAATTAAATCTATTCCCAAACTATCTATTGCAGTTTCAAGTAGATTTACTACTGATTTTGCTTCATTTGATAAAGGATATACTTTATTTGTCTCTTTTATATCAAGTAAAAGTCCTATTGACTTACAAAACTTTTCAAAAGCTTTAAAATCAAACTGCTTTAATGCATAGCCTACAAAGCTTGGATTCTCTCCTATATAGTTTTCTATCCCTAGTTTACTATTTGAGATATTACATCTTCCATTTCCAGAAGCAAGTATTTTTTTCCCAACACCAGAGTTTATATCAAAAAGGTCTATATGAAGCTTTGGATTCTCTCTTTTTGCAGTAATTGCTGCAATAAGTCCAGAAGCTCCAGCCCCTATAATTGCTATTTTACTCATAAAAAACAACCAACCAAATAGTAGGATTCTCTTCACAAGTATAAGAAACCCGATGTTCTACATTTGCTTTTATATCTATATAATCGCCTTTATTTAACTCTATTTCTTTAATTATACCATCCTCTTTTATCTCAAGTTTACTAAATCCCTCAAGTATTATGACAAACTCATTTTTATCTTGATTATACCAGAAATTCTTAGGTGTTTTTTGTCCATTTGAAACAATTTTCTCTATCTTGACATTTTTACTATGTAAAATTTCAAAAAAAATTTCATTTTTTTTATCTATTGGAATATTATCAAAAATATTAGTTTTTTCAAGCAATGTACTTTTCCTAGACTATTGATGTTTTGGGCATTTTAACAGTTTTTTACTTAGATTACAATTTCTTGATAGTTCTAATCAACATTATATAAAATCATTTTTTTTATATACATTTAAAATAATCACTATTAATTTACTTGACATTGATTTAAAAATAGTATAAAATTTCGACATAAAGATAAGAATTGCCTTAAAATATAAATTCACTTAATTTTTAAACGGGAGGGAATACAATGCAAAAAGAGACAATTGCAGTACATGGAGGATACAACAATAAAGAAGGTTGGGGTACTATGTCTGTACCTGTTGCTCAAACAACTGCATATGCATTTAGAGATGCAGAACACGCAGCAAATCTATTTGCACTAAAAGAGTTAGGACCAATTTATACTAGATTAAATAATCCTACTACTGATGTTTTAGAACAAAGATTTGCACAACTTGAAGGTGGTGCTGCCGCATTATGCGTTTCATCTGGACAATCTGCAATTTTCTATGCAATTGCAAATGTTGCAGAAGCAGGAGATAATATTTTAATCTCTGACAAACTTTATGGTGGAGCAGTTACACTTTTGACTCACACTATTAAAAGATTTGGAATTAGTGCAAAAATTTTTAAAAGTGCAGATGCTTCGGATTTAGAAGAGCAAATAGATGATAATACAAAAGCCATCTTTTTCGAATCTCTTTCAAACCCACAAATTGCCATTGCAGATGTGGAAGCGATTGTAGAGATTGCAAAGAGAAAAGGTGTTTTAACTATTTGTGATAATACAGTTGCTAGTGCTGCTTTATTTAACCCTATTTCATGGGGAGTTGATATTGTTGTGCACTCAACTTCAAAATATACAAATGGACAAGGAACAGCTATTGGTGGAATCATTATTGAAAGGGATGGTTTAGCAAAATTTTTTAAAGAAAATTCTAAAAGATACTATCATTTTACTGAGCCAGATGCATCATATCATGGTTTAGTTTATACAGATGTGCCTTTACCAAATTTTACTTTAAGAGCGAGATTAGCACTATTAAGAGATATCGGAGCATCTCAATCTCCACACAACTCTTGGTTGCTGTTACAAACTATTGAAACATTAGATTTAAGGGTTAATAAACACTCCAATAATGCTTTAGAAATTGCAAAGTTTTTAGAGTCTCATCCAAAAGTTAAATCAGTTAACTATCCTGGACTAGAATCAAATATAGATTATGCAAAAGCACAAAAGTATTTCAAAGATGGAAAAGCATCTGGGCTTATCTCTTTTGAGTTAGAATCTTATGAAGAAGCTAAAGCTGTGATTGACAATGCAAAATTATTTAGTGTAGTTGTAAATATTGGAGATAGTAAATCTCTAATTGTTCATCCAGCATCAACTACACATTCTCAAATGAATGAGAAAGAGTTAAAAGCAGCTGGAATAAATCCAACTACTGTAAGATTATCTATTGGACTAGAAAATCCAATAGATTTAATTGAGGATTTAAAACAAGCATTAAAATAAGGAATAAAGATGCCATTAATTTCCACAAAAGGTGTATATGGCTTAATAGCCATGTACGAACTAAGTAAACATACCCCAGACTCTCCCATGCAAGTCAAGGAGATCTGTGCTAATGCCAATATCCCACAAAACTACTTAGAACAGCTTCTAAGTAAACTTAGACGGTCTGAACTTGTTAAAAGTATCAGAGGTGCTAAAGGTGGATATATATTAGCAAAAAAACCAGAAGATACTTCTGTAAAAGATATCTTAGTTGCTCTTGAAGGTGATTTAAAAATTGTAGATTCTAAAACACAGAATCCTGCATTAAACATCTTTTTTGATGAAACAAAAGAAAAGACGAAAAAGATTTTTGATTTGACTTTAGCCCAGCTAGATGATTATCAAGATAAGTATAATGAAGTTTTACATTATAGTATATAAGTAGCAAGGCTTTATTCGTAGAGCCCTTTAGGTTTATTACTTTTGGCAATTTTTTATAAATCATACTAAAAGTAAAAAAAGATGAAAAAGCTTCCCTTTGAAATTAGGGACTAATTGAAAGGAAATAGAAATGAAATATGCACAAAATGTTACAGAATTAATAGGAAATACTCCTCTAGTAAAATTAAAAAATGCAAGTGAATCAACAGAAACAACAATTCTTGGTAAATGTGAGTTTATGAATCCAACTCACTCTGTAAAAGATAGGATTGGTACAAATATGATTAAGACTGCTTTAGAGCAAGGATTAATTAATGACTCAACAATCGTTATTGAACCAACAAGTGGAAATACTGGTATTGCATTAGCTTCTGTATGTGCAGGTTTGGGAATCAAGCTTATTCTTACAATGCCTTCTTCAATGAGTATTGAAAGAAGGAGACTTTTAAAAGCATTAGGTGCCCAGCTTGTATTAACAGAACCTGAAAAAGGGATGAAAGGTGCAATTGATAAAGCAAATGAGTTAGCACAAGAGACTCCAAACTCATTTATTCCACAACAATTTGCAAATGAAGCAAATCCAGAGATTCATAGAAAAACAACTGCAAAAGAGATTTTAGCAGATACTGATGGAAAAATTGATATTTTAGTTGCTGCAATTGGTACAGGTGGCTCTATTACTGGTATTGGTGAAGTACTAAAAGAGCATAATCCAAATATCCAAATTATTGCTGTTGAGCCTGATGCCTCTCCTGTATTAAGTGGAGGTAAACCTGGTCCACATAAAATTCAAGGTATTGGTGCAGGATTTGTTCCAGATGTATTAAACACTAAGCTATTTGAGGAGATTGTAAAAGTTTCAAATGAGGATGCAATTGAAACTTCTAAAAAACTTGCAAAAAATGAAGGTTTATTAGTTGGTATCTCTGCAGGTGCAAATGTATTTGCAGCAACTGCTATTGCAGCTAAAGAAGAGAATAAAGGTAAAACAATTGTTACAATTTTATGTGACACAGGAGAAAGATATCTTAGTGCAGGATTATATGATGATGAGTAAAACTCATCCTCTAATAATCCTTTAAAATGGAAGATTAAAAATGGCAGAAAAAGCATATAGGTCTGTTGCAAAAACTATTTCTTGGCGGACGGTTGGAACTCTTGACACAATAATTATTTCATACTTTATTACAGGTAACTTAACAATGGCAGCTTCAATTGGTACTATTGAACTTATAACAAAGATGGTATTGTATTACTTTCATGAAAGAGCTTGGAATAAAATCTCTTTTGGAAAAGTTAAAGAACCTGATTATCAAATTTAGATTAAAATATGGATATATTAATGGATATTAAAAAGTTAAATGAAAGTTTTGCTAACGCAGATGCAACACAAATTTTAGAATACTTTATAAAGGAATATGGTAGAGATGCTGCTTTATCAAGTAGTTTAGGTGCAGAAGATCAAGTATTAACTGATATGATTCTAAAAATAGATAAAAATGCAAATATTTTTACTCTTGATACAGGGAGGTTACATCCTGAAACTTATAATGTAATGGATGCAACAAACCTAAAGTATGGAGTTAAAATAGAGGTATTTTTTCCTTTAAATAATGATATACAAGAGTTATATCAAACTCAAGGTGTTAATGGTCATTATGAAAGTATCGAAAATAGAAAAAGGTGTTGTGGCATTAGAAAAATTGAACCATTAAAAAGAGCACTTAAGCCTCTTAAAGTATGGATTACTGGACTAAGAGCTAGCCAAAGTGTCACTAGAACTGATATGCCTATTATTGAATTAGATGAAAATTTTGGAGTAATTAAAGTTAATCCCATAATCAATTGGAGTGAAGATGATGTTTGGAACTATATAAAAGATAATAGTGTCCCTTATAATAAACTTCACGACCAAGGGTACCCTAGTATTGGATGTGCTCCTTGCACTCGTCCTGTTGAAAAAGGACAAGATATTAGAAGTGGGAGATGGTGGTGGGAAAATCCCGAACACAAAGAGTGCGGACTACACGCTAAATAAAAAGATTTTTATTTGATGAAATCAAACTTTTTAATTTGAGGGATTCAAAACAATAATTAATGGAATGATAAATAATGAGTAATATTAAAATAAGTACAGAGAAACTTACACACTTAAAACAATTAGAAGCTGAATCTATTCATATTATGAGAGAGGTTATTGCAGAGTTTGATAATCCAGCAATGCTTTATTCAGTAGGTAAAGATTCAGCAGTAATGCTACACCTTGCAGTAAAAGCTTTTCACCCAGCAAAGCTTCCATTTCCTCTGCTTCATGTTGATACTACATGGAAATTTAAAGAGATGATTGAGTTTAGAGACCAAAGAGCAGAAGAGCTTGGATTTGAACTTCTTGTTCATATCAACGAAGAGGGAATAAAACAAGGAATTGGACCCTTTACTCATGGAAGTGCAGTTCATACAGATATAATGAAAACTGAGGGTTTAAAACAAGCACTTAATAAATATAAATTTGATGCAGTTTTTGGTGGAGCAAGAAGAGATGAAGAAAAATCTAGAGCTAAAGAGAGAATCTACTCATTTAGAGATGAAAAGCATAGATGGGATCCAAAAAACCAAAGACCTGAATTATGGAACATCTACAATTCAAAAGTTAAAAAAGGTGAATCTATTAGAGTGTTTCCATTATCAAACTGGACTGAGCTTGATATTTGGCAATATATCTATTTAGAGCAAATTCCAATTGTACCTCTATACTTTGCTAAAAAAAGACCTGTTGTAATAAGAGATGGTATAAAAATTTTAGTTGATGATAATAGATTACCACTTAAAGAAGGAGAAGTTCCTTTAATGGAGTCTGTTAGATTTAGAACACTTGGATGTTATCCATTAACAGGAGCAGTTGAGTCTGAAGCAGAAACATTAACAGATATTATTCAAGAGATGCTCCTAACTAAAACAAGTGAAAGACAAGGAAGAGTTATTGATAATGACCAAGCAGGTTCAATGGAGAAAAAGAAAATCGAGGGGTATTTTTAAGATGGCACATCAAAGTGATAAAATTGCACAAAATATAGAAGAGTATTTAAAAGAACATGAGAATAAACAACTATTAAGATTTATTACTTGTGGTTCTGTTGACGATGGTAAGTCAACACTAATTGGAAGACTCTTACATGATTCTAAAATGATTTTTGAAGACCAATTAGCAGCTATTAAAAATGATTCTAAAAAAAGTGGGACTACTGAAAATGAGTTTGATTTAGCTCTTCTTGTTGATGGGCTTCAAAGTGAAAGAGAACAAGGTATTACTATTGATGTTGCATATAGATACTTCTCAACTGATAAAAGAAAATTTATTATCGCAGATACTCCTGGTCACGAACAATATACAAGGAATATGGCAACAGGAGCAAGTACAGCTGATTTAGCAATTATCTTAATTGATGCTAGATATGGAGTACAAACTCAAACTAGGAGGCACTCTTTTATTACAAAATTACTTGGTATTAAACACCTTATAATTGCTGTAAATAAAATGGATTTAGTTGATTTTAGCCAAGATAAATTTGAAGAGATTAAAAAAGATTATCTAGAGTTTGCAAAAAAGTTAGAATTAACTGATGATATTACGATTATTCCATTATCAGCACTAAATGGAGATAATGTAGTTAATATTAGTGATGCTTCACCTTGGTATAAAGGTGAGACTTTAATGCATGTATTAGAGAATATCGAAATTGCTAGTGATAGAAATTTAACTCATTTTAGAATGCCTGTCCAATATGTAAATAGACCAAATCTTGATTTTAGAGGCTTTGCTGGTACAGTCTCAAGTGGAGTTATTCAAGTGGGTGATGCAATTACAGTTTTACCTTCGGGGAAAAGCTCAACAGTAAAAGAGATTATTACATATGATGGCAATTTAGATTATGCATATGCACAACAAGCTATAACAATCACCTTAAATGATGAGATTGATATTAGTAGAGGTGATATTTTAGTTAAAAGTGATGAACAACCAGACCAAACGGACACTTTAGATGTTAATATTGTTTGGATGAGTGAAGAGCCTCTTTTAAAAGGTAAATCTTATTTTATAAAAAGAGCCTCAACTCAAACAATTGGAACCATTGCCTCTTTCTATTATAAAACAAATGTAAATACTTTAGAGCAAAAACCAGCTAATACTTTAGAGTTAAATGAAATTGGCCATGCAAAATTACTATTAAATCAAACCATTGCTTTTGATCCATATAGTCACAATAAAGCGATGGGTTCATTTATTATTATTGATAGAATTACAAACAATACTGTTGGAGCAGGTATGATTGTGCAAAAAAGTGAGAAATTAAATAAAAAAGTTCCAAGGGAATATAGTGAATTTGAGATTGAATTAAATGCACTAATTCGAAAACATTTTCCACATTGGGAAGCTAAAGAGATATTATAGGAAAAGTTATGACTAAAGAGACAAAAGCTCAAAGAGTTGAAAGAATTAAAAAAGAGAAAGATGGACTCAATGTACTTCAAGACATCTATCTTTATGCAATTACAGGTGAAGAAGTAGACCCAGAGGATATTGATAGATTTAAATGGTATGGAATGTATACACAAAATAGAAATCTCCAAGCAGAAGATGACCCTACTTTATATTTTATGCTTAGAGTTAAACTAGAAGGTGGTTTATTAACTTTAGAACAATTAAAAATCATTTCTGAAATTTCAGAAAAATATGCAAGAGGTACAGCAGATTTTACAACAAGACAAGATATTCAATTCCATTACATTAAAGTTATAGATTTACCAGAAATTTTCAGGTTACTTGATAGTGTTGGACTAGCAACCGTATTTGCAGCAGGGGATGTACCTAGAAACGTAGTTTCCTGTCCAGTAAATGGTATTGATCATGAAGAGATAGCTGATGTAAGAGATGTTGTAGAGAAACTAAATGCTTTATTTAAAGGAAATAAAAATTTCTCAAACTTACCAAGAAAATATAAAGTTGGGGTAAATGGATGTTCTAAAAACTGTATGAATCATGAGATTCAAGACTTAAGTTTTAATGCCGTTAAATTAAAGAATGGTAAAATTCAGTTTGCAGTAAGTGTTGGTGGAGGATTAGCTTCAAATAAGAGAGTTGCTGATCATATTGGTTATGTAACTCCATCTCAAGTTATACCATTAGCAAAAGCAATTACTAAAATTTATAGAGACCATGGATTTAGAGATAATAGAAGAAAAGCAAGACTAGGACACTTAGTTGAATCACTTGGTGTTGAAAGGTTTGTTGAAATTGTTCATGAAAATATAAACTTTAAATTAAAACCAGCAAATGAATTGGAATATATAAACTCAAAACATAGAGATCATTTTGGAGTTAATGAAAGTAAAGAAAAAAATAAAAGCTATATTGGATGCTCACTAAATTCTGGTCATATTGGAGTAGATGGATTAAATAATTTAATTAAACTATTTGAAGAATATGGAGCAACTAAATTAAAAACAACTGTTACTCAAAATATTATTATTTTAGATGCTCCAACAGCTAGAACTAAAGCATTTGCCAAAGATTTAGAAAAAGTAAATATTACTCCTTTCCCCTCTAATTTTAGAGCAAAAACTCAAGCATGTACAGGATTAGATTTTTGTAAATTTGCAATTTCTGAAACAAAAAGTTTGGCAAAAAGATTAGTGGAGCATCTTGAAGCAAAGTTTCCTAACTTTGAAGAGAGAGTTTCAATCTCAGTAAATGGTTGTCCAAATTCATGTGCTCATCCACATATTGTAGATTTAGGATTAATGGGTACAAAAGTTAAAAAAAATGGAGCAAGTGTTCCTGGTTATGAATTATTAGTAGCTGGATTTTTAGAAGGAAGTAAAACACAATTCACTCAAAAAACAGGAATTAAATTTGCACAAGATGAGGTTAATGAAAGTATTGAAAATATTATTTTAGAATATATAAATTCAAAATTTAACAACATTGGACAATTTCTACTGACTAAAGTTCCTCAAAAATAGAGAAGGGAGTTAACACTCTTCTCTCTATTAATCACAAATATACTAAAAATAAGATAAAATTATTAAATGAAAAAAAATATTTTTAGACCATTTTTTAATGAACAACACACTAATAAACTTGACTTCATAAGATATAACACCATAGGTAAAAATAAAAAAGAGTATTTTGATTATACAGCTTCTGGTCTTGCTTTTAGACAAATAGAAAATCGAATAAGAGATGTACTTGAAACCTATGCAAATACTCACTCAAAAGAGTCAGCAAATGCAAATGTTACAAACCAATACTATAATGAAGCTATTGTCTCTTTATATTCAAGTTTAGAAATTAATAATGACTTCGCACTTATTCCAACTGGATGTGGAGCAACAGCAGCCATAAAAAAATTTCAAGAACTTATTGGCATTTATATTCCTCCTGCAACAATTAAAAGATTTGGAATTACTGTTGCAAAGAAGAAACTTCCTTTAATAATTGTTGGACCATATGAACATCACTCAAATGAAATAAGTTATAGAGAGGCTTTATGTGAAGTTCAAAGAATTAGATTAAATGAAGAGGGATTAGTCGACTTAAGACAACTAAAAGAGGTATTACAAGAGAATCGACATAGAGAGATTATTGGATGTTTCTGTATTGCTTCTAATGTAACGGGAATAATTACTCCTTTTGAAGAGATTTCAAAACTTCTTAGAAAATATAATGCAACTGTATGTTTTGATGCGGCTGCTAGTTCTCCTTATATGAATATTTCAAGTGATTTGTATGATGCCCTAGTAATGTCGCCACATAAACTATTAGGTGGTCCAGGAAGTTGTGGAATACTTGCTATTAGGAAGAGTTTAATTGATGATACAATTGCTCCAACTTTTGCAGGTGGTGGTACTGTTGCTTATGTTAACTCGCAAATTCAAGAATATGAAAAAGAGATAAATGTTAGGGAAACTGCTGGAACACCAGGTATCTTGCAACTTATCCGTGCAGCTCTTGCATATAGACTTAGAGATGAGCTTGGATTTGAATTTATAACCAAACGAAAAGAGTTACTACTAAATCACTTCTTAAGTGAACTAGAAAAGATTCCAAATATAAAAATTTATGGAAACCTTGAATCTAAAAATATAGGTATTATCTCTTTTAATATTGAGAATATTAATCCTTATGATATATGTGAAAGATTATCAAAAAGCTCTGGTATACAGACTCGGGCTGGATGCTCTTGTGCTGGACCATATGGGCATGATTTATTAGGATTTAAAACTAAAAAGGAGATTCAAGAAAAACCTGGATGGCTTAGAATTTCAATTCACTATTCACAAACACTTGAAGATATAAACAATTTGTTAAATGCAATAAAATCATCACTTTATTGATTCTAAATTTAGCAAAAAATCTTAATTTTTTGTTAACAATTAGAAGATATAATTTCCCATGAGATTTTTAATATTTGCAACAGTTTTTATGTCCGTAATGACCCTTTTAACTCTGCTTATTTCTAGAAGATTAGTTAACAAGCTTCATTTTTCACAAAAAACAAAAAGATACATAAATATATTTTTAGCAATAAACTTACTTGGGGTACTTGGATATATTTTTGTTAGATACAATCCATCTGTTCCAAATTGGATATATTTTTTGCTATCACTTCCTATTGGAATGATATTTTTACTATTTATTGCAACTATTTTCTATGAACTCTCTTCAAGGTTACTTAATAAACTTCCAATAAATGAAAAAAGAAGAGATTTTTTTAAAAAATCACTTGATATTGGAGCAATAGCTCTTGCAGGTTCTGTAAATGCAAAAGCGATGTACAATGCAAAATATATAGAGCTTGAAAAAGTTGATATTAAAATAAAAAACTTAAAAGAAGAGTACTCTATTGTTCAATTAAGTGATATTCATATTGGAGGATTGATAAATAAGGAGTTTATTGCTAATTTAGTAAAAAAAGTAAATGACTTAAACCCTGATATTGTTGTAATAACAGGAGATTTGGTTGACACAAATCTAAAATATGCAAAGCCTGCACTTGATGAACTTAAAAATATTCAGTCAAAATATGGTAACTACTTTATTGTAGGTAATCATGAGTATTTTCATGGAGTAAAATCGATAATTAATTATGTAAATATCTTAGGATTTAAGACTTTAGAAAATGAAAATGTATATATCGGCAAAAAAAGTAGAGGTTTTTATCTTGCTGGGGTATATGATGTTTTTGGATATAGAATTGAGAACTATGAGCCTGATTTAAAAAAAGCCTTGGAAGGTACTTTAAACTACCCAAAGGTATTACTTGCCCATCAACCAAGATATATAAAAGAGGTTGAGGATGTTGATTTAGTTCTATGTGGACATACTCATGGTGGACAAATTGCTCCATTTAACTTATTAGTTAAACTTCAACAACCATACTTAAAAGGTCTTTATCAACACAATGATACTACTCAAATCTATGTTAATAAAGGCACAGGTTTTTGGGGACCTCCTATGAGATTAGGGGCATCTTCAGAAATAACATATATTACTATTAAACCTAACTAAATATTTCATGCAATCTTTTATGGTCTAAAATCGTAATCTTTTTTTTCTGTTTTTTTATAATCCCTTCCTTAATTAACTTAGCTATCTTTCTTGAAAGAGTTTCTTCTCTAATATTAAGAATTTCGGCTATTCTAATCTGCTTCATCTCATTTATATTTTTTTCATTTTCATAGATAAATTTTGCTACTTTTGCATTTATATCTATTGCCATATTTGTATGAATAAAGTTCTCTAAAAACTTGATTTTTTTTGTAAGAGACTTAATAAACAGTACTGAAATCTCTTTTTTGTACAAAAACTTCTCTTTAAACTTTTTATAGTCTATTAAAATTACCTCAGCATCTGAAACAAAGGAGCAATTGGCAAGAAACGGTGCATCTTCATAGTTAGCAATCTCTGCAATAAATGAAGGGGCACTTATATTATGAATAACTATCTCATTATCTCTAAAATCATGCTTATATAGTTTTACAATACCTTTTGTCAAAAGATGCAAATATTTGGGTTCATCTCCTTTATAAAAAAGGATTTGATTTTTTAAATATTTTTTAATTATAGAGATATTTTTTAACTCTTCTAACTCTTGCTCATTTAATGAACTAAAGAAATAAAACCCTTTTAGGTCCATGCTCTTCTCTTTTCTTGATAATAATCAATGTAATTTACCAGATTTTATATAAATATATTAAAATAAAATTTAAATATCAAGAATAAGCCACAATATGGACATACTAAAATTTAAAAAAGAGACAAAAAGCTTAAAAAAATTTTTTGAAATTTATTGTTGTGATAAACATAACAATATTTTTAAAATAGAAAAACTCTTATCTTATAGAGATGAAGAATTTGAAATTGAATTAAATCTATGTGAGGAGTGTCATAAAAAAATAGATTATTGTATAAATAGACTCTTTGAATGTTCCCATGAAAAAAAACCAAAATGTAGAAGTTGTCCAAATCCTTGTTATGAAAAAAAGCAGTGGAAAGAGACTGCAAAAATAATGAGATATAGTGGTATTAAACTAGGATTAAGTTCAATAAAAAAATTTTTTTTAAAGGAAGAGAAAAACTCTCCCTTTATTTAATCTGTATAATTTTTTTAATTTTTTCTTCATTTAGTTTAGGAATAACTACCTCTAATACTCCATTTTCGCTTCGTGCTTCAATATTCTGTGTATCTACATTTTCTGGAAGAGTAAAGTTTCTTGTAAATTTACCAAAAGTAGTTTCAACTTTATAGTAATCCTCTTCTTTTATTTCATCTTTTATTTTTCTCTCTCCAGATATAGTTAATACATCCTTATGAATATCAACTTTAATATCCTCTTTAGCAACACCTGGCAAATCAACATCAATATGAAAAGCAGATTCACCTTCTCTTGTATTTACAACAGGAACAAATCCACTTACACCTTCATTTGTCGGGTAATTGTAAAAACTCTTTTCTAACTCTTTTAATTGTTTGAAAGGATCAAATCTCGTAATTAACATTTTACACTCCTTGATGTCTAATTCTTGATAGTGTTCTTATCAAGTTAATGAAATTATAGCAATTTTTTTTAGCACTTGTCAAGTCTTTTTGCTAATTTTTTAGCACTTTATATATTTGACTGCTAAACAATAGTTTTTATAGTATTTTTTAAATGCTAAGGATTTAGCACCTTTTAAATCACTATTCTATATT
Organism: uncultured Arcobacter sp.; assembly: GCA_964480765.1. GTDB lineage: Bacteria > Campylobacterota > Campylobacteria > Campylobacterales > Arcobacteraceae > Halarcobacter. The sequence continues at coordinate 13,202 of CAYZST010000019.1, read as the reverse complement.
TTTTTAAGTTTTTTAGAGACAAGACTTGAATTTTTCTTAATTGTGATTATTAATTTAGTTATAATTAATCTTCAAGAGTGTATTATTGATAAATAAATGATTTAATTATTGGGAATATGTATGAGAGTACTTACTTATATTTTTCTTCTTTTAATACATACTATAGTTTATTCTCAAGATATTAACAAAAAAAAGATAGTATATTTAACCTCTGATATGAAAGTTCCATTTTGGCAAACCATGGCAAGAGGAATTAAAGATATCATAAATGAATCAGATTATCAATATGAATTATATGACTCACAAAATAGTATAAAAAAAGAGCTCGAATTAACTGTTAAAGCACTAAAAGAAGAGGTTGCAGGAATTATAATTTCTCCAATAAACTCATCATCTTGTGTTACAGTATTAAATCTTGCAAAGAAAGCAGATATCCCTGTTATTATTTCAGATATTGGAGCTGAGTCTAATGACTATATATCTTATATCTCTTCAAATAACTATATGGGCGCTTATAAAATAGGACAAATACTTAGTAAAAAGATGTATGAAAAAAATTGGCAAGATGCTAAAGTAGGAATAATTGCCATTCCTCAAAAAAGGATAAATGGGCAAGAGAGAACTGCTGGTTTTATAAGTGCCTTATCAAAAACAAACATTAAAAGTGCAGTTATAAAACAGTTAAAAACTTGGAATGAAGAAGAGAGTTTTGAATTTACAAAATCAATGGTAGAAGAATTTCCTAGATTAAGAGCAATTTGGTTACAAACTTCAAGTATTTATAAAGGTGTCATAAAGGCTTTGAAACATTTAAATAAAGAGAATGAAATATTGTTAGTTGCATTTGATGCAGAACCTGAATTTTTAGAGCTTATTCCAAAAGAGGTGTTCTTAGCTTCTGGAATGCAACAACCTTATTTAATGGGCAAAATTTCAGCTTTAAATATGATAAAGCATTTAAAAGGTGAAAAGATAAGAAAAAATATACAAATTCCCATTTTAATAATATCTAATGGTACTATATCTAATAACGTAGATACTATCAAATTAAATGTGTTAGGAATAAAAAAGTAAAATGAAAAAATTTAGCTATTCATTATACTTAATATTAGTTATAATAATTTTTATTGCCGTTTCAATTACGACAACAATAAACTCAGTTATTAGTTACTATAGTCTAAAAAATAGTACTGTTAAGCATATAAAAAGAAATTCCACTCAAATAATGCTTTCAATTAAAGACAATGTTCAAAAACTAATTGAATCTTATGAGATTAATGAATATCAAAATATTGTTTATAATGAAATAAGTAGAAAAAATATCCATGCCATTATTATAGAAGATTATAATATGGGTAAAATATTAGGGGAAACAGCTTTTATTACGGGTAAAATAAAAGGTCAAGGAATAATTTTAGACTATATTCCAGATGATAAATTACAAAATGAGTATATAAATGACCTATTTTATAAGCAAGAGAGTACTTTATTTTCTAAAGATAGAATAAAAATAGGGAAAATCACTATTTATGTGTCAGACGAAGTTCTTCAAGAAGAGTTTAATGAAATTATTTCAACAAATCTAAAAAGTACAGTTTTTTTATCTCTATTTTTAATTATACTACTATTTATAACCATTAGAAAAATAATTTTAAAACCTGTTTCAAATATCATTGAAACTATTTCAGATAGTGATATTGATGGTATCCCACTTAGACCTATTCCAAGCTATTTTTTAATAGAAATTAATGAATTAGTTCAAAATATTAATAAAATGATTAGTACTGTAAAAGAGTCAAGAACTATTCTAAAAAAAGAGCAGAATAGATTAAAATATCTACTTGAGTTAAGTCCTATTGCAATAAAAATTGCAACCAATAATGGCAAAAATGTAATTTTTACAAACAATGCTTATGCAAAACTTTTAAAAATTGATGAAAGAGATACTTTTAATACAAACCTAAAAGATTATTACAAGGATAAAAAAGCTTATGAGAAAGTAATTAATTCTTTAAAAGAGACTAAAAGAACCTATAATGAGCTAATTGAATTAACAATTCAAAATGAAACTGCTTGGGTTCTTTCTTCATATATGAATATTGATTTTGATGGAGAAGATTCAATTATTGGATGGTTTTACGATGTTACAAGTGAAAAAATGAATGAAAAAAAGCTTTATGAGGCTCTTCAACTTCAAACAACTATTTTTGATAACAGTGGACATATGATTATTAGAACAGATATAAATGGAATCATAAAACAAGTAAATAAAGAAGTAGAACTTCTACTTGGTTATAGAGCTGATGAACTTATTGATAAAGCTACTCCAAGCAAGTTTCATTTAGCTGAAGAGATTCACAAAAAAAGAATAATATTAGAACATGAACTAAAAAGAAAAATTACTAATCTTTTTGATATCTTTATATTAAAAACTAAAACTAGATTTCAACATAATGTCGAATGGACTTATGTTTCAAGAAAGGGACATTATATTCCTGTATCTTTAACTGTATCTCCTCTTAGAAATAAAAGTGGAGAGATATTTGGATATATAGGAATTGCAAAAGATATTACACAAAACAAGATTTTTGAATCTCAATCTAAACTCGCTTCAATGGGTGAGATGATTGGAAATATTGCACATCAATGGAGACAACCGCTTAGTGCCATTTCATCAATTGCAAGTGCAACAAGAATAAAAAGTGAATTTGACATTACTGAAAAGGATGAATTGTCAGAGGATATGGACGCAATTTTAAATCAAGTAAACTATCTTTCTAAAACTATCGATGATTTTAGAGAATTTATTAAAGATAAAAATAAGCAAGAGGAGTTTTTATTATCAAAGGTTATAAAAAGAGCTTTATCTATTTTAAAATCTACATTTACAAATCATAATATAGAAGTAGTATTAGATATTAAAGATGACATAAAAATTATCGGTTATGAAAATCAATTAATTCAAGCTTTTATAAATATACTTAACAATGCAAAAGATGCTATAAGAGAGAAAATAGATTCTCATGACAAAAGACTTATTTTCATAGATTTTAATAATAACAATAACCAATTTGAAATAAATATAAGAGATAATGCTGGGGGAATAAAAACTGCTATTATGAATAAAATTTTTGAACCATACTTCTCAACTAAAGATGAAAGTATTGGTACAGGAATTGGTTTATCAATGACCCATCAAATTATTACAGATTATCATAATGCAACTATTACTGCTAAAAATACCTCTTATATTTACAAAAATGAAAAATATGTAGGAGCAAACTTTAAAATCACCTTTAATAAAAAAATCTCCTAAAACCGCGCTTTTATGCAATTGCAAATATCAATATTTACTTTTTTAAATAGAACTCTTTAGATTCTATTCATCTGCAAATTTAGCTTTTTTTGCTGCTCTTCTTCTTACTGTTGGATCAAGCTCTCTTTTTCTTACTCTAATTGTTAATGGAGTAACTTCAACAAGCTCATCTTCTTCAATCCACTCTAAAGCATTCTCTAAAGACATAACTCTTGGTGGAATAAGTTTAATTGCATCATCCGCTCCAGAAGCTCTTACGTTTGTAAGGGCTTTCCCTTTAATAGGATTTACATCAAGATCATTTGACTTTGAATGTTCACCAATTACCATTCCAACATAAACTTTATCTTGAGGTTTAATATACATAATACCTCTATCTTGTAAGTTGAAAATTGAGTATCCCAATGCTTCTCCGTTTTCCATAGAAACAAGTGCACCATGTTTTCTTGATTCAACAGTTCCAGAATATGGTCTAAACTCTAAGAATGAATGGTTCATAACACCTTCACCTTTTGTATCAGTTAAAAACTCTGTTCTAATACCAATTAATCCCCTTGCAGGAATTTCAAACTCTAATCTTGTAAATCCTACACCCATTGGTAACATATTTGTCATATTAGCTTTTCTTCTACCAAGCTTTTCAATAATCGTTCCTGTATACTCATCAGGAGTATCAATTACAAGATGTTCAAATGGCTCCATTATTACACCATTTTCCTCTTTTGTAATTACTTCTGGTCGACCAATAGAAAACTCAAAACCTTCTCTTCTCATATTCTCTGCTAAGATAGTAATTTGAAGTTCACCTCTTCCATTTACTTTAAATTTACCCTCACCAATTTGCTCATAACTCATTGCAATATTAGTGTTCATTTCAGCAGCTAGTCTCTCATCAATTTTATTTGAGGTTACAAACTTACCTTCTGTACCTGCAAGTGGTGAATCATTTACTGCAAATGTAACTGAAAGAGTTGGCTCTTCAATGTGCATTGGGTCAAGTGGCATTGGATTTGTAGGATCACAAAGAGAATCACCAACATCAATAGTTTCAAAACCAGCAACTGCACAAATATCCCCCGCTACTGCTTTTTGAATTTCAATTCTCTCTAAACCTTTAAAGCCAATAAGTTTAGATACTCTCCCTTTTACTTTTTCACCATCTGCTTTACATAGAACAACGGTTTCCCCCATTGAGATAGTTCCATTAAAGATTCTAGCAATACCAATCTTTCCAATAAAATTATCATAGTCAAGAGTAAATACTTGAAGTTGTAAGCCATTATCTTCGCTTCCATTTGGTGCTGGTACATGCTCTAGAATTGTCTTAAAAAGTGGTTTTAAATCCATATTATCATCATCCGCTTCATATCTTGCATATCCATCTCTTGCAGCTGCATAGATAACTGGAAAATCTAACTGCTCTTCATTTGCATCCATTTGTGAAAAAAGGTCAAACACTTCATCTACAACCCTGTCTGGCTCAGCAGCAGGTTTATCAATCTTATTTACAACAACAATTGGTCTATGTCCTAATGATAAAGCTTTTTTAACAACAAATTTAGTTTGAGGCATAACCCCTTCTTGAGCATCAACTAGTAATAGTACTGAGTCAACCATTTTAAGAACTCTTTCCACCTCTCCACCAAAGTCAGCGTGACCTGGAGTGTCGATGATATTGATTCTAACACCTTCGTAGTCAATAGCAGTATTTTTAGAAAGAATAGTAATACCTCTTTCTTTTTCGATATCGTTACTATCCATAACTCTTTCATCTACTTCTTGATGAGCAGCGAAGGTTCCAGACTGTTTTAATAACTCATCTACTAATGTTGTTTTACCATGATCAACGTGTGCGATTACAGCAATATTTCTGATATCTCTCATTTACTCTCTTTATAATAATTTCTTTATTTTTCGCGATTGTACCTAAAAAATACTTAAATTGGTAAAATCTTAAAAGAGTATTTTCATTTTAAATTATGCATTTTTTGATAAAACCCACTTTTTATACACTATACTTATGTAAAAATTATAATAAAAAAAGGTATATATTATGGATTATGAAAAAATTTTAAAAGAGATACAAAAAGAGATAAAATCTCATTTACACAAAGGGAAAGTTGCTAATTACATTCCTGCACTCAAAGAAGTAGATGAAAACGATTTTGCAATGAGTATAGTTGAACTAAATGGAACATCTCATCATATAGGTTGCATAAATAAACCATTTTCAATTCAAAGTATTTCAAAAGTCTTTGCATTTACACTTGCTCTTAAAATATATTCTAAAAAGCTTTATAAACGAGTAGGACATGAACCTTCAGGGAACCCTTTCAATTCCCTTATACAATTAGAGTATGAAAAAGGTATTCCAAGAAATCCTTTTATAAATGCAGGAGCAATTGTAACTATTGATGCTTTATATAGCAAATATAAAGAAGAGACTTTCCAAAGAATTCTTAGTTTTATAAAAAAAGCTTCAGGATCAAATAGTATAGAAATTGACGATAAAATTTTCCAGTCTGAACTCTCATCAGGGCATAGAAACCTTGCATTAATAAATATGATGAAAAGTTTTGGAAACATAAAAAACAACAATTTTGATATAATAGAAACCTACTTTAAACAGTGTTCAATTATGATGAATACAAGACAAGTTGCAAAATCAATGCTATTTTTAGCAAATCATGGTATAAATCCTCTTACAAATGAAGAGTTAATAAGTGAAAGACAAGCAAAAAGAGTAAACTCTTTAATGTTAACTTGTGGTCACTATGATGCTTCAGGAGATTTCGCCTTTCATGTAGGACTTCCAGGTAAAAGTGGTGTAGGAGGAGGAATTGCTGCAATTGTCCCAAATAAAATGGCAATATGTGTATACTCTCCAAAACTAAATAAGCAAGGTAACTCTTATGCTGGAACTAAAGCTTTAGAGCTATTTACAACAAAAACAGGTCTCTCTATTTTTTAAATATCCACTTACCTAATATGAATATAAAATGAATAATAGATTAAAAAAAATTCATTTTTAATTCATAAATAGTTCATCCTTTAATGCTTTAATAACAAAAAAATTAAAGGATATTTGTGTTTCTTCAAGCTATAAAAGCTCTAAAAGCTAACAGATTAAAAACAACTCTTATCTATCTTAGTTTACTATTTTGTGTCACTTCAATCTTTTTAATAAGTTCTATTTCAAATGGAATTATTAGTATGTACTCTTCAATGCTTAAAAGTGATGGAGATATTATTATAACCCAAGCAAAAATCTCTGATACTTTTTTCTCTAATGTGGATATAAATCTTCTAGAAAGAATCAAACCTCTTAAAGAGGTAAAAGATGCATCTGCAATCATTGTTGGTGCTTCTCCTGTTGAAAAGCTTCCAATTGTAGCAATTTATGGTGTTACAAAGAACAGATTCAAAAACTATAAACTTATAAAAGGTAATATCCCAAACAAGGATGAAGCTTTTGTAGGTGAATCTATTTATAATCAGTTGACAAATAAAAATGATATTAAAATTGCTGATAAATCTTTTAAAATCTCAGGTATTTTTAAAAGTGATATTGGCTTTGAGAATGGAGGTGTTGTTTTAAATATTGAGGAAGCAGGAAAAATCTTTAATAAGAGTGCTTCAATGATTATGGTAAATAGTAAATATCAATCTAATATACAATCTTTACTAGATGAGATTCTTCTTCTTTCACCTAAGATAGATGCTAAAACAACTGATAGTTTTGTTGAAAACTATAATCAATTCAAAATTATTCAAACCTCATCAACTCTTATCTCATTTATTGCTTTATCTATGGGACTTCTTAGTATTGCTAGTATTATGAGTATAACAATAAATCAAAGAAAGAGTGAGTTTGGTATTAAAAGAGCTATTGGTATCTCTATGAATAAAATTATTTCACAAATATTTACAGAGAGTTTTATTTTAGGACTAATTAGTTTTATTAGTGCTTTTCTTCTATCAAATTTTATTTTATATCTAATAAAAAACTCTAGTTTTTTACAAGGTTATGTAAATGGAGAAATAAGTTTTTCATTAAGTTTATCTATTTTCATTACTTCAATAAGCATGGCAATATTAGGAGCTATCTTTCCTGCATTAAATGCTGCAAAAACTGATCCAGTGATATTAATTCAAGGAGATAGAGTATGATTAAAGCAATAAATATTTCTCATAACTATTCAAATGACATTGCATTAAAAAACATCAATTTAGAGATAAAAAGAGGTGAATTTATTTCAATAGTAGGAGAAAGTGGTAGTGGGAAATCAACACTTTTATCAATACTTTCAAGCCTTCTAAAACCAAGTTTTGGAGATCTATTTTTTGATAAAACAAATTTTAATGAAATAGCTAATATTAATCAATTTAGACAAAAAAATATTGGATTTATTTTTCAATTTCACTATCTAATTAACTACCTTAATATTAAAGAGAATATTCAACTTGCAAACGATGATGCAACACAAGATGAGATTTTATCCTTATTAAATCTGCTTGATATTAGTAATATTATTAATAAATATCCAAATGAGATTTCAGGAGGTCAAAGACAAAGAGTTGCAATTGCAAGGGCTTTGATAAATAGACCAAAAGTAATTTTTGCAGATGAACCAACAGGTAATCTTGACTCAAAGAACTCAAAGAATGTATTTGAAGTTTTTAAAAAGTTATCACAAAGAGGCACTACTATTGTTGTAGCAACCCATGATTTAAGTTTAGCTTCACAAGCTAATAGAATTTTAGAGGTAAAAGATGGACAACTTTAATATTTTTATTCAAAAACAGTTTAAGATTTCACTAACTTTTTTCTTATTAGGATTGATTTTTGGTGTAATATATTCAATTAACCTTTTAGGTTTTTCAATTGATTCACAACTACTAATACCTTCAAATATTAGATCACTTCATATAAGCTTAATGCTATATGGATTTATTCCTTTAATGCTCTCATATCTGCCTTTTTTACTTATCAATAAAGAGGCTCGTACATCTAAAAAAGGTCTATATTATTTAAATTTATATACTGTTTTTTGGTATATTTTTCTTATTTTTATGATAAATTCTCTTCTATTTGGAAATAGAAGGGAATTGGCTTTTTATGACTTCCCATATGAACTAAACTTTATTTTAGCACTTGCAGGAATTTTTTATGCTTTAGCTTTATACCATTTTATAAAAGAGTACCAAATCTATCCTTTATGGGTAAAAATCTCTTTAAAAGTAGTAATTATTGCTCCTATTGTTTTATTAGTTTTAATGAATCCGATAATTGGTCAAGTTGAAAGTACAGTAAGTGGTCCCCATGGAGATAATACTTTAGGTATGAGCCTATCTTTAATTCCTATATATTACTTAATAATTAAACTTTTAAATCAAGAAAACTTTGTAGCAAAATGGAATATTTTTTGGATTATTCCAACATTCTTTTATTTTTCATCTGTTTTATATAGAACTTTTATTGATAGTTTAACTTATAATCAAGAGTGGTTTTTACAGTACCTATCATTGCTTTATATCCCTCTACTTTATAGATGGTATAAAGACTCTAATATTTCAAATAGTGCAAAATACCCACTTCTTATCTCTATATTAGCTTTTCTGTTTGTAGATGTACAAGGAAATATTCTTTTTATTCCTGAGTTTAGATGGCTATTTCATAGAAATGACTTAATTATTGCTCACGCACATGTTGCTATGGGTATTGGTATTTTCTTTATGGTAATAGCTATGTTTACATCTTATATAAAAGAGCTAAATATAAAATATTTTTATTATATTTATCTTTTTGGTCTTATTGGAATTTTTATTGCTTTAAGTATCTCAGGTTTTGTCCAAACTGGAATATTAAACTTTAATATTATAACTTTATGGTCTTTTAGAACTATTTTTGGTTTAGTTGTTATCTCAAGTTTAATTGTTTTTTTCAACTTTAATCTAAAACTTACAAATATGCAAAAATACAATTTAGTTGGTGTTTTAAGTGATGGCTTTGGAGGAGTTTTTCTAACTCTTTTTGCTAGCTATATTTATCCTCTAATTGGTTTTTCATTTTCAAGTTCATATGAATATATCGTTTTTTCATTTGTTAGTACAACTGGTATTTTGCACTTTTTAGCTCTTAAAAATAAAAAGAATGAGGTACTTCTTACAAATATAACCGTTTTGATTCGTATTCTTATAAGTTCTGTATTTTTTTCTTTATATCTATCTAAATTAATAGGGATAGAAGCACTTTTAATCTGTTTATTTGATTTATCATTTGCAACTTACTATCTACTATTTTTCTATAAAAAGGAGACTCTATGCAAAAATTAAACTATGAAAAAATTGCCTTAGTGATTTTTATCTCTTTTGAATTGTGCTATTATTTATTAATTGCCCAAACAGGTATTGTTGAATATTTTCAATCTAATATTTTAAAAATTATTCCACTTCCTATTGGAGGAGTAATTGGTTCAATATTGAGCTTTTATATAAAAAGCTCAACTAAGATTAAAATAAGAGTATTTTTATTTTTACAACTATTAATAACTCTATTTTATCCAAACCTCAACTTTATAATGTTGTTTATTTTAGGGATTAGTGTTGGTGCTTTAGCTCCACTTTTAATTAATGAACTAAAAAAAGCAAGCACTATACAATTAGGCTTGGCTCTTATTATCTCTTATACCTTAGGTACTTTTCTTTTTAATTATGAAGCACAATTAAGAGGTCCACTTTCAATTGGATTAACAATAATCGCCATAATTAGTTCTTATTACCTTCCTAAAGAAAAACATAAAGGTAGTTTAGACTACTCAAAGTATTCACTTTTTGCAATGATACTATGGATATTTTTAGACTCTGCACTTTTTGAAACTCTTTCAAGAGATATTACTATTTCAATCTGGAGAGATGGTTATAGTTTCGAAATTGCAACTTTTCATATTATTGGAGTAGTTGTAGCTTTAATTTACAATATTAATAAAACTCAAAAAGGGATGCTAATAATCTCTTTATTTGCGATAAGCTATCTTTTTTTCTTTTTAGAAGAGCCTCTACTTTTATCAATGACTTATCCTTTTGTAATCTCTTACTACAATGTAGTAATTCTACAAAATATTTTAAATAAAGAATTAAAAACAATTGGTGTTTATATGATATTCATTGGTTGGTTTGCTTCTGGAGCAGGTCTTTTTGTTGCTTTAGAAAACTTAATAATTTTTGTGCCACTAGTAATCTTAGTGTCATTACTATATTTAGTTCATAATGAAATCAAAACTAATAACAAGGAGTTATATTATGCGTAAATTAATCTTTTTCTTAAGCTTATCTGCTTTTTTATTTGCAGATACTTTTAGATTTAGTCAAGGTGAGATTATGGCTCACACAGAGGTTTTTGGAGATAGTAATATTAATCCAAAGTCAAATCAAATTCAATCTTCATTGGATATGTCAAATGGAATCACTTCCTTAAAAGGGATTATTGAAATTAAATCTATTTCATTAAAAAGTAGCAATGAAGCTAGAGATAAACATATGTATGAATTATTGAATGTGGCTTTTAATCCTAAAATATCATTTACTATAAACAAAATTATTGCTATTGATAAGCAATATAAAATTATAGGGGTATTAGAATTAAATGGAATAGATAAAAAGGTTGAAACTATCGCTTCAATAACAAATGAAAAAGATGTTCTTGATTTAAAAGGAGATTTTTCAATTGAATTAACTCAATTTAATATGGAACCTCCAACTATGTTTTTCTTAAAAGTTAGAGATAAAATCGATATTCAATATGAACTATCTTATAAAAAGGATCTATGATGTTAAAAAAATCTTTTATTATAATAGCTTTATCATCAATTCTTTTAGCAAACAGTTTCAATCTTAATGATAAACTAGTTAATTTTACTTTAAGTGATCAGTTTGATAAAATCCATACTATTGATACAAAAATAAAAACAATTATTGTCTCATTTGAAAAAGATACAGGTTCACAAATCAACCAGTTTTTAGACAAGAAAGAAGCCACTTTTTTAGATAAAAATAGTGCAGTTTTTATTGCTAATATTTCTGGTATGCCAACAATCATAACAAAAATGTTTGCCTTACCAAAAATGAAAAAGTATAAACATCCTATTCTACTAATTTATGATGAATCCGATAGTAGATTTTTACAAAAAGAAGGATACTCAACAGTTTATAAAATTGAAAAAGGTTTAATAAAAAATATATCTTATGTAAAAGATGATAATGAATTAGAAGAAGTATTTAAATAATGAAACTTCCAGATATTAAAACTTTAAATATTTTAGTAGAAGCTCCCCATTTAGATGGTTTTAAAATTTTGCATTTAAGTGATTTACATATCAATAAAAAAAGTGATATTAATAGTTTAAAAAAACTAGTAAAGAACTGTCTAAAAGAGAGCTTTGATATATTAATTATAACAGGAGATATTATTGACTGTAAAGTAGAGAGTATTAAAGATAAGCTTGAAGTTTTAAATGAACTTGCCAAAAATAAAAAAAGCTATTTTATTAGTGGTAATCATGATCTTGTTTATGGATTAGAAGCCTTGAAAAAATCTTTAACTAATTTCATCTGCTTAGATAATGAAAAAGATGAACTTCTATTTAATAAAAAAAGAGTAAATATTGTAGGTATTTCAGATAGATTTTCAAAATTTTTTAGAATAAAAAGAGATGAAAAAAAAGTTATAAGTTTATTAAAAGCATCATCTTGTAATATCTTTATTGCTCACCAGCCAAAGGATTATAAAATAGCTTTAAATACAAATACTCCACTTTTTTTATGTGGACATACCCATGGTGGACAAATTTATCCTTTTGGATATTTTGTAAGAATTTTTCAACCTTTTTTAGAAGGTTTATTTTATAAAAACAAAACTGCAATTTATGTAAATAAAGGTTTAGGGAATTGGGGTATTGATTTTAGATATAAGGCTGAAAATGAAATTACAATATTAAACCTTATAAATAATTAGCATTTATATAAGATTTATATTTTTGTTTTTGTAATATAATAAAGCTATGAAAATATTAATAATAGAAGATGATGAAAAAATTATAAACTTTTTGAAAAAAGGGCTTGAAGAAGAGTCTTATATAGTTGACTATTCACTAAATGGAGACGAAGGTATCTATCTTGCAACACTCAATAACTATGATTTAATTTTACTTGATATTATGATTCCAGTTAAAGATGGTATTGAAGTTTGTAGAACATTAAGAGCTTCAAATATTCAAACTCCAATTATTATGCTTACTGCAAGAGATTCTATTGAGGATAAGATTAGAGGTTTAGATATAGGGGCTAATGATTATCTTGCTAAACCCTTCTCTTTTTCTGAATTACTAGCTAGAATAAGAGTTCAATTAAGAACTAAAAATAGTCTGTCTACTACAATTAGTATTGGTGATTTAAAGTTAAATCTTCTAACAAAAACTGCCACAAGAGCGGGAGATACTATTACTTTAACTGCAAAAGAGTTTACAATTTTAGAGTTTTTAATAAAGAACAAAAACAATGTTTTATCTGAAACTATAATTAGTTCCTCTTTAAGTAATATTGATGATGATTTAAATATGAGTAACATTGTAAATGTCTATATATATCGATTAAGAAATAAGATTGATAAACCATATGAAAAAAAACTTATAAAGACAGTAAGAGGCTTAGGATTTAAAATAAGTGATGAATAAAATATCTATCAAAAAAAAACTAATTATTTATAGCTTCTTTATACAATTAGTTATTCTTCTGTTTTTTTCCTTCTCTTTATATAAAGCTTTAGAAATATCTACACTAGATAAAATGCAAACTACATTAAAAGTAATTACCCTAGATATTGTTGATG
>CAYZST010000018.1:5027-40998 GCA_964480765.1 uncultured Arcobacter sp. | reverse complement strand
TGGTGTCAAGAGAGAGACTTGAACTCTCGACCTCCGGCTTATGAGACCAGCGCTCTAGCCAGCTGAGCTACCTTGACATAAGACTTCATTTTAGAATATTGGTTGCGGAAGATGGATTTGAACCATCGACCTTCGGGTTATGAGCCCGACGAGCTACCTAGCTGCTCTATTCCGCGGCTTTAAATGGATGGGGTAGAGGGATTCGAACCCCCGAATATCGGTACCAAAAACCGAGGCCTTACCGCTTGGCGATACCCCAACCTTTTAAGTGACGAAATTATAGTGAAATTTAATTTATATGTCAAGGGTTTTTAGAAAAGATTTTTGTATTTCTGATATAATATCAAAAGGTTAAAAAATATATAAAAAGAAGAATTTATGAACGCAATACAAAGAGTAAAAGAAGCAATTGAAGAGATTCAAAAAGGTAATATGGTTATCATGCTTGATGATGAAGATAGAGAAAATGAAGGAGATTTAGTTTATGCTGCACCACTTAGTACACCTGAAAAAGTTAACTTTATGGCTACACATGCGAAAGGTCTTATTTGCGTATCAGTAACTAAAGAGACAGCTGATAGATTAGAACTAAATCCCATGGTTAGTTCTAATACCTCTTCATATGAAACAGCCTTTACAGTTTCTGTTGATGCAGTACATGCAACAACTGGGATTAGTGCAGGGGAGAGAGATGATACAATTAAAATTTTAGCAAACCCTATTTCAAAAGCAATGGAGCTTGTTAGGCCAGGTCATATTTTTCCTCTTATTGCAAAGGATGGTGGAGTATTAGTAAGAACAGGACATACTGAAGGTTCAGTTGATTTATGTAAATTAGCAGGACTTAATGGAGAAGCTGTTATTTGTGAAATCATGAAAGAAGATGGAACAATGGCTAGACGAGATGATTTAGATATATTTGCCAAAAAACATAATATGAAACAAATCTATATTTCTGATTTAGTTGAATACAGATTGGCCCATGAAAAGCTAGTTGATGAAATTTCAAGTGAAAACAGTAAATTTTTCAATAGTAATGTAGTAAAAAAAGAGTTTAAAGATCATCTTGGACAAATTCATACAGTAATTCAATTTGGTGAAGCTAATAACTCTTCTCATGTTAAATTTCATACAGTTGTTCCTGATATAAATCTTTTTTTAGATGATGAAAAACTTCATTCAATGTTAAAAACAATTAATTTTTTACAATCGAAAGATGGTTTACTAATTTTTTTAACTGATGATTTAGCTCATAAAGAGTCACAAAAAGATTATGGTATTGGTGCACAAATATTAAATAGTTTAAACGTTAAAAAAATTAAACTAATGACAAGTGGAGGAAAACACTCTTTTGTAGGATTAAATGGTTTTGGTCTTGAAATTGTTGAAGAGATTCAAATAGAGTGTTAAAAAGGAGTGAAGAGTTACTTCATTCCTTTTTATATTTGAATTTAATTATAGTTTTGGACCTGCAAGGGTGAAATCATAATCACTTTCTAAAGTTAAATACTTTCTAGAATAGTTTTCAATATACATACCAGCTAACTTAATAGCAGTTTCATCATATGACTCTTTATCTTCCCAAGTATTTCTAGGGTTTAATACTGTTGTATCAACACCATTTAGTGATTTTGGAATTTGTAGATTAAAAATTGGTAATATTTCAAACTCTGAATCATTAATTGAATTATCTAAAATTCCATTAATACAAGCTCTAGTATTTTTAATACTCATTCTTGAACCAATTCCGTAAGGACCACCTGTCCATCCAGTATTTACTAAATAAACATTTACATTGTGTTTATCAATTTTATCACCTAATAAAGATGCATATACAGTTGGGTTTAGAGGTAAAAATGCCTCACCAAAGCATGATGAAAATGTAGCAACTGGTTCAGTAATTCCTCTTTCAGTTCCTGCAACTTTTGCAGTATATCCACTTAAGAAATAATACATCGCTTGTTTTTTAGAAAGTTTTGCAACAGGAGGTAATACACCAAAGGCATCAGCACATAAGAAGATAATATTTTTAGGATGTCCACCTCTCATATCTGGTGTATGATTTGGAATATGATCTAAAGGGTAAGAAACTCTTGTATTTTCAGTTTTACTTCTATCATTATAATCAACTACACCATTTTCATCTGCAACTACATTTTCTAAAATTGCACCTTTTTTAATTGCATTAAAAATATCTGGTTCAGATTCTGCATCAAGGTTAATGACTTTTGCATAACAACCACCTTCAAAATTGAAGACGCCATCATTATCCCAACCATGTTCATCATCACCAATTAACGCTCTATTTGGATCTGTTGATAAAGTTGTTTTACCTGTTCCTGATAATCCAAAGAATAGGGCAGTATCGCCATCTTTTCCAATATTAGCAGAACAATGCATTGGCAATTTACCCTCTAAAGGTAACCAATAGTTCATCATTGAGAAAACACCTTTTTTCATCTCACCTGCATACCATGTCCCGCCAATAATAGCTCTATTCTCTTCAACATTAAATACAATAAAAACTTCTGAATTTAAACCATGACTTGCATATGCCATATCCACTGTTTTACAAGAGTTATAAACAGTAAAATTTGGTTCAAAATTTTCTAAATCCTCTGTTGAAGGAGCAATGAACATATTTTGAACAAAATGAGCTTGCCAAGCAATTTCAGTAATAAATCTAATAGATTTTCTACTATCTAAAGAAGCACCACAATATACATCAGTAACATATAAGTCTTTTCCACTTAACTGTTTTTTAGATGTAACTTCTAAATCTTCGTAAACCTCTTTTGAAACCTTAAAGTTAATATCTCCCCAAGCAATATATTTATTTGATGGATCTTGATTAACAAAAAATTTGTCTCTTGGACTTCTACCAGTAAAAATACCTGTATCAATCATTAAAGCACCAGTTGAAGAGATTTTTGCTCCTTCGTTTGTAACTGCATGCTCTCTTAAAGTATCTATATCTAAGTTTCTATAAATTTTACCTACACTTTCTAGACCAAGTGAGTCTCTAATTTCAGACATTTTCTATTCTTTCCTACTAATTTATTTAAAATATTGACAGTAGCACACCAGCTGCAACAGCTGAACCAATTACACCGGCAACATTTGGACCCATCGCATGCATTAATAATACATTTGATTTGTCATAATCTTGTCCCACTTTACTAACAACTCTTGCTGCCATAGGTACTGCAGAAACTCCTGCCGCACCAATAAGTGGGTTAATTTTTGCTTCTTCTGATGCAAACTTGTTCATAATTTTTGCCATAATTACACCAGCTGCTGTACCAGCTGAAAATGCAATAAGACCAATTATCATAATTCCTAAAGTCTCAAGAACTAAAAACTTGTCAGCAGCTAGTTTAGAACCAACTCCTAATCCTAAGAAAATTGTAACTATGTTAATTAATGAATTCTGCATTGTATCAGAAAGTCTCTCAACAACACCTGATTGTTTAAAGAAATTTCCTAAACAAAATGCACCAATAAGAGGTGTTGATTCGGGTAAGAATAACACAGCTAACATTAAAATAACAAGTGGTAAAAGAAGATTTTCTAATTTGTGTACTTTTCTTAATTTAGGCATTCTAATTCTTCTTTCTGTCTCAGTCGTTAAAGCTTTCATAATTGGAGGTTGAATTACTGGTACTAATGCCATATACGAGTAGGCCGCAACAGCGATTGCTCCAAGTAGTTCAGGTGCTAATCTATTTGCAATAAAAATAGATGTTGGTCCATCTGCTCCACCAATAATTGAGATTGCAGATGCAGATTGTAAATCAAATCCTATTGCAACAGCTCCTACTAGTGACCCAAAGATACCAAATTGTGCAGCTCCACCTAAAATTGCTGATTTTGGATTAGCTAGTAGTGGAGTAAAGTCTGTCATTGCTCCAACACCCATAAAAATCAATAGAGGGAAAAATCCATTAGCAATTCCCATATTATAAATAATGCCTAACATACCATCTTCTCCACCGATTCCTGCAAGTGGAATATTGGCTAATAATCCACCAAAAGCAATAGGCATAAGAAGTAGAGGCTCAAAACCTTTAGCAATTGCTAAATAAAATAGAGCAAAGCAAACTAGAAACATTATTAATCTTCCCCATGTTTGCTCAAAATGAGTCATAGGTCTTGCATCTTCTTTATGAGCCTCTGCGGTCATAACATCATCTCTAGGTGTAATAAATGCATAAATACCCGTAGTATGATAGAAAGAATTTAATAGTTGACCTAATGATTTTGGTTCATATTCGTGCTTAACTTTTTCCGCAGAAACATGTTGAGTTTCTCCTGCAAAAGCGTTTACACTAAATAATACAAAAAACATTAGTAGCAATGTTGCCGTTAATTTTTTATTCATTTAGTTTTTCTCCAAATATTTTAAATACTTAGCCAATAGTAGCTATAGCTTGTCCCTCTTCAACTGCATCACTAGGATTTGCTAAAATTGCAGTTACTGTTCCAGAACAAGGAGCTTCAACATCAATCTCCATTTTCATAGCTTCTAAAATTGCTACTATATCACCTTTTTCAACTTTATCACCGACTTTAATTAACAATTTCCAAACA
This sequence comes from uncultured Arcobacter sp., assembly GCA_964480765.1. Classification (GTDB taxonomy): domain Bacteria; phylum Campylobacterota; class Campylobacteria; order Campylobacterales; family Arcobacteraceae; genus Halarcobacter. The sequence goes on along the minus strand of CAYZST010000018.1, from coordinate 36,408 downwards.
TTACCACTTACAGTTGCAGGGATTACTACTCCATCAGCTGGTGCGTCTGAAGTTGCTGTTGTTGTATTTGTTACTGGTGTTACTTGAATATCAGCATCTCCTTCTGCTATAGTTACATTAAATTTTTGTCCATCAACAATTACTGTATAATTTCCAGTTGCGTTAGTCATAGCTTTATTTTCTCCTAAGTTACATTCTTTGTCATTTTCACAAACAGTGTCATTTACTTTTCTTACATTTAAAGGACTCTCTCCTTTTAAGAAAGTAATACCTTTTTCATCACAAGCAGCTGCGATGAAAATATTCTCTTCAGTAGTTTCAATACCTTCTTCTTTTAATCTTTTTTTCCAATATGCCATACTCTTCTTTTCGTCTTTATCGGCAATATCTAATGGATTTTCAGAAGTTGGTTCTAATTTTAGTTTTTCAGAAGCTAATTTTACTATTTCTGAATCTGGTTCAACCGGAGTCTTACCAAAGTATCCAAGCACCATTCTTCCATATCCAGGTGCAATTTGTTTCCAAGGTCCAAACATAACGTTTGCATAAGCTTGTTGCCAATAGAACTGTGAAACAGGAGTTACAGATGTACCATATCCACCTTTTTCAACAACTTCTTGCATAGCTTTAATTACTTCGGGAAACTTTTCTAATGTTCCATTATCTCTCATCATTTGAGTATTTGCAGTTAGTGCACCACCTGGCATAGGTGAAAAAGGGATTAATGGAGATACTTGAGTTGCCTCAGGTGGCATAAAATAATCTCTTAATTGATATTTTAAAACTTCTTGATATTTTAAAATTTTATCAATTTCTAATCCACCAAGATCATAATTCATCCCTTTAACAGCATGAATCATAGTTAAAATATCTGGTTGTGAAGTTCCACCAGAAACGGGACTTGCTGCTAAATCTATACCATCAGCACCAGCATCTAATGCAGCTAAATAACAAGCAACAGATACACCAGCTGTTTCATGTGTATGTAATCTAATATGTACATTTTCACCTACAAGTTTTCTAGCCATTTTAATTGTTTCAAAAATTTTTTGTGGAGAAGATGTACCAGAAGCATCTTTAAAACAAATTGAATCATAAGGGATTCCACTATCTAAGATATTTCTAAGTGTCTTTTCATAAAATTCTACATCATGTGCACCGCTACAACCTGGTGGTAAATCCATTAATGTAACTACAACTTCATGATTTAGTCCATATTTTTTAATACATTCAGCAGAATAAACTAAATTTTGAACATCATTTAATGCATCAAAATTCCTAATTGTTGTAACACCATGTTTTGCAAACATTTTTGCATGCATCTCTACAAGTTCTCTAGAACCTGTATCTAACATAACCGTATTAATGCCTCTTGCTAATGTTTGTAGATTTGCATTTGGACCAACAATTTCCCTAAATTTGTCCATCATCTCAAAAGCATTTTCTTGTAAGTAGAAGAATAAAGATTGAAATCTAGCTCCTCCACCAAACTCAAAGTGTGTAATTCCAGCTTCTTTCGCAGCTTCTACTGCTGGAAAGAAATCATTCATTAAAACTCTACCACCAAAGACAGATTGAAATCCATCCCTAAACGTAGTATCCATGACATCAATATATTTTTTAGCCATTTAAATTAACCTTTTAGATTTTTATGATGTTGAACAGCAGCTACAATAGCAGCCATTTTTGCAGTGTCAGAAGCTTTTTGATGAGTTTTTGGTTTTATTGGTTCTACTTTTTTGTATGGAAAATATTTTCCAATTATTTTAGCTTGTATTTTTAATACATAAACCATTACAATTAAGAAAAAAAATACAATTCCCATTCCTAAAACCATAAACTTTGCAGCTTCTATGATTAAGTTTGTTTCCATATTACTCCCCGTGGTTACCATCGTGTAATGTAAGATAATTTTATAGAAACTTTGCTTTAGTAAAATTTAGAGCATATGCTCTTTTGAAAAAAATTTAAAAATTTATAAACCCCGTTATTTTTTATAATATTTTTATACCAATTTCTAATAATAAATCGTCAACTTTATATAATAGTTTCATTACATTTGTTGTTGCTTTTTCGATTTTTGCTCCCATTTTTGTTCCTTATTTTATTTAATATGACAAATTTTATTAATTTTTTTAAAAAAACTTGAAAAATATTGCATTTTGTAATATAATTATACAAAAGGAGTAAATATGTTAAATGTTAGTGAGATTATTGAAAAGCTAAAAGACATACTTAGTCAAGATGGAAAAGATGGAAAAGTTTTTGATAAGGATGTAGCAACTGCACTTGAACTTAGTCAAGTAAATTTTGCGACTATGAAAAATAGAGGAAAAATACCATTCTCTAATATTTTAGATTTTTGTGCTAGAAAGAAGATATCAATTAACTGGTTATTGTATAATCAAAATCCTAACTCTTTAATAGATACAACAGATAAGTATTGGATACGATATTACCCAGATGTAAATGTAAGTGCTGGTGGCGGTGCATATGAAAATGTTGATATTTATGAGAGTTTAGAGATACCACCTTATTTTATAAATATGTTAGGAGGAAAAGATAATTTAAAAAATATTGATGCTATAAATGTTATTGGAGACTCAATGGAACCGACATTAAATAGTGATAATATCATTTTTATTGATAAAACAAAAACAGATTTTTCTAGAGATGGGATATATGCATTTACTACAACACATGGTCTTTTTGTAAAAAGAATACAAAGAAGGGTTGATGGAAAGCTTGATGTAATTTCTGATAATAAAGATTATCCTATTCAAATATTAGATAAAAGTGAAATTAATATAATAGGAAAAGTAATTAGCACTTTTGGTATGATATATTAAATTAGACTTGGAGTATTTGGTTCTTTAGATATTTGTTCATATAATTCATTATATGAAACACCCATAAAATACACAGCATTAAATTGGCTCTTTTTTAAGTGAGATTTGAGCTCATCTAAAGAATCTATAAAAATATAATCGATATTTCTATTATTGTCAATATCTTTTATAGTAATATATAAAACCTTTGCATAAGAGTATTTCTTCTGTAAATATTTTATCTCTTTTGATATCAATTTATCATCATCTTGTGCTATTAGAAATTTATCAGACTTACCAAAATCAACATGATTTATTGATTTATCAACAAATATAGGTTTTAAATTATTAAACTTTTTTAACTTTATTAAATCAGCTTCAAAACCTAAATAACTATAAACATCTAAAAATTCACATATGTAAAGACTCGAAATTTTTAATTTAGAAAAATATTTATCTTGAAATGAGAATGTTGTTTCAAAAATTGAGTGCTCTATTAAGTTATTAATTTCATACTCTTTTGTATTAAAATTAAAATTAACAGGATATATATCATCTAAAAGTTTTTGATTTAAACATATTATCGTATCATTTTCTTCTAAATCATCAATTATTTTGAAGAATTTAGATAAATCTTTTGGTATTAATTTAATATTTGTGTGAGTATTAGGTTTTTTTAAAATTTTAAATAGTTCATATGAAACTTTATTACAATAAAATGCAGTAAGTCTAATATTAGATAAAAAATATCTAATTAACTTAATCATGCTCTCTTTTATGGACTTAACCTTTATCCAAGCAATTTCATTATCAATTACTTCAATATCCCTATCAACGATTAATGCAAAAGCACCATTATTTATGGACATTTCGATATCTTCATTGTTTTGGATAATAAACAAATCACCTTCTTTTACTTTTCTTGGATTTGTTTTAATGGAATATATAAATGATATAGATGGTTGATTTAATAATCTACCATCTACAATATCTAAGATTGATGAAATTTGCACTAGCTTATTTTAGTCCCAATTTTTTTAGGTGTTTCTGGTCGAATTAAAGATAAACCATTTTCATCTTTAGCAGCCAGTAACATACCTTCACTTAGCATTCCCATAAGTTTTGCAGGTTTCAAATTTGCAACAACACAAGCTTGTGTTCCAACTAAATCCGCTGCATTATAAAACTCTTTAATTCCTGCTAAGATTTGTCTATTTCTACCTTCACCTAGATCAACTTGCAATTTTAATAGTTTCTTAGATTTTGGAACTTCTAAAGCCTCAACAATTGTTCCTATCTTTAAAGTTGTCTCAAAGAATTTATCTATGGTAATTAAATTATCAATTTCTTCATTTTCTGTTTTTGAAATATCAATAACTTTAGCTTGTTCCAATAAAACTTCTTCAATTCTTGGGAAAAGTTGTTCAACTTTTGTAATAGTTGTATCAGATAAAAGCTCTTTATTTTTAAGAAGTTTTATGTAATTTTCTGTATTAATTTCTATTCCTAAAGATTGTGCAATTTTTTTAGTTTTTTCAGGCATAACAGAATCTAAAAGAAGAGATACTCTTGCCATGATATTAGTAATTAAAGCTACTAATGCCATTGCTTCATCTTTACATCCTTCTTTCATCTTAGTCCAAGGTTCATAATCACCGATTGCTTTATTAGCAATAGTTAGTACTTTCCATATATCTTCAAGGTATCTATTAATTTGCATTTTATATAAATACCCTTCAACATTATCTAAAATAGCTTCAACTTCATCTAACTCTTTTTTATGGAATTTTTTCACATCTATTGATGAAACCTTAAAATCAAAGTATTTACCAGACATACCAGAAATTCTATTTAATAGATTACCTAAATCATTACCTAAATCAGAGTTGATTCTATCCATTAATGCTTTTTGTGAAAAATCTCCATCTTGTCCAAATGGCACTTCTCTTAACATAAAATATCTAAAGGCATCTAAACCATAAGCATTTGCTACTTCTTTAGGATCAACAACATTCCCTTTTGATTTAGACATTTTTTCACCATCTCTTGTCCACCAACCATGTGCCGCTATATGTTTTGGTAGAGGAAGTTCAAGAGACATTAAGAATGCTGGCCAATATATGGCATGAAATCTTAAAATATCTTTTCCTACTAAATGAATTTTTGCTGGCCAAAAATCTTTCATAAGTATTTCATCTTTTCCATATCCAAGTGCTGTAATATAGTTCATCAAAGCATCTAACCATACATACATTACGTGTTTTGGTTCATTTAAAGATTCAGGTAGTTTAACACCCCAATCAAATGAAGTTCTAGAAATAGATAGATCTTTTAATCCACCTTTTACAAAATTAATAATCTCATTTTTCTTTGCTCTTGGTAAAATACAATCTTCATTTTGTTCATACCATTCAATCAATTTATCTTCATATTTGGAAAGTTTAAAAAAGAAACTCTCTTCTTTTACAATATTAGTTGGTTTTCCACAATCAGGACAAAACTGTTCATCAATTAATTGCTTTTCAGTAAAAAATGTCTCACATGATACACAATAAAATCCTTCATATTCACCTTTGTAGATATCACCTTTATTATACATTGTTTCAAAAGCTTTTTGAACACCATGTTTGTGTTCTTCATCGGTAGTTCTAATAAATTTATCATATGTAATATCAAACTCATTCCAAAGTGTTTTAAACTTTCCAGAAACTTCATCTGCATACTCTTTTGCAGTTTTACCTCTTTGTTCAGCACTTTGTGCAATTTTTTGACCATGTTCATCAGTACCAGTTAAGAAAAATGTTTTTGAACCTGTTAATCTAGAATATCTAGCTAACATATCAGCAATAATAGTTGTATATGCATGACCAATATGAGCTACATCATTTACATAATAAATTGGTGTAGTAATATAAACATTTTTACAAGTTTCTTCCATTTTTTACCTTTATTAAATATTATTAATTAAAATTCAAATCCACCGCCAGAGCCTTTATTCATTGACTCATAAACAGCAATTACATATTTTTTTCTAACTTCACACTCAAAAAAACATTCACAAGGTGTACAAGAGTTTAAAGTTTTTGATTTTTGACACTCTTGTAGTTCTTTTAGGGCAGCCTCAAGCTTTAAATTCCACTCATCAAGTACAGTTTCTTCTTTATTCATGGTTCTTATATACTTCTAAAACTCTATTAATTTCATTATTTGAGCCAAAAAAACAAGGTGTTGTATCATGAATGTGTGTAGTTTGAACATCTAAAACTCTTTTAAAACCATCAATAGCTTGACCACCTGCAAATTCATAAATTAAAGCAAAAGGAAAAACTTCAAATAATTGTCTTAACTTTCCTTTTGGTTTATCAGTTGTATTTGGATAAGAGAATAATCCACCACCTTTTAAAAGAATTTGGTGTAAGTCAGGAACCATCCCTCCTGAATATCTTAAATAATATCCATCTTTGAACATACTATTAACAAGCTTTTTATGATGACTTGGCCAATTCATTTGAGTTGAACCTGTTGCATTTATTATTCCAGTCTCTTTTAACTTTATATCTCTAATATAATTAAACTCACCATTAAATAATCTATACATTTTTACACTATTATTAAGAGCAACAACCATTTCTACTCTTGGACCAAATATAACATAAACTGCACCTATAATATTTTGTGCATTAAATTCATTTTTATAAATACCATAAATTGAACCAACAGATAGATTCACATCAACTAAAGATGAGCCATCTAAGGGATCATAAGCTATTAAATATTCACCATTTTCATTTAAAGATACAATTGAATCTTGTTCTTCACTTACGATTGCTTTTATTGAGGGTATTTCAGAAAAAATTCTTTCAATAACAATATCACTTGCAATATCAAGTTTTAATTGAGTATCGCCAGTAGAATTTTCATTTTCGCTTTTACTAGTATCACCTAAATCAATTATATTTTTAATCTTTATACTAGCAGTTTGAATTGCTTGAATAATCTCTTTCATTAAATTCTCTTTGCATTTTTTTCAATCCATGAAATTATCTCTTCAGGATTATTTAAATCTAATCTATCAATAGTAGATGGAATTTCATCAGGATTAATAGTCTCATCATGAGCAATTGCATCTGTTACAGGAAAATAGCTTTCATCAAGTCTATCTCTAAAAATTGATATTCTAGGAAGAGGAAGTGTTTTTAATCCTTCAACTAAGAGATAATCAAATTCATTAAATAGTTCAATTATTTCATCTAAAGATGAACTCTCATGTTTAAATAGAGTTGTTCTAGTAGGACTTACTACAGCAACATCTGCTCCAGTTTGTGTAAACTTGTCACTATCCTTACCTGGGATGTCAAATCTAGCTTTATCTTTGGGATCATGCTTAATAATACAAACTTTGTTATTTGCATCTTGCAATATATTTGAAACCTTAACTACTAAAGTAGTTTTACCACTATTAGATGGGCCGCTAAATGCAACAGCCAATTTTTTATAACTCTTACTCATGGGCAAGATTTTATCCAAATCAACGTTAAAGTATCTTTAGTGTACAATTGTATTTATTAATTAAGAGAAGGTCAAACTTTAATGAAAAAATTCTATTTATTTTTTTTTATAATATTTTTTGTGGCCTGTAATAAAACGACAACTGCATTAAATCATTTTGATAATAATATAAAAGAAGCAAATGCTATTCAGTATACTAAAAAAGCTGACTTGATTGATAAAAATGGAATAAATGCCTTATTTTTTGCTACTTATTTAAATAAAATTGATAAAGTTTATAGCTCTGATAAATTAAACAGTTTTATTATTGGCTTCCATAGGGTTAATAAATATGAACATGAGATATTTCAGAATGCTTATATTTTAACTTTAAATGATAACAAGCCTATATCAATGCAAGAGATTGATGTAAACAAAAATGATTTTTCTAAGTTTATATCTTTAAAAAATCCTTGGGCTAAATACTATTTAGTAGATTTTGAAAATGAAAAAAATAGTAAAAACCTCACTTTAAAACTTTCTCACTCTTTATTTGGTTCAATTCAATTAGATTTTCAAAAATAGAGAAGAGGGTAATTTTATCTTTTTTACTTTTTGCTAGAGAGTTTGTATATAAATAATAAAAACTTATAAACTCTTTTATTTTATCTGAGTTTTCCAAATACTCAAAGAAAGCTAAGCCTTTTAAATCATTTTCCTTAAAGTTTTTAAATTTTGATAGAAGATCCAAAGACTCTTCTTGTGAAATATATAGAAGATAAGTTTCTATGGGGTTTTTAGAGATTTTTTCTAAGGTGTTTAAATGAGTATTCGCATACCTTAGACTCTCTTCTAATATAAACTGTTTTTGTAAATTATACTCTTCATTTAATAGGAGTGAAATAGTTTTTAATATTTTTTGATTTAATTGAGAAATACCAATTCTAAAATCTTTAGAAATTTTCTTAGGATTAAAATTTGATTCAACTTCTAAAATAGAATAGAGTAGAGCAATTCTTTTTATATCAAACTTTTTTGAGTCTAAACTAGGTTTATTTTTAAATAAATCAATAGGAAAATTTAACTCTTTTTTCTCTATTTCATTAGCAAACAAAATATAAAAATCTAATTCTGAAAGGGAAATTAATTCCTCTAAAAATATTCTATTTTTACTAATTATATATTTCCAAAAAAGAGTTTTATTTTTAAATTTTCTATCATTACTTTTATTTAATGAATTATCTAAATAGAACATTGCTCTATCTATATTATTAAAAGTGTAAGCATTTATTGCAAGTAAAAAAGAGGAGTTCGCATTAAGCTCCTTATCATCAACTTCTAATAAAGATTTATTTAGTTTATCAAGATTTGGATTTTTAATTGAAACATCTAAAAACTTATTAAATTGCTCTTTATTTTTAAATATTTTTTCAAATGTTCTTTTAGGAAGTTTATAATTAAAAAAATTTTCTCTAAACTCTTTTGATACATTAAAAAATATATCATAAATTAACTCCTCTTTCTGAACAATTAATTTTGTAAAAGGGATTGGTGAAGCCAGAATTTCTATTTTTTTAACAAAAGTAGGATATTTTTCAAAAAGTTTTTGAGATAATAAATTTAAGTCAACAGAAGATAATTTTGATAACTTTTTTAAATTTAAACCAACTGCAATACAATCTGCATACGAATAGATTAACTCTTTAGTATCCATATTTAAACATTGTGCAGTAGCTAGTGTTTCATCATCTTTAAACTTTATTGCAAAATTAATAAAAAGTTCATCTGTCATATTATCAATAAGCTTTAATGTTTCAAATGCTTGAGTTGAGTTAATATCTGTTTTTAAGTACTCATTTATGTAAAAATCTCTTTTGATACCTCTTTCTAAGGAGTTAAGATAAGAGTAATCTAAAACAAAGGTTTTATTTTCTATTGAGTTTTCTACTATTTCTTGAGCATTAAAGGATAGTGCTAAGCTAAGAAATAGTAGAGTTTTTTTCATTTTAGACTCCTAAAAATAGTCTACCTAAGAATGTTTCTAGGAAAATAAGAGCTAAAATTACAATAAGTGGTGCTAAATCCATTCCTCCAAATACTGTTGGTATAAACCTTCGCACAAGTGCGTATGCAGGTTCAGTTAACCTATAAAGCATTTGTACTATTGGATTATAAGGATCGGGTCTAACCCACGAAATTAGGGCTGAGATAATAATAACCCATTTATATAAGGAAACAACTGCTAATAGAACAGTAAATATTGAACCAATAAATGCATCTATCATTTTATAATTTCTCCTAAATAGTTTTTAATTAATAGATATATATCAGAAATATTTGGACCATTATCACGTCCTGTTAATATATATCTTAATGGTTTAAATAAATTCTTACCTTTTAAACCTGTTTTTTCACTTATGTAAGTTTTTAAATCTTCAAAATCATCAAAATATGGGGCATTACTCATACAAAGCTTTAATTGTGCAAACTCTTCTTCAAAACCTTTACAAGTCAATTTAGGTGCAAAAATAGGATCAATTTTAGATTTTATTTCTTTAATTGTGCTTGCTTCTTCTAAAAAAAGTTTACCTAACTTTCCAATATCAGTATCTGCAAAACCTAAAATTTTTGAAAGTCTCATTTCATCAATTATTTCAAGATGTTTTCTATTAATAAATCTTAATTTATCAATATCAAATTTTGCTGCACCCCTTGAAACATTTTTAATATCAAACCATTCAATGGCATCTTCAAGAGTAAAAATTTCATTAGGTGTTTTATTTCCAAGTAAAACTAAATAATTTGCAATAGCACTTGGTAAAAAACCCTCATCAATTAACCACTTTACAGAACTTGCATCATCTCTTTTTGACATTTTTTTACCAGTTTGTGCATTTAAAATAATTGGTAAATGTATATAGTTTATTTTTTTAGCATAATTAAGTAAGTTTCTTATATGAATTTGTTTGGGTGTATTTGAGATATGATCTTCTCCTCTAATAACAGTTGAGATATCATATAACATATCATCAGCAGCACAAGCATAGTTGTATGTTGGTGTTTTATCATGTCTTAAGATAATAAATGAATCAACATCAAAAGGTTCATAATCAAAATCACCTTTTAATCCATCGGTAAACCTTATATTTTTTTCAGGTTTCTTAACTCTAACTGTAAAAGGAGCATTACAATTTAATACTGTTTCATCGCATAGAGTTTCGCAAAAACCATCATATCTAAATGGTTTATTCTCTTCTTTAGCCTTTTGTCTTAACTCTTCTAGTTTTTCATCACTACAAAAGCATGCAAATGCTTTTTTTTGAGATATCAATTGCATTGCTAATTTTTGATGATATTTTAGATTTTCACTTTGATAGATAACTTGAGAATAATCAATTGAAAATAGATTTAAAATCTCTAAAATCTCTTTATCTTTTCCCTCTATATTTCTTTGTTTATCAGTATCTTCTATTCTTATTAAAAGCTTTTCATTTAGCTGCTTAGATAAAATATAATTAAAAATAGCAACTCTTAAATTACCTATATGCATATCTCCCGTTGGACTTGGTGCAAATCTTAACAAACTACTTCCTTACTATTGAAAATGATAATTTTTTAATCTCATCATGAGATTTAATATAGCTATTTAAAGCCTCTAAATTTAACTTCTCAATTTGTTCTAAACTTTTTTGAGAATAGTTTTGTTCTAATCCTCTATAATAAAGAGTAAAAGCTCTATTTAATCTTTGTGATAATGTTTCAGTTCTAAGAGGTTCACTACCAAGTAAAAATCTCTTTGCAGAATCAAGTTCTTCTTGTGTTACCCCATTTTTTACAAAATCATTAACTAAGTTTTCTACTAACTTTTTTGCTTCATCTGCACTTTGTAATTTAGTTTGTAAATACCCTGTAAAATAAGAGTGAGATTTATTTAAAGAGATATATCCATAAGCAGAGTAGGCCAATCCTCTTTTTACACGAATCTCTTCCATTAGTCTACTTCCAAAACCACTTCCACCCAAAATAAATGAAGCAACTTTTGACATATAAGCATCTTTATCTTTCACATTAGCATTAAATGGACTTCCAAAATAGATATATGCTTGTTGAGTATCTTTTAAAACTGTTTTAGTTTCAGAATCACTTGAAACTTCAATCTCTCTTATTTTATTCTCATTGTTACTATTAAGTACCTTAACTACTTTTTCTATTTTTGGAATAATTTCTTCATATTCAAAATCTCCACCAACAACAATAATTAAATTATTTAAACTTAAAGCTTTTAACAAAAACTTTTTAATATCTTTTAATTCTATCTTTGCAATTGATTCAATAGTACCTGAAGCAGGATTTTGTAATGCAGTTTCTTTAAATAATATTTCTTTTAAAATATTACTTGCAATATAATCAAAATCATTCTCTTTTCTTTTTAAAGAACCAATTTTAATTGTTTTAATTTTCTCTAAAACTTTTTTGTCATAATTTGGATCTTCTAAAAGCTCTTTTAAATAATTTAGAGCCTTTTCTTGAACCTCTTTTATTGATGAAATCTCTATAACAAAAGTTTCAAAACCACTACTTACTTGAAGTGAAATAGCACTATTTTCTAACTTTTGTGCAAACTTAGTACTTCCAAGTTTTTTAGTACCTTCATTTAAAAGTTTCGCAGACATTGAAGCTAAACCACTTAGTTCTTTATCCTGTATATAGCCACTATTTTTAAAAACCAATTGTAAATTTAAAATAGGTAAATTTTTATCCCGTTCAAATATAACAGGTACCTTAATTCCATTAATATTTATGTGCTTAATTGAAGCAGACATTAAAATTCCTTGTAAAGTTAAAAATATTATAAAATATTTAATAAAAAGAGTTCTTCTCAAGACTTAGAACCTCTCTAAAATCTCATAAGCAGTATTTCTTTTTGCAGGGTTTTCTCCGATATCATGAATAAGTTGAATCATCTCTTCTTGATTCATACAATTCGTTGCACCAGCAGCAGCTACTACATTCTCTTCCATCATAGTTGAACCTAAATCATTTGCACCAAACTTAAGAGCCATTTGGCCTATATAAGAACCTTGTGTAACCCAAGAACTTTGGATATTTGGAAAATTATCTAAATAAATCCTTGAAACAGCTAATAGTCTTAAATATCTATTTGATGATTGAGGTTTTAAATTAGGAATTTCCTCTTTTAATTTTGTATTTGCACTTTGAAAAGACCACATAATAAAAGCTCTAAAACCACCTGTTTCATCTTGAAGTTTTCTAATTCTATCCCAATGTTCAATTATCTCTTCATCTGTTTCAACTGTACCAAACATCATTGTTGCAGTAGTTTTCATACCAATTGAGTGTGCAAGTTTATGAACCTCAATCCATTCATCCGCATCAATCTTTTTAGGTGCAATAACATCTCTAACTCTATCTGATAAAATTTCAGCACCAGCTCCTGGAATAGAACTTAGTCCCTTTGCTTGCAATCTTTTTAATACTTCAATTTTTGAAATTTTTGAAATCTTTGCAATATAACAAATCTCAATTGCAGAAAAAGAGTGCAGAGTAATTTGAGGAAATTTAGTGTGAATATGCTCAACCAACTCTTCATAATAATCAATTTTCAAATTTGGATGAACTCCACCTTGCATTAAAATTTGTGTTCCACCAATCTCAAGCAACTCTTCAATTTTTTTATCTATTTCATCAAAAGATAAAACATATGAATCTTCATCTCTTTTATGCCTATAAAAAGCACAAAATTTACAATCTACCCAACATACATTAGTATAGTTAATATTTCTATCAACTACAAAAGTAGTGACTTTTTCAGGATGAAGTTGATGTTTTTTCTTAGTTGCAAGTTTTCCAAGTTCAATTAAAGAAGCATTTTGAATTAAATCTAAGGCTTCTTCATTTGTAATTCTTCTATTTACTAAATCAATTTTTTTAATCATTAAAATGTTTGTCCTAAAGAGAATTCAAAGCTTGATGTGTCATCACCTTTTTCATCATCAAGCGGTTGTGCAAAAATAAGTTGAAGAGGACCAAAGGGTGATATCCATTCAAATAAAGCACCTGTTGAAGATCTTTTAATATCTGTTAAATGATCTTCTCCAATCATACCATAATCATAAAAAACTCCCCATCTCATTTTTGCTTCTGCAATTAAAGGGAAACTTATTTCAATTGATGTAGATGCCATACTCTTATATGGATCTTCTATTACACCATCCTCATTATCTGGTCCAAAAGCATATGACTTATATCCTCTAAGTGTTTTTGTTCCTCCTAGATACAAAGAGTCACCTTGATTAATTTGTCCATTATCAATTAAGAATTTAGCTTGAAGTTTATATCTTAAAACCCAATCTAAATCAAAATTGTTCTCTAAAGAGTAAAAATATTTAAAGTATGAAGAACTTTTTAAATATTCAGAATCACCACCAAGCCCTGCAAATTCTAAAGATGTTCCAACTTTAATACCATCTGTTGGAAAAAAGTAATCATTTGTGTTATCAAAGTTAATATATGGAGTAACTGAACTTGTTACATAGTCTGTATCTTCATAATAATTTTTATCACTTTCAAAACTAAAATTATCTTCATAATCATACTCTTCTTTAATAAAATCAAGTCTATATGTAGCTCCAACTTTTAAGTTTCTTATAAGCTCTTTACCTAAACCAACAGAGAAACCTTTAACTTTTTTATCTAAATCATACTTTTCATTATTAATCTCTATTGTATTACTATGAATATCAAAGAAACCATTAAATTTACTATCTCTAATAGCTGGATTAATTAACTTAATTGATAAATCAGATTTTCTTTTTGATAAATCTGCTGATACAGAAAGTCCTAAACCTGAACCAAATAGATTTTTTTCATTTAATGCAGCATTAACCATAAAACCATCATATGAACCATATCCACCACCAAGAATAATATTTCCAGTTGGAGCCTCTTCAACCTTAACAATTAAATCCATTTCATTTTCAGAAACTCTTTTCTGTTCAAGCACAACATTCTCAAAAAAACCACTTCTTTTTAAAGCATTTTTAGAGTCATTAAAATCAGTTAAATTAAATTGATCTTTTGGAGCTAAAAATACATTTCTTCTAATAACTCTATCTAAAGTTCTAGTGTTTCCAGATATCTTTACATCTCTAATATATACTTTCTCTCCTGGTAATATATTATAAATTACATCAACAGTGCCATATTTATCATCTTTCTTAAGGTCATATTTTACTCTTGTAAAGGCATAACCAAGATCTGCAATTTTAGTTTTTATAAATTCTAAATCATCTCTTAATTTCTTAATATTAAAAATTTTTTGCTCTTTTAATTTTAAATAATCATAGAAAAATTCAGGGTTTAAAATATCTTTATTAATAAAGATATTGATTTTATTTACTTTATATTGTTTACCTTCATAAATATAAAAGTCTAGTTCAGCTTGATTTGAAGCAAAATCTACTTCAAGAAATGGATTATCAACTTTTGCATCCATAAAACCATTTTCTAAATAAACTTCTCTAATTCTAGCATTATCATATTTTAATTGTTCGGCATTTAATTCACCACTATTTTGAGTAATAAACCAAGAGGCAAACTCCTCTTCTTTATTTGCTGTTACTGATTCAAAATCACTTCTAGTTAACTTATTTGATCCAAAATAGTTAACTTTTTTAATAATAATTTCATCACCTTTATTTACATTAAAAGTTACAGATACAGAGTTCTCATTAATATTTTCAATCTCTACTTCTACTACTGAATTTATATATCCTGCTCTCTCTAAATCTTCTAAAAGTGCTTTCTTCGCTTTTTTAATTTTTTTTGTTGAGTATAAGTTACCTTTAGAGATTCCAATCTGCTTTTTTAATGCCTCAATATCATCTTCTCTTGATTTATATCCTATAATATCAACATTTGCAATAGATGGCTTCTCTTTAAAAATAAATTGTAATTTTCCATTATTTGAAGCAACTAAAATATCATCAAAATAATTAAATCTATAAAATTTTTTAATTGAATTGTTAACTTTTTTTATATCTAATTCTTCACCAACTTTTATTTCTAGAGTTTCATTAGCAATAGTTGTTGATATTTTTGTTAAGTTTACATACTCTATTGAAGTTACCTGTTCTGCATGAAGTATAACAGCTAAAGTCATGGATAATAAGATACTCTTCTTTTTCACAGTAATCCTTGATACTTATTATTTTTTAGCTTAGAATATATCTAAATAAACTTTATAGGATGGTTAAGATATAATCACATTTCAAAAAATATTTAAAGGTACTAAATTGAATATTGGAATAGTTGGATTAGGACTTATGGGTGGTTCTTTAGCAAAAGCATTAAAAAAATACTCAATAGCAAAAAATATCTACGGGTATGCAAGAAGTGAAAAGAGTAAAGAAGAGATTGAAGAGCTTAATTTAGTTGATAAACTTGTTGATATAAAAAGCTTAAAACAAAAATGTGATTTAATTATTTTAGCAATTCCTGTTGATAATATAATTTCAATACTTCCTGAGTTTTTAGACATAAACAAAAACACTACAATTGTAGATTTAGGTTCTACAAAAGAGTTTATAATAAAAAGTGTTCCAAAAAGTATTAGAGAAAATTTTATTGCAGCACATCCAATGTGTGGTTCTGAAAAGTTTGGACCCAAAGCTACTATGGATAATTTATATGAAGGGAAAACTATTGTTCTATGTGATTTAGAAGATAATAGCGAACTACATAAAAAAAGAGCAATAGATTTATTTCAAAAAATAGGTATGAGAATTGTATTTATGAACTCAAAAGAACATGATATTCATGCTTGTTATATGTCTCACTTACCCCATGCAATATCATACTCTTTAGCTAATACTGTTATGGGTCATGAAGATCCAAGATCTATTATTGCACTTGCAGCTGGTGGTTTTAAAGATATGAGTAGAATTGCAAAATCAAGCCCAGATATGTGGACAGATATCTTCAGACAAAATAGAGATAATCTATTAGATTCTATTATTCTATTTGATAAACAAATGAAAGAAGTAAAAGAGATGTTAGAGAAAGAAGATTATAAAAAATTAAAAGAGTGGATGATTAAAGCAAACTCTTTACATGAAATACTATAATTTACAGTATTTCAATATTATTAATAGCTTTTTGAACTTTTATTGCTTGAAAATGCTCTTTAACATCGTGACATCTAATAATAGAAGCTCCATTTTCAATCGATTTTAAATGAATTGCTAAAGTTCCAGGAAGTCTCTGCTCTATACTACTTGAAACAATTTTATCTATCATTGATTTTCTACTTGCTCCCATTAATATCTCATAACCAAAATGTTTAAAATGCTCTAAATTTTTTAAAAGAAGTAGATTGTGTTCTAAGGTTTTACCAAAACCAATTCCCACATCTAAAATAATGTTTTCTATACCAAATGATTTTGCTTTTTCAAGCCTTTGTGAAAAAAAATCATCTATATCTAATATAACATCCTCATATTTAGGATTATCTTGCATATTTTTAGGGTTTTTTTGCATATGCATAATTATTGCTGTTGCTTTATATTTTGAAGTAACTTCACAAACCTTATCATTACTCAAACCTGTTATATCATTTACAATTTTAAAACCTCTATCTAAAGCATACTCTAAAACTTCACTTTTATATGAATCTAGCGAAAAATCAACTTTTTCATAAAGTTTATGCTCTTTTACTAAATCAATAATTGGTTTTACACGTCTTAACTCTTCTTTTACACTAACAGGAATGCTACCAGGTCTACTTGAAACCCCACCAATATCAATTATTGACGCACCATCCTCTATCATTTGCTCAATTTTTGCTACTGCATTTTTCCCTTCAAATCTACTAGCACTAAAAAAAGAATCCTCATTTGCATTTATTACTCCCATGATTCTAGTAGGGTAGTTTCGTGTTGAAACAAAATTTCTAAGCTCTTTTGCTAAATTTTTTAAACCAAAAGGTTGTGATAATTCCTTTTTTGATAGAACTTCAAAATGTTTAGTTGTACCTATTAAAATAGCATCTACATACTTGTCTTTTGCAATAATAACTCCACTAGGAACTGCTAAATCAGCCCCAATTGATAAAGCATCTTGTTTTAATATATTTGCCGCACCAACATGTATATCTTTAATATATAGAGTATGAAGTCTACTCTTTTTATCTAAAATAGTAACCCCACTTAAATCACAACCTAAGTTTTTATAGACTCTCTTAGCATCTTCGATTGAGATTTTATAAAAGTTCATTTTATTCTTTCTTAATGAAGTTTTTTTCTATTTATTAAAGTTAAAAATAGGCTTGTTAATACATTTATTGGTCTTGAATTTAAATCCAAAAGCTTAATTGAGTTAGAGAAAACATCTAACTCCTTTTGTGTTAATCTTATTTTTTGTGAATTTACTTTAAAAAGAATTGATTCCACAAGTTTTTTTGCATCATTTTTAGAGATTCTTTGATTCTCTTTTAAAAAGGTATAAACCTCTTTTAAATCCATTTTTGAAATATCAATATTAATCTCTTCTCTATGAACTGCTGTTTTAAGATATTTTTGAGATATTCTTGAAAAAATTGTAGGTAATATTGAAGATTTAGAGTTAGTAATAATTATAAATACAATATTCAATGGTGGTTCTTCTAAAACCTTTAGAAGTGAGTTTTGTGCCTCGTTTCTAAAAGTTTTTCCACATAGAAATATATATTTTGTTTCATTTGATGAGATATATGCCTCTTTAATTGCAGCATTAGCCTGTGCTAATAAAAACTCATCTTTATCTTCATTTCTAATTACTCTTATTGTATGTTTAGAATAATAGGGTAATAAAGAGTTTAATGTTTCATCAATATCATTTACAATTAATATATTTGATGTCTCTATTTTACTGTTAATCATCTCTACTCATAATTTAGTGTTCAACATTAATCTCAGCAAAAAGTGCAGCACTTAATGTTTTATCATAAAGTCTATACATTTGTAGTAACTTCATATCCAAAGCTTCATCTGAAGTTTTTAAGTTAAAAGCATCTTGTATCTCTTCATCAAAAATCCACAAAAAAGAGTTTTTTGAAAATTTTGGAAGAGTTGCCCTTACATCATTACTTTTACCAATATACCAAAAACAATAACCATTGGGAAAAGAGATATTTAACATATCTTTAATAAAATTAATATCATCCTCTGTCTTTAGATCATCTAAATCTTTATAAAATGATTTGAAATTATAAAAAGGCAAGAAAGGACGATTTTGTCTTTGTGAATTTAGATTAGTTAAAATATATTTTAAAAACCAATCTCTCTCACTATCTGTTACAATTAAAACCGAACAACCTTTATCAAAAACATTTATAATAGATTTAGATACTAAAGGCACCCATTCAAATTTTTTCTCTTCTAACCAAGGAGAGATAAGTCTATCTTCCCTGATTGTATCTACTGTCCAATTTAAAAATTCTTGCACTTTTATTTATCCAAATTATATGCATCATGAAGAGCTCTAACAGCTAATTCTGCATATTTTTCTTCAATAATCATTGATACTTTTATCTCTGAAGTTGAGATAATTCTAATATTAATATTTTCATTTGCTAATGCAGTAAATGCTTTTGATGCAACACCGGTATGAGATTTCATCCCAACACCAACAATTGAAACTTTACAAATTGCTGCATTATAATCTATATTTTCAGCATCCTTTTCAAAGTTTTTCATCACACTTTTACAAATTTCCCAATCAGTTGTTGGAATAGTAAAATCTAAGTCGGTTTTTCCATCAACACCAACAGTTTGTACAATCATATCTACATTAATATTTGCATTTGCTAATGCTGTAAAAATTGATGAAGCAATTCCTGGTCTATCAGTTACTCCATACATACCAACTCTAACTTGATTTTTATCTAAAGCAATACCACTAACAACTGGTTTTTCCATAATATTCTCTTCCTTTGTGATTAATGTACCTTCAACTTCTGGTGTAAAGCTACTTCTAGACACTAAATTTACGTTTAATTTTTTCGCCATCTCAACAGATCTATTTTGTAATACTTTTGCTCCTAAAGAGGCAAGTTCTAACATTTCATCATAAGAGATTTTATCTAACTTCTTCGCTTTAGGTTCAATTCTTGGATCAGTAGTATAAATACCATCAACATCTGTATAAATTTCGCATACATCTGCTTCAATTGCTCCTGCAATTGCAACGGCTGTTAAATCACTTCCACCTCTACCTAAAGTAGAAACCCTTTTTGTATCTTGTACCACACCTTGGAAACCAGCAACAATAATAATTTTTCCTGCATTAATTGCATTTTTCATATTTGTAGTATCAATTGATTCAATTCTAGCTTTCATATGAGCATTATCTGTAATAATACCAGCTTCTCTTCCACTCATCGAGATTGCTGGATAACCTTGCTCATTTAAAGCAATAGAAAGAAGAGCAGATGTTATTCTTTCCCCAGAACTTAAAAGCATATCCATTTCATTTGGAACAGGTTTTTTTGAGAAATTTTCTGCATACTCAATTAACTTATTTGTCTCTCCACTCATTGCAGAAACTACTGCAATAATATCATGACCCTCATCTCTAATATCTTTTATAATGTTTGTAACATTTTGAATTCTTTCAAGTGTACCTACACTTGTTCCACCAAATTTTAAAACTTTTAACATTTTTTAAATATAGCCTTCTTTTTTAAAATATTTTAATACCTGCTTATATACCGTTCTTTTGAAGAAAGTGATATAATCATAGATATTTTGTGTTGGTACAAATTTATATTCACTAAACTCAGGGTTCTTTGTATCAATATCAACCTTTGCACCTCTTTTTAGTTTGACCAAATAATATTTTTGTATTTGTCCATCAAACGGATACATCTTTTTTGCAATTGCAGGTGGAAAATCATAACTTACCCACTCTGGATACTCTGTAATAATTTCTACTTCTTTAGTACCAATTTCTTCTTCTAATTCTCTATAAAGAGCCTCCTTGGCACTTTCTCCTTTGTCAATACCACCTTGAGGAAATTGCCAAGCATTTTCAACATCGGTTCTTGATGCAATAAAAATCTCACATTTTTCAGGGTATTTTGCTGATAATACAATAGCTGCAACATTTGGTCTATAGTTTTTTTTTCTCTTTTCTATGTTCTCTTTATCAGTCATAAATAATATTTCCCTTATAATTAACCTGTAATTATAACTTTTGTAGGATTAAAAATTGCTTTTATATATACATATTCCATTTTGCGATAGTAAATGTTTTTATTGTGCGTTTAACTCATATACTGATAGATTTCATCTAAAACACAAGTATATGAAAGCTTTAAATAAACAGTTAAAACATGATTTAGGAAATAATTTAAAAAATAATGAAAAACTTGAAACTATTTTTTTAGGAGGAGGAACTCCAAGTACAATAAAAGTAGAAGAGTATAAACAGATATTTGAAACTTTAGAAAATTATATAGATAAAAACACAGAAATCACAACAGAATGTAATCCCAATTCTGCTACTCATAAATGGCTTAAAGGAATGAAAGATTTTGGTGTAAATCGAGTTAGTTTTGGTGTACAAAGTTTTAACGATGATAAGTTGAAAAAATTAGGACGTGCACATAATAGTAAAAGTGCAATAAATGCTATACAAGAAGCCAAATGTTTAGGTTTTAATAGGATTAATTGCGATATAATTTATGGACTTGAAGGTGATACTCTTAATAGTTTAATTAATGATTTTAATACAGCATTTTCATTACCAATTACACATTTAAGTGCTTACTCTTTAACTATCGAAAAGCAGACAAAATTCTTTAATAAAAAAGAACTAAAGATTGATGATGAAGAGCTCTCATATGAAATATTTGAATATATAAATAAAAATGGCTTTCATCAATATGAAATCTCTAATTTTGCAAAATCAAAAGATGAAGAATCAAAACATAATTATGGCTATTGGCAACATAAAAACTATTTAGGAGTTGGAGCCGGTGCTGTTGGGTTTGTAAATAATATAAGATACTATCCAAGTAAAGGTATTGAAGAGTATATTCAAGACCCCATAAAATATAAGTTTGAGGAAATAAATGATGAGCATAAAAAAATAGAAAAAGTTTTATTAGGATTTAGATGTTCTTTAGGTGTTGAAAACTCTCTATTTTCTAAAGAAGAGCAAAAGAGAGTGGAATATTTAATAAAAGAAAAAAAATTGAAGATAAAAGATAAAAAAATAATAAATGAAAACTTCCTTTTAGCTGATGAACTTGCTCTTTATATATTAGAGTAATGAATTTTTCTATATAATATCCTCTTTTATAAAAAAGGTTGAAAATATATGACGATAAAAGATACTATAAGTAAGTATAAAAAAGAGCTTGAATATGTAACTCATATTCCAGCAAAAGAAGTTGAGATACTTATTGGATTTCTGCTAAATAAAAACAATATTTGGCTTCATTTAAATGCAAATGAAGAGTTTAAAAAGGAGAATGAATTAAAAAAACTTGTAGAAAAAAGAGCTAATAACTATCCAATAGAATACATTATAAATAAAGCCTCTTTTTATGGAGAAACATTTATTGTAAAAGAGGGGGTTTTAATTCCTAGACCAGAAACAGAACTCTTAGTTGAAAATGCTGTTGAAATATTAAAAAATAAAAAAGAGACAATTAATATAGTAGAAATTGGTACAGGAAGTGGTATTATATCTATAATACTTGCGATTTTAATAAAAAATATTAAAATCATTGCTCTTGACATAAATGAAAAAGCATTAATTCTTGCAAAACAGAATGCCATAAAACATGGAGTTGAGGATAAAATAGAATTTAGACTCTCAAATTTGTATGAAAAAGTATCCGAAAATGATATCTTCATGACAATATCAAATCCACCATACATTGCTGACAATTATAAATTACCAGAAAATGTAAAATTCGAACCTGCAAACGCACTTTTTGGAGGGAAAAATGGAGATGAATTATTAAAAGATATAATTATACAAACAAGTAAGAGAAAGATTCCTTACTTACTATGTGAAATAGGGTATGATCAAAAAGAAACACTAGAAAACTACTTAAAACGTTTTGATGTAGATAATTATAGTTTTTATCAAGATTATGAAAAATTTGATAGAGGCTTTACAATTAAATTTAAAAAATAATAGGAGAAAAAATGTTCAAAGAAGAGTTTAACTTAGAAAATATTGAAAATAGTAAAACAGATTTAGAAACACTTTTAACAAAAAGTAAAAAACAATTAAATGAACTATTGAAAATTGAAAATAAAACATATGAAAATTTTGTAAAACCATATGAAGAAATAGGGGAGACAATTTCAGATTTTGTTACTCCAATCTTTCATATTGATTCAGTAAAAAATTCAGAACTAACACAAAAAGTATATGAGGAGTGTCTTCCTTTAATCTCAAATTATCAAACAGAGATATCACAAAATGTATATATTTATAATGCTATAAAAGATATACAAGATAAGAATAATAGCTCTTTATCATTTATACAAAATAAAGTACTTGAAAATGAAATCAAAGAGTTTGAATTAAATGGTTGTAATCTAAATAAAAATAAAAAAGCTAGATTAAAAGAATTAAATTTAAAACTCAATGAACTATCACAAAAATTTTCCCAAAACCTGTTAAATGCTACAAATGCATATGAAATGATAATCGAAGATTTTGAAGACGTTAAAGAGATTTCTGCATCAGATTTAGAATTAGCAAAATTTGAAGATAAAGGAAAAATTAAATATAAATTCACTCTTCAAATGCCTTCATATATTGCTTATATTACATATGGAACAAATAGAGAAAAAAGAGAAGAAATTTATAAAGCATATACTACAAAAGCACCTGAAAATGGAAAAATTATTGAAAAGATTTTAACTTTAAAAGATGAGAAAATAAAAATATTAGGCTTTGATAATTATGCGCAATACTCACTTTCAACAAAAATGGCAAATGAAGAAGATGAAGTTATAAGTTTTTTAGAAGAATTAGCCAAAAAAGGAAAAAGTAGAGCAATTGAAGAGATTGAAGAGATTAAAGAATATGCAAAAAAAGATGGTATTGATGAGATAGAAAGTTATGATTTAGCCTACTATTCAGAAAAGTTAAAAAAAGAAAAATATGATTTAGATGAAGAGTTTTATAGACCATATTTCGAAGAAAAATCAGTATTAAATGGTTTTTTTAATTTTTTAAATGAACTCTTTAATATCAAATTTACTAAAACAGATGCTCCTACTTGGGATGAAAAAACCAAAGTATATAATATAAGTGAAAACAACAAAATAATTGCAAGAATATATATTGATTTAGAAGCAAGAAAAGATAAAAGAGGGGGTGCTTGGATGAATAACTGGCATTCTCATTATATAAAAGCTTCAGGAGAGACACAACTTCCAACTGCATACATTGTATGTAATTTCCCACCTTCATCTGCTGAAACACCATCCTTATTAAGACACTCCGATGTAGTTACACTATTTCATGAAATGGGACACGCTTTGCATCATCTCTTAAGTACTATTCCTGAAGCACTTGTTAGTGGTATTTCGGGGGTTACTTGGGATACAATTGAGTTTCCGTCGCAGTTTTTAGAGTATTTTGCATATGACAAAGATGTTTTAAAGCTATTTGCAAAACATTATAAAACAGGTGAAATATTAAGTAATGAAGCAATAGAAAGAATAATAAAAGCTAAAAACTTTCAATCTTCACTTAATATGTTAAGACAACTAGAATTTGCATTGTTTGATTTCATACTTCATCAAAAAATGTTAAAAGATGAAAATGAAATACAAAAACTTTTAGATGAAATTAGAAAAAAATATGCAGTAATTATACCTCCAAGTTATAATAAATTTCAAAATGGTTTCTCACATATTTTTGCAGGAGGCTATGCAGCGGGGTATTATTCATATAAATGGGCTGAAGTACTAAGTGCTGATGCATTTTATATGTTTATTGAATCAGGTAAAATATTAAATAAAGAACTTGCTGTTAAATATAAAGATATAGTTTTAAAACAAGGTGGTTCAAAAGATATGGATGTTCTATTTCAAGAATTAACATCAAGAGAGCCAAGTGTTGATTCTTTATTAAAGATTGATGGAATTATTAGCTAATTTTTGTAATAATTACACTCTTAATTAAATTGTTACTTAAGGAATAATACAAATGACAAATGCTGAAACTATTTCTAAATTAAATGATGCTTTAGAAAAATTAATAAAAGGATATGAAGAGTTACAAAACTCTTATGAAAATCTTCAAAATAACTATGAAAAATTAGAAAATGAAAATAATAATTTAAAAGAGAAGATTTCACAACTTGAAGAGGATAAAAGAGATTTAGAAGATAATGTAAATATTCTTCAAGATTGTACCGAAAAAGATTCTGGAAATATTAATTCAATGCTTAATAAAATTGAAGGTTTATTAAATAAAGAAAAATATACAAAAACTTCTCCAAGTCTTAATTTAAAAGATAAAGAAAAAGAAGAGGAAGACAAAGATACAAACAAAGATGTAAGAGAAACAATGGAAGAGATTGTTATTGATACAACAAAGGAAGAGAGCAGTAGCTCTTCAGAAAATAAAATTGACTTAAATAGAATGGCATCTTTATTAAATGGGTTTAACAGCTAATAATGATATTGTTGTTAAATAAGTCATTACTTTATTCAACTTTTGGAGTTGATAATTTTAGTTCACTAGAACAAATCATAAATAGTATGGCACCATCTATGGTTGAATACTATTTATCAGATCTTTCAAATAACAATAATGATGCTTATTTAAATAAGCGAAATATTCAAGATACAATAAATATTGGTGAATACTTTTTATATTTAGATTATGATGATGAAGTCTTCTTAGAAATAGATGATGCTATATCCAATAAAGAGTTTGAAACAAACTCTTTATGGTAAGAAATTAATCTATTAGTTCTCCTATTGTTATATATCCTTCTAAATATTTAACAGCTTTTCCTAGAATAGTAACTTGAGAATCTTCTACTTTACATTTTAAGATACCTTGAAAAGCTAATAAATTATTTTTATTTAATCTTTCTGCCCATAAAGGAGCGGCTCCTGTATGCAGAAGTACCCTTTATAAGATTGAATAGTTTTATTTTTTTCTTCTACATTTTCATATACAAATTCTTTATGTTCACGAAGTAGGGAAGTTTTAAAACTTTGAATAACACTAATAAATCGATCTATTAAATTATCATTTCTAATTAAGTATTGATAATACACAAAACACAATAAATAAAATTTATTATCAAGCTCTTCTTGTTGTAATAATTGAGATGAACGACTTTTATTTATCCATATAGCATAATATTGAGCTATTTTAGGAGTTATTCCAATAGAATCTATTATATTTTTATTTAATATAAATATTGTTTCTATAGTTTGAAAATGAGATAAACTTTTCCTAATCTTTTTTTGAGCCGTGCTATGTTCTAATCGTCTAAAGCTACCTATTTGATATTTATTTTTAAATTTATCATCCTTATCTAAAAATATGTCTAATTTTTTTAGACTTTCACTATTTTTAAACTTTGTTAATTTTTCAATAATTGATGACTTTTGTATATTAATTGCTTCGGCTATGATTTCTGTTAATGTTCTATAACTAGGAATTTCAATTTTAAGTTCTCTTGATTTATTTACCAGTGCCCAAAATATTTTTTTTCTGTCTTGAAATAGATTTGCCAATTCTAAAGCTAATTGACTCAATGCTACTAAATCTTTTTTTGTAGGAATATTAATTCCTACAAGTTCACGAATTATATTATGATAATACCTTTTTGTTCTTTCTGACAACTGTTGATTGAATTTTAAACTAAATTTCTCTTCTACATATTGAATATCTTCCTTATATTCATTATTAAAAAAACTATTCCTTGCTTTTAAATATCCAATTTGCAATACTACATAACAAATGTTTTTAGTTTGTATCTTTTCGTATAGTTTATTTAGTAACTCTTCACTAATATAAAAATAGTATTTCCTATCTTGTAATGAAAAATGTGGAGGTTCATTAAATCTTTTCTCTTCAAGTTCTGTTAATATTTGTATTCTTGCCATAATATAAATTCTTTTTAATGAGATAAATTTATTTTATTCTTTTAAAACTTATAATTTTTGCTAAAAGAGTATATTTAATTAATAATCTGAAAATTATAGTTTTCAATACAAATTAAACTATTTATAAAGGTATATTATGAGATATGAGTTAGACTTTGAAAACAGTTTTAATAAGACTTTCTGTTTTTGGTTGGCACTTTTTATTAGAAATAAACTAACTACGCTTTCAAATGTTCAGGTAAATGATAAAGAGAAGTTTGCAAATATTTTGCAAGTATTAATTAGAGGTACTAAAACTATTGAAGATTTAAGAGTTTTAGTTAAAGAGGCAAGAAATATTGGATTAAACAGACAAATATCTCTTTGCTATTTATAAAGAGGAGTGGAGAAAATGTTAAAACTTCATGGTTTGGTTTCCGCTATTCAAACGGCAGTTGATAGAGCTTTGAAAATGGCATCTGATGAAAATTATAAGTTACTAAATACTTACTTTGATAATGTAACACCTAAAGAAGAAATTGAAAATGATAAAACAAAAGCATCTACTTCTGAAAAAAATAAAATGGAACATCTCGTACCTAAAATGGTAGCGATGGAGTTTCCCATTGATTCATCTAATGGGGCTAAATCACATACGGTAATGGTACCTTTGATTACATTAGTTCCATTTTCTTATTTACAAATTTCTGAACTTGATTTAGAGATGGAACTTGAGATTCAAAAAGATGGAGATGATGTGGTTGTTGGTTTTCCAAGAAAAGGGTTATTAGGCGGTAGTGATAAAGGAAATGCGAAAGTAACTATAAAAGTAGATACCTCACAAAAACAAAGTGGAATACATACGATAATAGAAGGGTATGAAAAAGCACTTCGTGGTCAAATACCAGGTTAATTTTAATAAATAAAGGATAAAAAATGGCAGATAGCAAAAATACACCAGAATTAGTTTCAATGGCTCAACAATTTACAGGTTCATCAATGGGTTCACTTATAGGTGGACCTTTAATGGCTGCATCTAGTGCAAATCAACAAATGGCATTATCACAAGTTAATTTTATGATGACATCATGTTTTAATAGTGATGAAAAAGGAAAAGGTTACCCTCCCGTTATGATAGATATGGAAGTTACACGAAATGTAATTACACCTGCAACAAAAGAGGGAGATACTCCAACTATTAGTAATATAACATCTGTTATAAGTGTACCAATGCTTACACTTATGCCTTTAAATTCATTAGCAGTTGATTCTGTAAATGTTAGTTTTAATATGGAAGTAAAATCAGCTTACAGTGAAGATAAGTCAAGTGATATCTCAGACACTTTAAAAAGTGATAGTAGTTTTGAGGGAAAAATTGGTCGATTTTTATGGAATGTAGATATTAAAGGGAGTGTATCAAATGATAAGAGTATGGGAAGTTCAAGTAAAAGTCATTATGAAAAAAGCAATAGTGCAACTTATAATGTAAGTGTACATGCTTCACAACTACCATTACCACCAGGGGTAAATATCATTATTCAAGCACTAGCAGATAATATTAGTCCTATTACTATGCCAACACCAAAAGCAAGTGTTGAATAATGGAATCTACTAAAATAAAATGTCCTGTATGTGTTAACGATGAGATTATTATAGATTTAAAAGTTATGTTAAATGGTGGTTCTTTTTTATGTCCTAATTGTCAGTCTTCTATTAATTTAGCACCAAAGAGTAAAGAGACTTTGCAAAAGGGTGTAGAAGAGTATGAGAATATTGTTAAAAATAAGAGGTAATATAGATGATAAATAATAGTTGTTTTTTTAGGTTGAAGATATGAATTTAGCGCTTGTAGCTGGTGGATATAGAGAGAGCAAGTCATCATGGGCTAATTCTTTCTCCAAACAGGTGCGTGATCCAGCAAAACGGTTAAAGTGGAGAGTATTTTATTTTGATATAACACAAAAACAATTTATAGAATTTGATCCTACTTATGGTATGGAGAAGAATTATCATGAAACTAAGCTTGGTGATTTTCCTTTAAGCGATGTTAGACATATATTCATATATACTCATGGAAAGGGTGTAGGTTCAAATACTGAAAATGGAAAAGTTATAAATTTCGGCTATTGCTATGACCTTGTGCTTACTGATGCAGATTATAATTATCCTCCAACAGGTAAGAAAGTTGAACGGTTTTGTAAATTTATTAATGATAATACCCCTCATATTGAGACTATTAAGATATTTGCATGTAGAGCAGGAGCACAACTGTTACCAATTGAAATACAAAATAATAATAGAACCTCAATAGATAAATTGAAATCCCATTGGTATCAAAATAAAAAAGAACTAACTGAAGAAGAAAAAAAGTACCAATGCCCAGCAGCATATTTATCAAAAAATGTTAAAAGTAGTACACATTTATTATATGTTACAGCTCCTGTGATATCGTACCCAAGAATGGCAGCATTTGATAATGTCGATTTTGAAATTTCAAAAGGGTGGGGATTATATACAAATGCAGATCGTAATTATTATTTTACAGGTCTTTTTGAGTATTGTCCAGAATTAGATGATCCAAATGATAATAACGAAGATGATTGGGTATTGGCAAGAAGATAAAGCATATAAGTAAGAAAAAAAGTTATACCTTAATCTTTTATTTTCAGTAACTTAAACCCTTCAAGTGTAAAGTTATGGTCAGGTTTGGCAAAGACTTCACTTGCTTCTAATTTTGGTACTACATTTACAGGAGCTAATTTAAGTAAAGTATATTTAACAGCCATGCCAACAATGCCAGCAGATATTATGACAACCCAAGGCTTGGCATAAAACTCACCCTTAAAGCCACTACAACTAAGTGGCTTTGTGTGAGGGTATCTTAAAAAATGAAGTGAGTTTACTAAGAGGCGGAAGAATAGAAAAGAACCTCCTTGCTATTTATAAATAGGGTGATAATATACTTTTCAGGAAACTTATAAAATCGTTTTGATATTATTATAATATAAAAACGATAAAGGGTAGAAATGTTTGTAAATAGATATAAAGAGTTAAAACTTTTAAATGATGAATATAATAGTGCTAAATTCGCTTTTTCTATTTTGTATGGAAGACGAAGAGTTGGCAAAACAACACTTTTAAAAGAGTTTATTAAAGATAAACCTTCTATTTATTTTTTAGTAACTTTAGAGAGCTTGAATATAGTGCTTAATAGATTTAAAAACATATTTGCAGAGTTTTTAAATGATACTTTTCTAAAGGATTTGGAACTTAAAGATGTTAAACAGCTTTTTGAATATATTTCACAAAAAACTTTTGATAAAAAAATAGTCGTTATTATAGATGAGTTTCAATATTTAGCAAAACTTGATAATTCTATTCCCTCACAATTTCAGTACATCGTAGATGAATTATTGAAAAATAAAAATATCCATTTAGTTTTATGTGGATCAATTATATCTATGATGTATGAACAAACACTTTCTTATAATTCATCACTTTATGGAAGACGAACAAGTTCACTTAAACTTGAAGCAATAGAATTTATTTATTTAGAAGAGTTCTTTCCAAATAGATCAAAACAAGAGTTAATAGAACTTTATAGTGTTCTTTATGGTGTACCAAAGTATCTTGAAATGTTTAGTGATGATGGAGATATTTTTAAAAACATTGAAAAAAATATCTTAGATTCAAACTCATATCTTTATAATGAACCTCAATTTATACTCCAAAATGAAGTGAATGAACCTATAACTTATTTTTCGATTTTAGAAACAATAGCAAGTGGAGAGCATAAAATAGGAAATATTGCTAGTAAACTTGGAAAAAATGTACAAAATATCACCTCATTTATCTCAAAACTTATTGAATTAGATATTATCTATAAAGAGGTGCCTATTACTGAATCAAATCCACTGAAAAGTAAAAAAGGTCTTTATTTTATTAAAGATAACTTTTTTAGATTTTGGTTTACTTATGTATTACCATATAAAAGTCAGTTAGAAATGGGAAATAGAAGTTGTGTACTTCAAAAAATCAAAGAAAATTTTCATGGATTTATTTCTCCTATTTATGAAAACTTAGCTGTTAAATATTTACTCAATAATTATGAACTTCTTAAATGTGGTAGATGGTGGGAAAAGCATGAAGAGATTGATGCAATTGGAATTGGAGAAGATTTTATGATAGTTGCTGAGTGTAAATACTCTAATAAAAGAGTAGGCATCGATATATTAGAAGATTTAAAAGTTAAAGCCAAAAAGATTAATAGTAATCTACCTATAAAACATTATATTCTTTTTAGTAAGAGTGGTTTTACTGATGAACTTGAAAAGCTTCAAGATGAAAGTATTATTTTGGTAACTCAAATCTAGTAAAAAGGTAGATACTATGCATTTAAGCCAAGACATAAAACCTATTAGCTATCTAAAATCAAATATATAAAAGCAGATAATATCGATACAGCAAATAGGAATCATTAAATATCAAGAAATTATTCATAAAAGATGGAGAATAATATTTAAAATTGACAATACCACAATTTATATTTTATTGGTAGCAGACTTAAGCAGAAACTTAGAAGATATATTATTTCAAAGATTAATTAATAAAAAATGAAGTGAGTTTGGTAAGAGGTTTTTAAAATCTGATTTGTTTATATCCAAGTATTTTCATTACTTGACAAACCTTGACAAAAGTTTTTATATATAATGATAGAAAATCACTATATAAAGACGATAAATGATAAATAATTTAAGATATTTAGTTGATATTCAACAATTTGAGCAATTAAACAAAAAAGCAAAAGAGTTTTACGATGAAACTCAAGATATTTCACTTCTACCACTTTTAGCACTTT
Organism: uncultured Arcobacter sp.; assembly: GCA_964480765.1. Taxonomy (GTDB): domain Bacteria; phylum Campylobacterota; class Campylobacteria; order Campylobacterales; family Arcobacteraceae; genus Halarcobacter. Next base: position 5,092 of record CAYZST010000018.1, on the reverse strand, counting down.
CATATATCCATCAAAAAGAGTCAAATCACTCTTTAGGACTAGCAAGACTTGCTTGGTGCAAATGG
>CAYZST010000018.1:2139-4927 GCA_964480765.1 uncultured Arcobacter sp. | reverse complement strand
TCAAAAAGAGTCAAATCACTCTTTAGGACTAGCAAGACTTGCTTGGTGCAAATGGCAAAAGAGAAAGGGTTTTATAAAGATGCTGGTCTTGATGTAACTATTAAAGGTTTTGATAACGGTTATAAAAAGAGCCAAGATGAAGTAATAAAGGGTAATACTACTTTTGCAATTGCTGGGTCTGATATTATTGTGGATATAAGTCGTGGTAAAGATTTTAAACTAATAGCTTCTATTTTTCAGTCTTCTCCACTAGTGCTTTTAACAACTGCTAAATCAAATATTAAAAAAATAGAAGATTTTAAAAATAAAAGAGTAATGATAACACCTGATGTACTGTAATCAGTAACTATCAATGCTATGTTAAAAAAAGGTGATGTTTCTATAAATGATTTAGTACATCAAAAACATAGTTTTAATGTGTCAGATTTAATAGATGGTAAAACTGATCTTTTTCAATCATATATTTCAAATGAACCATATACGCTAAAACAACAAGGAATTAAGCCTATTATCTTCGATCCAAAAGATTATGGCTTTGATTTTTATAGTGATATATTATTTACTAGCAATGAATTTTATAAAAAGTATCCGAATACTGTTTTAACTTTTCGTAAAGCCACTTTAAAAGGATGGGAATATGCATTTGAACATATAGATGAAACAATTACAATAATGCTTCAAAAGTATAATAATCAAAATAAAACAAAAGATGCCTTACTATATGAAGCAAATGAGTTAAAAAGACTAGCATATTTCAAAGATGTACCACTTGGTAATCTTAATAAGGCAAAACTTCAAAGAATCTATGATGCATATAACTTGATGGATCTAGGGTACTAATCTAGTAGAAACAAAGGTTGATTTATCTAAATCTTTAATATTACAAGATGAAATTTCTACAAATCTAAATTTAACTAAACAAGAGTATTTATATCTTCAAAGACACCCTGTTTTAAAAGTAAGTAATGAGGATGATTACCCTCCTTATGATTTTACAATTAATGGAAAAGCTACAGGTTATTCTGTTGATTTAATGAAACTTTTATCTAAAAAGATTGGTGTTAAATTTGAATTTGTAAATGGCTTTTCTTGGAATCAGTTAGTTGAACAATTTTGTAATAAAAAAATAGATATTTTACATCCTACTGATCAATCACATGTGGTAAAAGAGTGTGGAAATTTTACTTCAAGTATTATTACTAATACTTCTAAATTTATTACAAGAAAAAGTTTTAAAGATATAAAAAAACTAGAAGACCTATATGGACGTACCATAGCAACTCCTATTGGTTGGGAACAGACAGAAGTTTTTAAAACTAAATACAAAGATAAGTTTAAAGTTATAGAGACTGCTGATACAAAAACAGCCATGAAAAAGGTAATCTCAGGTGAGGCTGATTTTGCGATAGATTATGAAAATGTATTTAAATACTACATGTTAAAAGATGGTATTACAAGTTTAAGAATTCAAGGTCAATGGGTTAATGATATGAACTACAACAGCCTTTTTATCGCAAGTCATAAAGATAATCAAATATTACATAGTATTTTACAAAAAGCAATTAATTCTTTAAAATCAGATGAATTACAAGATATTCAAGAAAAATGGTTTGGAGCAATAAATAAAAAAGAAATAGAACTTTCAAGTGAAGAAAAGAATTATTTAATAAATAAAAAACAACTTACAATGTGTGTTGATCCAGATTGGGAACCATATGAAACGATTGATGAGAATGGCAATCATGTAGGTTTAGTAGCTGATTTACTAAAATTAGTAGAGGAAAAAATTAATAAAAAATTCACTTTAGTTAAACTAAATCTTGGGATGAAAGTCTACAAAAGAAAAAAAATGGTGAATGTGAAATACTTTCATTTTTAAATAAAACACCTGAACGTTCAAAATTTCTAAATTTTACTGATATTTTATATGATGAACCTGAAGTTATAGTAGCAAAAGATGAGATTGCATATATTAATGGATTTAAAGGTCTTAAAGGTAAAACAATAGGCATTATTAAAGGCTATCAACTAGAAGAACATATTAAAAAAGAGTATCCAAGTATAAAATATATCTATATAAAAAATAAAGAAGAGGCATTAAAAAAAGAGGATATTGAAAAAAAGATTAAAGATATAGAACAAAACTTGCAATATATGTCAAATACTATTGAAGACTTTCTAAACTACTTTAAACCTAATAAGCAAAAAGAAAATTTTGATATCACTGATAATATTAAAAAAGTTCTAAATCTTATAAATGTTTCTTTAGAAAATAAACAAATTAAGCTCTATTTTAATACTAAAGAAAATCTTGAAGCATACGGTTTAGCTGATGAATTTGTACAGGTTATTTTAGCAATTATCAATAATGCTATTCAAGCTATGGAAGATAAAAAAAACAAAAAGCTTAATATTGAAGTTTTTAAACAAGATGATAAAGTCATTATAGAAGTATCTGATAGTGGTGGTGGGATACCAAAAAAGATTAAAGAAAAAATATTTGAACCATATTTTACAACAAAACATCAATCACAAGGAACAGGATTAGGTCTTTATATATCAAAAATGATAATAGAAAATAGTATGAATGGAGAGTTAAAGGTTATGAATACAAAATACGGTGCAAAATTCACTATAGTATTAAGGGGGCAAAAATAAAATGAAAAATAAATCTGTACTTATAGTAGAAGATAATAACTTAGAGTTATTGGATCAATTAGAAGATTATTTAAGTATTGATTTTGATACGGTATATAGTGCAAATAATGGAGAAGAAGGATTAGAAAAA
>CAYZST010000018.1:0-2039 GCA_964480765.1 uncultured Arcobacter sp. | reverse complement strand
TTAGAAAAAATAGGTGAAAGAAAATTAAGTGAAACAAATAATGGTTTTTCTTGGGATAATATATCTTTGAGACTATTTAAAAATGATATTGAAGTATCACTATCTGAATATGAACAGCTTTTCATTAAAGCTTTATATCAAAAAGCAAATGAATGTGTAACATTTATCAACTTACATCTTGCAATCAATGAAGATAGTGAATTTAGTAAAAACTCAATTACATCTATAGTAAAAAGAATTCGGCAAAAAACCCATAAAGATTTTATAACAACTTGCTATATGCAAGGGTTTAAATTGGAGATAAAATAGATACTATGCAAAATAACCATTCAAATAATAATGTTTTCTTTGAAGAACATTTTATTACAAAAAACTTAAGACAAAAAAATTTAAAACAAAAACCAATGATAATATGGTTTACAGGACTTAGTGGCAGTGGAAAAAGTACATTAGCAAATGAACTAGAAAAAGAGCTTTTCAAAAGAGGTTTAAAAACTTATTTACTTGATGGAGATAATTTAAGACATGGTTTAAATTCTGATCTTGGATTTTCCAAAGAGGATAGAAAAGAAAACATCAGAAGAGTAGGACATGTAGCTGAACTTATGGTTGATACAGGATTTATTGTAATAACTGCTTTTATATCCCCTTATGAAAAAGAGAGATCTTTTGTAAGAAATTTAGTTAAAGAAAATGAATTTGTAGAAGTGTTTGTAGATACTCCACTTAAAATTTGTGAAAAAAGAGATACAAAAGGACTTTATAAAAAAGCTAGAGAAGGCTTAATTAAAGATTTTACAGGAATTAATGCTCCATATGAAAAGCCTAAGAGTCCTGAAGTTCATATACAGCAAGAAGAAATTAGTGATGCTATTAAAAAGATTCTTGAGGTGATAAAAAACTAAAAAATATCTGTCGTTTGATCAAGCCTTTGTTTATCAAAGTGGGTATAAATTCTAGAAGTATTTATATCCGCATGACCTAAAGATTCTTGTACAAGTATTAAATCTCTGTTTTTTTGATATAGAAGGGTAGCAAAAGTGTGTCTTAACATATGTGCTCCATTTTTTTCTTTTCTAAGCTCTACACTTAAAAGTATTTGCTCTACTAATCTTCCTATATATGCTTGAGTTAATCTTGTACCTTTTTGATTACAAAATAGTAAATTTTCATCACAAGATTTATTTTCATACCAGTTAGCTAAATCACTTTTGATAATTTTTTCTTTAATCATCACAACTCTAGGTTTATTTCCTTTTCCTCTTACTTGAATGATATATGCATCACCATCTTTTGTAAAATCTTTTATTTTAATATTTATAGCTTCACTAACTCTAATACCTGTATAAAGTATTATTTTAATAATGAGTCTATTTCTTGCAGCTAAAGCAGGTTTTTTAAAGGGATATTCATCTATTGCTTGAATAAACCTTTGTACTTCATCTTTATTCATAAAAGAGGGCAGTTTGGTACCACTTTTACCTCCTAAACCTCCCCAGTTTTTGAGTTCAATATTAAATCTATAAGCAGTACCATTTTTTTCTTCATTTTGCTTATCTAAATATCCAAAAAAGCCAAGTAGGGCAATTCGATAGTTCTTTTTTGTAGCATCTGATAAGTTAGCAGTTTGACTAGCTAAAAAGTCACTAAGTAACTCTTCATCAATTTCTTTCATAGAAGCAGCTCCAAATCTCATTAAAAAATCATAAAGTTTTTCTAATGGAAGATAATATACATGTGCACCACTTAAACCAATATTTCTTACTTCTTTTATAATTGTTTTTAAATCTTCAATATTATCAAAACCACTTACTAGTTCTTGAATAATTTGAGCTAGTCTATCTTTGTCTGTAACTTGTCTATTAGATAATGATGTTATTTTACTTCGTATAAATCGACTAAGCCAAAATAGATAAGTTTTGCTAAAGTTGTTTTCACAATCAATTGGGTATCGCATATAAGTTTCCTACATAGATAATATATAATTTGGAGTATATCAAAACAAATATTAATTTTTGTATTGAAAACTATAATTTTCA
>CAYZST010000017.1:0-48852 GCA_964480765.1 uncultured Arcobacter sp. | reverse complement strand
AAGCAAAAGCTTATATAACTGTTAATAAATTATGTGGCGAGATGAGAGGTAAAAATTTACAAGCAGTAGGTATTTATTTATCAAGAAGATAAAAAAATAGAAGCTTTTGCTTCTATTCTATAAAAGCCATTTATAAACAAAAATTAAATATAATCGCGACCATAACTATCAAGAAAACAGATCAAAGGTAAAACTTAAAATGAGAGCATTAATCAGCGTTAGTGATAAAAGTGGTGTTGAAAATTTCGCAAAAGAGTTAGTGGCATTAGGTTATGAGATTATCTCAACTGGTGGAACATATAATAAGTTAAAAGATGCGGGAATTGCTGTAATTGAAGCAAATGAGGTTACCAAATTTCCAGAATGTTTTGAAGGACGTGTTAAAACTTTAAATCCATATATTCATGGTGGAATTTTGCATAGAAGAGATAAACAATCACATTTAGACCAAGCAAAAGAGCTTGGAATAGAGGGAATTGATTTAGTATGTGTAAACCTTTATCCTTTTAAAGCTACTATTGAAGAAACTGATGATTTTGAAAAGATTATTGAAAATATTGATATTGGTGGACCAGCAATGGTTAGATCTGCAGCTAAAAACTTTGACTCTGTAATTATTGTTTCTGATGTTGCTGATTATGACTTGGTATTAAATAATCTTAAAAATGATACAAATACTATTGAATTTAGAAGAGATATGATGATTAAAGCTTATGAGCATACAGCTGCTTATGATTCTATGATTGCAAACTATATGAATAAAAGATTTAACAATGGTATGGGATCAAAACAGTTTATTGTAGGTGAAAAAGTATTTGATACAAGATATGGAGAAAACCCTCATCAAAAAGGTGCATTATATGAATTTGATAAACACTTATCAAATAGATTTGTTACTGTAAAAGGTGAAGCAAGTTTTAATAATATGGGAGATATTTATGGTGCAACAAAAATTGCAAGTTCATTTGGTGATGATAATGCAGTTTGTATCGTAAAGCATGGTAACCCTTGTGGTTTTGCAATTAAAGATACTCTATTAGAATCTTATATTGAAGCATTAAAATGTGACCCTATTTCTGCATTTGGTGGAGTAGTTGCTGTAAATGGTATTGTGGATAAAGATTTAGCTTTAAAAATGAATGAAATCTTTTTGGAAGTTGTATTTGCAGCAGATTTTACAGAAGAAGCAATTGAAGTATTTAATACTAAAAAAAGATTAAAACTATTTAAACAAGGTACGCAAAAGTTAGAAATGGCTAATGATGAATTTAACTTTAAAATTGTTGATGGTGGATTTGTCTTCCAAGACTCTGATAAAGTTGGGGAAGATGAAGTTAAAAATGCTCAATTAAAGACAACAAGAGCAGCAAGTAAACAAGAAATGAAAGATATGGAAATTGCACTTAAAGTAGCAGCTGGAACTAAATCAAATTGTGTTGTATATGTTAAAAATTCTGCAATGGTAGCTGTTGGTATGGGTATGACTTCAAGAGTTGATGCAGCAAAAGCAGCACTTAGGAAAGCAGAAGATATGGGATTAGATGTAAGTGGTTCTGTTTTAGCATCTGAAGCATTTTTCCCATTTAGAGACTCAATTGATGCAGCAGCTCAAGCTGGTGTCAAGTGTGTAATTGAGCCAGGTGGAAGTGTCAGAGATGATGAAGTTATTCAAGCTGCAAATGAACATTCAATGTCGTTATATTTTACAGGTGTTAGACACTTTTTACATTAATAAATAATTAAAGAAGATTGATTCTAAAACAATCTTTCTTTTACCTTTTTGACAAATTGATTATAATAGAGATTTAGTTATAATATTAATATAAATATAGAAATGAAAAGATTAATATGAATAAAAAAGAGTTTAAAAACTTTATAAAAAATCTTCCTTTAAATGCTGGAGTTATGGCAAGGGATAGATATTTTAATTCTGCTGTTTTAATTCCATTAATCAAACTTGATGGTGAATATTTTATACTTTTTCAAAAAAGGGCAGCCCATATTAGACAAGGTGGAGATATCTGTTTTCCTGGTGGAAGATATGAAAAGGAAGATGACTCTTTTATGGAGACTGCTTTAAGAGAGACATATGAAGAGTTAGGAATAAAGAAAAAATATATAAAGGTTTTAGGTCAACTTGATACATATGTTGCTCCAATAGGTGCTGTTATTGAGCCTTATGTTGCACTAATAAAGAAAAAAGCTTTAAAAAAGATGGTTATAGATACAAATGAAGTTGAAAAAACACTTCTTATTCCCATTAGGTTTTTTAAAGAAAATGAACCTGAAGTATATAATTTAAAGTATGAAGTTCATCCATATACAATAAATGAAGATGGAGAAAAAGAGGTTCATTTTCCCGTTGAAGAGTTAGGACTTCCCGAAAATTATCAGAAACCTTGGGGACATAAGCAATATAAAGTTTGGGTTTACAAGTATAAAGATGAAATTATATGGGGACTAACAGCTGTTATTATAAATGATTTACTTAAAAAGTATTAAGTAAGAAAATGTTTGTATTTTATCATATATGACATACATTTGTAAGATGGCTTTATTATTAATACATCACGACTTTTAGAAAGTATAGTTGACTTAAACTACATCCCATTTAGATTCTATTAAAATTTTATTAGCATAATAAATTTTACTTATAAAAGTATCTCCAATATTATAAGTACCTACACCTTTTGGAGTACCAGTCATAATTATATCTCCATCTTCTAAACTCATAAATGATTCAATTTCATTTATAATTTCATTAGGTTTATAAATCATTAAATCATGTGTTGCTGTTTGTACTAAATTGTTATTTATATATAATTCAAATTTTAATTGAGTTATATCTCCATCAAATTCTATAAAGTTTCCAAAAACAGCTGAACCATCAAAGGCTTTTGCTCTCTCCCAAGGTAAACCTTTTTTCTTTAGTTCATTTTGTATCTTAGCTTTTGTTAAATCAAGTCCAAATCCTATACCAGCAATTTTTTTATTAATAATTAGTAGGCTAAGTTCACCTTCAAAACGTGTATCATCACTAATAAAACGAAGTGTATTAGATATAGCAGAGTTAGGTTTGTTGAAGATGACCATATTCTTTGGCATTTCATTATTTAACTCTTTTATATGATCTACAAAATTTCTACCAATACAAATAATTTTAGATGGGATTATTTTTTGCTTGTTAAAACTAATATAATTCATTACTACTGCCTCTATATTTTAATAAAGTATTATCTTCTTTCATAATATAACAAATATCTTTAATATAATATGATACTTTTTATTAATAGTAGTCAGCTCTTTATAACCTTATTTTAAAATATTATTGTTTTATTTTGTTGTGATACTTTATTTTGTAAAATAACTTTTATAAAAGGCTTAAATAAAGTGATTTAAAACTTAATATAACCTTATAAATAAATTTTAATATGAGGCTAAAATGAAATATAATGAATTAACTCCTGAAGAGTCATATATTATTAATGATAAGGGTACAGAGAGAGCTTTTTCTGGAAAATATAATGATTTTTACAAAAAAGGCATTTATTTTTGTAAAAAGTGTGGGGCGGAACTTTTTAGTTCTGATGATAAGTTTAGTTCAGGTTGTGGATGGCCAAGCTTTGATGATGAGATAAAAGGTGCAGTAAAAAGAGTACCAGATAAAGATGGACGAAGAACAGAGATTGTTTGTGCTTCATGTGAAGGACACTTAGGTCATGTATTTGAAGGTGAAGGTTTTACTTCTAAGAATACAAGACATTGTGTAAACTCAATTTCAATGACATTTAAAAGTGCAAAAAACTATGCATATTTTGCAGGAGGATGTTTCTGGGGAGTTGAACATTATTTTGAAAACTTTAAAGGAGTTAATGGTGCTGTTTCAGGTTATATGGGTGGTCATTTAGAAAATCCAGATTATCATTCTGTTTGTACAGGGCTAACTGGGCATTTAGAGGTAGTAAGAGTAGAATATAATGAGTTGCTTGTCTCCTTTAAAGAGTTAGCAAAACAGTTTTTTCAGATACATGATTTTACTCAGACAAATGGACAAGGACCAGATATTGGAAATCAATATCTATCTGCAATTTTTTATATTGATGAGAAACAGAAAAAAGATTCATTGGAGTTAATTAATCAGTTAGAAGAGATGGGCTATAAAGTTGCAACATCCTTATTTGAAGCTTCTAAAACACCATTTTATGAGGCTGAAGAGTATCATCAAGATTATTATGAAAAAACAGGGAAGTTACCTTATTGTCATAGTTATACAAAGATATTTAATTAAAAAAGTTTAATAAAGATATCAGAATTGATATCTTTATTAATTAGTGAGTTCCTAAAATATAATAAACATGCTTACCATCAAGCTTTTGAAGATTGATATTGTATTTGTTTGCCCAGTGTGCAACCTCTTCGTGAAACTCATTTAGAATTTCATCTGCATCATTTTCATTACATTTAATTTTTAGAAAATCAGAAGAATTAGATAAACCAACATAAGCATTCATCTTTTTTAAGTGGTCATTTAGACTAATAATATGTTTAGAAAATTTATTAAAGTCTTTTGTTTGATTCATTACCATTTTAGCTTGTTTAAGTGCAGAGTCACTTTTTGAATATCCTAATTGAGATAATAAAACTTCAGGCGATACATCTAACTGCATAATTATCCTTTTTTTAATTTTTATTATTAAATATTATCAAAATAATTTAAAATATGGCTTTAAAAATCTCTATAAAGTCTATTTCTTAAAGCATATAATAGTTTTAATACATGAAATATAATTTATTTTAAAAGGATTTTTTTTAAATGACAATGTTATATCATCCAATGCCATTTTATATTAAGTAAGTAAACTTGTTTTTATATTTAAATAGACTAAAAGGGATGAAAGCTTTCGCTAATATAAATTTTGGAAAAGAATTTAATTAAATAATAATTTTTTTAAAAATTTTAAGATAATATTAGATATAATTTATTATATTTTAAAGGAGATAAAATGAGAAAATTATTAATATATTCCACGTTCTTAATTCTACTATTTATTGGTTGTACAACAAGTAATCAAAATAGTACACAAGGAAAAAGTACATTAACTGCTGGTACAGTTCAGCAAAATATAAAAAAGGGTATGCCTTCTGCTGATGTTGTTTCTGCACTTGGTTCACCAAGCATAGTAACTCAAGATGAAAATGGTAAATCGGTTTGGGTTTATGATAGAGTATCTTCGACTGTTCAATCTAATAGTTCAAATGCAGGTTTATGGTTATTAGTAGTTGGTGCGGGTTCTAAAAATAGTAGTTCTGAAACATCACAAAGTACATTAACTATTATTATTAAGTTTGATGAAAATGATAAGGTTGAATCTTATACATTTAGACAGTCTAAATTTTAGATTGGGATTTTGAGATGAGTATTAAAAAATTCCTATTTTTAAGTGTAGTTGTCCCTTTAGTTTTTTCAGCTTGTGTTCAAAATCAAATTCCAAAAGAAGCACTTAAGTTAAATACATCAACATTAAAAGATAGACAACTTCAAACAAGAAGTTATCAAACTGATAATGAAATGGTAATACTATCTGCTGGTTTAGGTGTTATGCAAGATTTAGGTTTTCAAATTGATGAAACCCAAAAGAAATTAGGTGTTATTACTGGTTCAAAAAACAGAGATGCTGTAGAAGTTGGTGAACAAGTTGTGGCAGTTGCTATTGTTCTATTGTTTGGTGTTAATATGGATACAGATAAAGAACAAAAAATTAGAGCAAGTCTTGTTGTTACTAAATCAAGAGTACAAGATAATACATATAATGCAAGAGTCTCTTTTCAGAGAATTATTTGGGGTGCAAGTGGAAAGATAAAAAAAGTAGAAACTATAAGAGATAAAGAGATTTATGAAAAATTTTTTATAGCATTAGATAAAGCAACATTTTTAGAAGGACATAAGATATGAGAAGAGTTAGTTTAGTTGTTATCATTTTAGTAAATATATTATTTTTATCGGGATGTGTTTCAAATTCAAAACAACATATCATGGCTGCAAAAAATCAGGTAAAATTAAGAAGTTTTCAAACAAGAACTTATGACTCTCAATCAAAACAAGATATTATGAGAGGTATTGTTTCTGTACTTCAAGATTTAAGTTTTATTGTTGATAAAGCAGATTTTGACTTAGGAACTATTACAGCTACTAAGCTAGATGGTTATTACTTAAAGATGTCTGTAACAGTAAGATCAAAGTCAGAAACAAAGTTTATAGTTAGAAGTAATATTCAACATGGTACAAGAGCTATTGAAGATCCTAAACCTTATCAAGATTTTTTTACTTCTTTAGATAAAGCATTGTTTTTAGATAAAAACAAAATATAAATATTAGTAGTTGTTCTTTGTGGTAAGTTTTATATAAATCATTTTTAAATGACATAAACTTTTGCCTTGTAAGTTCATCTAGTTTTTCAAACTTTTCTTTTTAGTTAAATATTTTAATATACATAAACCTTATTTTGTGTATTATTTTTATGTATTAAAAATGAAAATTAATAAATTGAAAGACTATAATAAGGAGTGTTTATGTCTGTTTTAGTGTCTATGGCTATGTTTCCAACGGATAAAAGTGAAAGTAAAAGTGAATATGTTTCACAAGTAATTAAAATAATAAAAGAGAGTGGTTTTTCATATAAACTTACAGCTATGGCAACAATTATTGAAACAAACACAATTTCTGAAGCTTTAGGACTTGTTCAAAAATGTTATGAAAGACTTGAAGAGTTAGGTTGTAATAGAGTTTATTCCACACTAACTTTTGATATAAGAAAGGGGTATGAAAATAGATTAGAGTTAAAGGTTAAATCAATAGAAGATAAAATAGGTGAGATTTCAAAATAGTCTAAAGCAGACTTTTTTGAATGCCTTTTTTCTCTTCACCTAACTGTTTTAATTTAAAAGAGTGCCTATGCTCATCACTTCTTCCAAACTCTTTTATTTTTTCTACATGTAGTTTTGTTCCGTAACCTTTATGTTTCTCAAAATCATAATTTGGATATTTTTTAGAGATTTTAATCATATATCTATCCCTACTAACTTTAGCTAAAATTGAAGCTGCACTAACTTCAAGAACTGAAGCATCAGCTTTGATTTTATGTTGTAAAGTAGAAATACCAAAAGAGGTATTGCCATCCATTAAGAACTCTATCTTATGATTTTTAAGTACGTTGATTATCTCTTTAATAGAGTTTCTTAAACAAGTTGATATTCCTTTTTCATCTATCTCTTTAGCATTTGTAAATACTATATGATAAGAGCATTTCTTCTTTATTTCATCAAATAATAGTTCTCTCTTTTTTTCACTTAAAGCTTTTGAATCATTTAATCCTTCAATAGGTTCATTTATTATTACTCCAGCAACAACAAGAGGTCCAGCAAGTGGTCCACGACCTGCTTCATCAATTCCACATAACATATTAGCTCCTTGGAAAATATATTATAGTAAAAAAATATTAGAAAAGTATTAATATAACTTGACAAAATACCACTCAAGTTGATATAATCTTATTAGCAGTTAAATTAAAGGAGTGCTAAAATGAATAAGTTATTTGAAAAATTAACAAATCAAGTTGCGGAGAGTATTGATTCTTCAGTGGCTTTAGCTTTACATAATAAAAATCAAGAAGTAGAAATAATTCACTTTTTATGGACATTATTAACAAATACAAATTCAGTATTAAATCAATTATTAAATAAAATGAATATTGATAAAACAGCAATAGAGCTTGAAGCAAAATCTTATGCAAATAAGTTATCTTCTGTTTCATCAGTTACTAAAGAGAATATTAAATTATCTAGAAATTTTGTTAGTAGTTTAGAAAAAGCAGAGGGATTAGCTATAAAACAAGGAGATAAGTTTATAGCAGTAGATACTTGGCTTATAGCTAACTTTGATGATAAAGTTATAAAAGAGGTATTAGGTAAATATGTTAATTTACTTGATGCAAAAAAAGAGCTTGAAACAATGAGAGCAGGTGCTAAAGTAGATAGTGTAAGTGCTGATGAAAACCTTGAGGCTTTAAATAAATATGGAATAGATTTAAATAAGAAAGCAATTGATGGTGAACTTGATCCTGTAATTGGTAGAGATGAACAAATTCAAAGAATGATGCAAATTTTAATAAGAAAAACTAAAAATAATCCTATCTTATTAGGTGAACCTGGAACTGGTAAAACAGCAATTGCTGAAGGACTTGCTCAAAGAATAGTGAATAAAGATGTGCCAACTTCTTTGCAGAATAAAAGAGTAGTAGCTTTAGATATGAGTGCGTTAATTGCAGGAGCAAAATATAGGGGTGAGTTTGAAGATAGATTAAAATCAGTTATTAATGAGGTTAAAAAAGCTGGGAATATTATTCTGTTTATAGATGAAATACATACTATTATTGGTGCTGGAGCTAGTGAAGGATCAATGGATGCAGCAAATATATTAAAACCTAGTTTAGCAAGAGGAGAACTCCATACAATAGGTGCTACAACTTTAAAAGAGTATAGAAAGTATTTTGAAAAAGATGCAGCGATGCAAAGAAGATTTCAACCAGTAAATGTAGAAGAACCAAATGTAAATGAGGCTTTACAAATCTTAAGAGGTATAAAACAGAGGCTTGAAACACACCATAATGTGACTATTAATGATAGTGCTTTAGTTGCAGCTGCAAAGTTATCAAATAGATATATCACAGATAGATTCTTACCTGATAAGGCAATAGATTTAATAGATGAAGCTGCAGCAGAACTTAAGATGCAAATAGAGTCAGAACCTATTGTACTTTCAACAATTAAAAGAGAGATTCAAGCAATAAATGTTGAAAAAGAGGCTCTTAAAATGGAAAAGAGCAAAAAAAATGAGCAAAGATTAGAAGAGATTGAAAAAGAGCTTGCAAATAAAAATGAGCAAAAACAGTCATTAGAAACAAGATTTGAAAATGAAAAAGAGACATTTAATGCTACAAGTGAATTAAAAATAAAAATTGATGAACTTAAAACAAAAGCACAAAGAGCGAAGAGAGAGTCAAATTTTGAACAAGCAGCATCAATTGAGTATGGAGAGATACCTGCTCTTGAAACAAAAATAAAAGAGAATGAACAAAAATGGGCTAGAATGCAAGAGCAAGGGACTCTTTTAAGAAATTCAGTTGATGAAGAGGCTATTGCTTCTATTGTAAGCAGATGGACAGGAATTCCAGTAAATAAAATGATGGATTCAGAAAAGCAAAAGATTCTTAAAGTTGAATCTGTATTAAAAGAGGATGTTGTTGGACAAGATGAGGCTTTAAAAGCAATTTCAAGAGCAATTAAAAGAAATAAAGCAGGATTAAGTGAAGATAATAGACCAATTGGTTCATTTATGTTTCTTGGACCAACGGGAGTTGGTAAAACTGAATCAGCAAAAACATTAGCAAGATTTTTATTTGATGATGAGAAGGCACTTATTAGATTTGATATGAGTGAATATATGGAGAAACATGCAGTTAGTAGACTAATTGGTGCAGCTCCTGGTTATGTTGGCTATGAAGAAGGAGGACAGTTAACTGAAGCAGTTAGAAGAAAACCATATTCAGTAATACTTTTTGATGAGATTGAAAAGGCTCATCCTGATGTGTTTAATATATTACTTCAAGTACTTGATGATGGAAGATTAACAGATAATAAAGGTGTTACAGTTGATTTTAAGAATGCCATTATAATATTAACATCAAATATAGGAAGTTCAAAAATTATTGAAATTAGTGATAAACAGAGTAGAAAAAAAGAGGTTTTAAATGAACTAAAAGTCCATTTTAGACCTGAGTTTTTAAATAGACTTGATGATATTATTATTTTTGAACAGTTGGGATTAGATGCAATTACAAATATTGTAGATATATTGTTTGATAATATTAAGAAAAAAGTTGCACAAAAAGATATTCATATATCTTTAACAAATGAGGCAAAAGAGTTTATTGCAAAAGTAGGTTTTGATCCAGTTTATGGAGCTAGACCACTTAAAAGAGCAATTTATGAGATTGTAGAGGATAGACTTGCTGATTTAATTTTAGAGGATAAGATTGAAGAGGGTTCAAGTGTAGAGTTTGATGTAAAAGGTGATGAGGTTATTGTGAATATTAAGTAAGTTTTATAAAAAGCTTAAACTAAACAAGGTTTAAGTTAGCTTTAAATATAATACGCGACTTAATTTGTGAATAGAGGAACTAAAGAATATGAAAAGAACATATCAACCACACAACACGCCAAGAAAAAGAACACATGGTTTTAGAATCAGAATGAAAACTAAGAACGGAAGAAAAGTAATCAAAGCTAGAAGAGCTAAAGGTAGAAAAAGATTAGCTGTTTAAGCAAACAACACCGTTTAAATAATTCAAAAGATTTTAATCAACTTTATAAAAGCGGCAAAAGATGGCATACTCAATCTTTTGTTGCTTTTTTTTCGTTTGATGAAAAATCTCAACTTGCATTTGTTGCTTCAAAAAAAGTAGGTAATGCTGTAAAAAGAGCGAAGGCAAAAAGAAGACTTAGAGCATTATGCTTAAACTACGAAAATAAAATAAAATCAGGTAAATATATTTTTGTTGCAAAGGATAAAATATTTGAATCAAGTTATAGTGAACTTGAAAGAGATTTTAAGTATGCAATGAAGAAACTTCAGCTTTTTAATTAATGAAATTACTATTTAAATATCTAATAAAATTTTATCAGAAATATTTAACAGTAATATCATTTGGAAGTTGTAGATATTACCCAACATGTTCAAATTATGCCCTTTGGCAATTGGAAAACAATACTTTTTTTAAGGCGATTTGTTTTACAATAATACGCATATTAAAATGTAATCAACTTTTTCCTGGCGGATTCGATTATCCTGTAGTGAAAATAGTGAAACATAATAATATCAATTTTAAAAAAATAAAAGTTGTTTATTGGTTAGTTCCATTAAATAATAATAGATATTTCATAGTAAAAAATCGGGAGTGGAAAAAAGATAATGATGAATCAACAAGATAATGGTATGCAAAAAAGAATGCTTATAATGACACTTGTGGTGTTTGCATTTTTTATAGCTTATGAATTTTTAGTATTAAAGCCTCAACAAGAAGAGAAGTTAAAACAACAAGAAATAGCAAAAAAGAAAGAATCTAATCAGGCACCAGAAGTAGCTTCAACAATACAACCCACAAATATATCAAAAGATAATATGTCTAAATCAATTTCAGCATTATCATCAAAATCTATTGGAAATGCAGATATTATTACAACAATTAAAACTGCAAGAAATATTATTCAAATTGATAAACTAGGAAGAGTTGCACAAGTTACTTTAACAGATGATAAATATAAAGATGAAGAGGGTAATAATTATAAATTATTTGAAGCTGACCAATTAAGACCATTAGAAGTGAGATTCGCGAATATTGATATTAATAATGAAGCTTTTAAGATAAATTATTCTACAACAGCTTCAAATATTGATGCAAGTAAAACAGCTCAAAAGGTTACTTTCACTCAAAACTTATCTGAGTTAACTATAACTAAAAATATTATATTTTATCCAAATGGACATTATGATATTGAAGTTTCTACAACTAAAGAAGAGCAATTTTTTATTACAAATGGATTTAGACCAAATATCTTAGCTGATATGTATGCAGATCATGGTTCAATAATTAAGCTAAATAATGGAACTTTAGAATTAAATCTTGACGGAGATGTGGATAAAGTCAAATCATATACAGGAGTTAAGTTTTTATCGAATTTTGATAGATACTACGCAACAGTTATTTATAATTTTGAAAACTCTTTACAAGTCTCTATTATGCCTGATTCTAAAAATGATCCGCAAGGTTTTGTACATGCTTTAGGAACAACTAAATTTTCAGGATATATGGGACCGAAAAACTTTAATGATTTAAAAGCTTTAAATAAAGAGTTAACGGATGTTATTGAATATGGATGGTTTACATTTATTGCAAAACCAATGTTTACATTTTTACAGTTTATTCAATCTTATGTTGGAAACTGGGGATGGTCAATTGTTATTTTAACAATTATAATTAAACTTCTTTTATATCCACTTTCATATAAAGGGATGGTTTCTATGCAAAAGCTTAAAGAGCTTGCTCCTAAAATGAAAGAGATTCAAGCTAAATATAAAGATGATAAACAAAGACAATCTGCTGCAATGATGGAGTTATATAAGAAACATGGTGCTAACCCAATGGGTGGATGTTTACCACTTCTATTACAAATTCCAGTTTTCTTTGCAATTTATAGGGTTTTATTAAATGCGATTGAATTAAAAGGTGCAGAATGGATTTTATGGATTAATGATTTAGCAGAAATGGATCCATGGTTTGTATTGCCAATTTTAATGGGTATTTCTATGTATATTCAACAAAGAATTACTCCAAATACAATGCAAGATGAAATGCAAAAGAAGATTTTCCAAATGTTACCAATTATTTTTACATTTTTCTTCTTATGGTTCCCAGCAGGATTAACATTATATTGGTTCGTAAACAACGTATTTACTATTGTTCAACAATATTATATTAATAATAAATTTGAAAAACAAAGAGCGGCTAAAAAGTAGTCAGATAGTGGGCTAGAGGGAGAGACTATTATGAAACAGTTCGAAGCAAGAACTTTAGAAGAAGTATATGAGTTAGCATCAAATGAGTTTGCTTGTTCAATTACTGAATTAAAGATAGATATTATTCAACAACCAAGTAATGGTTTTCTTGGTTTTGGTAAAAAAAATGCAATTATTACTGTTTCTTCTAAAAGAAAAGAAAGAAGAAATGGCAAAACAAAAGAGCATAGATTTAGAAAAAAAGATATTAAAATTGAAGATGTATCTAAAAAAATTGAGGATACAAATAGAGCAGAAGCTAAAAAGGAGGATCAGAGAAGAAAAAAGACTCAAAAAAGAGAAAAAAAATTAAATGATGTTCCGAAGGTTGAGTCAAAAGAGAGAATTTTTGATAACTTTTATGGTGAAGAAGCTTCTAGAAATGATGTTGCAAAGATTATTGTAAAAAAAGATAAAAAAGAGATTCTATTTGAAGTAAATGAAGGTTTGAAATCTCTTTTTGATGATACTTGTTATGAAATTGATAATATCAAAATAGAGTTTTATGATGATGAAACTCTTTACATTGAGTTTACAGGAGCTGATTCTGCTTTACTTATTGGTAAAGAGGGATATAGGTACAAAGCTTTATCATATATTTTATTTAATTGGATTAATGAAAAATATGGATTGATGTTAAGACTTGAAGTTGCAGAGTTTTTGAAAAACCAAGAGGCTTCAATTTATACTTACTTAGAGCCTATAATTGAAACAATAAAAGAGAAAGGCTCTTTTAAAACAAAGCCATTAGATGGAATTCTAGTTCATATTGCACTTAAAAGATTAAGAGAAGAATTCCCTGACAAATATGTTGCGGTTAAAACAAATGTTAGAGGGCATAAATATGTACTTGTAAATGAGTACAGAAGTAAAGAGTAATAAAAATTGTTAGATGATAATACAATTGTAGCTATTGCTACAGCCAATGGAATTGGTTCAATTTCAATTATTAGAGTTAGTGGTAAAGATGCTTTACCAATAGCTTTAAAACTCTCAAAAAAGACTGATTTAAAACCAAGATTTGCTACTCTTAGTTCGATTTATAATTCAAAAGATGAAGTTATTGATGAAGCTCTTTTAATATATTTTAAAAATCCTTTTTCCTTTACAGGAGAGGATATTGTAGAGTTCCAGTGTCATGGTGGTATAGCTATTTCAAATATTATTATGAGTGAAATCATTAAATGTGGTGCAAGAGTGGCTCAACCAGGAGAGTTTTCAAAACGTGCATTTATAAATGGAAAAATAGATTTAACAAAAGCAGAAGCTATTGCAAAAATCATTGAAGCTAGAAGTGAAGATGCAGTTAAACTATTAGCAAAGCAGTTAAAAGGTGAATTAACAAATTTTGTAAATGATATTAGGGAAGATTTATTATTTATACTTGCCTATACTGAGGTAAATATCGATTATGCAGAAGAGGATTTACCAACTGATATCTATGAACAAATAGAGAATAAACTAAATAAGATAAAAGTAAAACTTATTTCTACTTTAGAGGCTAGTAAAAGAAGAGAGGGACTTATAGAAGGTTTTAAAGTTGCTATTGTAGGAAAGCCAAATGTAGGAAAATCTTCTCTTTTAAATAAACTTTTAAACTTTGATAGAGCTATAATCTCTGATATTGCAGGAACTACAAGAGATACAATTGAAGAGTCGATTAAAATAGGAACACATATTATTAAAATTATTGATACAGCAGGGATTAGAGATGCTGAAGATGTAATTGAAAAGATAGGTATTGAAAAATCTATTGAAGTAATTAATGAAGCAGATATTGTGATAGCTCTATTTGATAATAGTAAAGCTTTAGATAATGAAGATGAGAAAATTTTATCTTTACTTGAAGAAAACTCATATAAAGAGATAGTGAAGGTTTTAAACAAAACTGATTTAGAAGATGTTTTTGATAGGAGAAGACTTGATGATTTTATAGAATTAAGTACTAAAGAAACCATTAATCCATTAGTTTATAAAATAGAATCTCTTCTTGATTCTAATACTCATAGTGATGATATGACACTTGTTTCAAAAAGACAAGTTGATGCAGTAGAGCAAACACTATTTCATATAGATGAATCATCAATGCCACTTAGCACTGGAGAGTTAGAGTTTTTTGCTTATCATATTAAAGAAGCTTTGGAGAATATTTCTAATATTACAAGGCCTTATGAACATGATCAGATGTTAGATGTGATGTTTGGTTCTTTTTGCTTAGGAAAATAGTAAATAGTCTATTTGTTTGAACTTTTTGATTATTTTTATATGAAACCAAAATCTTAATTCATTTTTGATACTATACGACTATGAAAATAGATACTTACGATTTAATTGTAGTTGGCTCAGGTGCAGCAGGTATGATTTCTGCAATAGTAGCTTCACGTAATGGAAAAAAGGTTTTATTGTGTGAACAACAAGAGAAGTTAGGTCCAAAATTAAAAGCTACAGGAGGGGGTAAGTGTAATTTAACAAATACTCTTACTAATGAAGAGTTTATGAACTCTTTTGGTCGAAATGGTAGATTTATGAGTGAAGCCATTGAAGCTTTTACTTATCAAGATTTAATAAAATTTTTAAATGATATAGGGGTTGATACTCATATTCCTGATGGTTTTAGAGTTTTTCCTGTAACTCATAACTCTTCAACAATTATTAAAGCTTTAGAACAAGAGTTATTAAAACTCAAAGTTATAGTTAAAAATCTAACAAAAGTTGAAGATTTAATATGTGAAGATGAGATAATAAAAGGTGTGATTACACATAAAGAAGAGATTTATGCTTCAAATGTTATTGTTGCAACAGGTGGTTTAGGTTTTTCAACGTTAGGAGCAAATGGAGATGGTTTTAAATTTGCAAAATCTTTAGGTCACAAAATAACAGACTTATATCCTGCAATGCTACCTCTTATAACAAAAGAGAAGTGGGTTGCAAATTGTAAAGCAGATACAATTGCAAAGGCAGAAATAAGAATTGATTTAAAAAAAGTAAAGAGACTTAAAGCAGTAGGGGATTTGATTTTTACAGTTAAAGGAATTAGAGGTCCAGTTGTTCTTGATTTCTCAAGAGAGGTTACTCCTTTTTTAGAAAAGGGTATGGAAGTTCCTCTTTTAATTAATATGATAAAAGGTATGAATGAAGAGGATGTTTTCCAGCACTTGAAAAAAAAACCAAGTTCTAGTCTAGAAGACTCTTTAGCTACATTTTTGCCTAACTCAGTGATTAAAGAGATATGCAATTTAGTTGGTGCAGACTCTACAAAAAAATTTAAAGACTTAAATGGACATATAAGAGAAAAGCTAGTGAAAACTTTAGTTTGGACTCCTTTAACTATCGTTGACCATGTTGGTTTTGAAAAAGCAATGATAACAAGAGGTGGAGTCTCTTTAAAAGAGATAAATCCTAAAACAATGCAGAGTAAAATAATTGAAGGTTTATACTTTTGTGGTGAAGTTATGGATTTAGATGGACCTTGTGGTGGTTATAATTTGCAATGGTCTTTTTCAAGTGGATATCTGGCAGGAAAATTATTGAAGTAGTTATACTTCAATATGCTCAATTAACTGTGCATTAGATTTATCTATTGTTGTCCAAGAGTTACAATTAAAATCGATTCTTACTACACTTCCCATTTTAAGTTCCTCTTTTAATCCTCCAAAGATAGCAGCCAATGCTGTAAGTGATGGATTATGACCAACTATCATAAGAGTATCAATTGTATCAAAGGTATAGGTGATTGATTCTATAATTTCATTTAAAAAAGCTTCGTATATTACTTCATTATACATAATATTTTTTCTATAAGCTATCTGTTTAGCAACAATCTGTGCTGTTTGTCTTGTTCTAATTGATGGACTGGCAACAATTAAGTCAGGTTTTACATTTCTTTCTTTTAGTTTTTGTCCTATAATAATTGAGTCTTCTCTTCCCTTTTGAGATAGCTCTATATCATAATCATAATCAACTTGAACAGATTCATCTTTTTGTGCATGTCTTAAAATATAAAGTTTCTTCATAGTCATTTCTCATCATTTATAAAAATAATTTTAAAAATATTTAACTTGAAAAAAAATTAAAGTCAACAAATTTTTACTAATTTCGTGTATAATTTTTTTTTGGATACTCAAATGAAACAAGTTTTGCATTTTTTTTACCTATTTTTCTCCATGTATAAGAGTAAAATTCAATTTCTAAGATACCTGCTGTTGGAATATTATCATTAAAATCTATTAAATAAAAAGCTAACATATTTAAGCTTGGGTTATGTCCAACAATAAATACTTCTTCATATTCGTCTTCAATAAAAGTAACAATATCTAGAATATCTTTTAATGAGGCTTCATAAATGTGTTCATTATACATTATTTCATTAAGATATCCTATTTTTTTTGCAATTTTTTTTGTAGTTTCTCTTGCTCTATATGCAGGGCTTGAGATTATTAAATCAGGTTTTGTCTTTTTCTCTTTTAAAATTTCCCCCATAAAAGATGCATTTTTTTTACCTCTTTTATTTAATGGTCTATCAAAATCATCTAATGTAGGATTTGACCAATCGGACTTTGCATGTCTTATTAAGTATAACTTTTTCATATATCCTCTTTTTTGCAAATAATTTATTATATCTTTTTTTGTATAATACATGAAAAATGTATAATAATTGAGGATAAGTTTTGGGATATGATTTAGAGAAAAAACTTGTAATTGCCATTTCATCAAGAGCATTATTTAATTTAGAGAATGAAAATAAGATTTTTGAGGATAAAGGTGTTAATGAGTATTATAAGTATCAAATAGAGAATGAAGATATTATTTTAGAAAAAGGTACAGGGTTTAGACTAGTTAAAAATTTACTTAGGATAAATGAAGATTTTCCTAGTGATAAGCAGGTTGAAGTGATAATTATGTCTAGAAATAATGCAGCAACAAGTCTTAGGATTACTAAATCAATTGAAAAATATGAGTTGGACATTGCAAGATCTGCATGGAGCGGTGGTAATGATATATCTAAATATTTAAAACCTTTTAAAGTTGACCTTTTTTTATCTGCAAATGAAATTGATGTTCAAAATGCTATTAATGAAGGAATAGCAGCAGCTAGAATTTTGCCATATGTAGAGGATAATAATGAATTTTCTAATCAGGTAAAGATTGCTTTTGATGGAGATGCAGTACTTTTTTCAGAAGAGTCAGAAGTTATTTATAAAACACAAGGTTTAGCGGCTTTTTTAGAAAATGAGAAAAAAAATGCAAATAATGCTTTAAAATCTGGACCCTTTGCACAACTTCTTAGAGTTATATCTAATATACAATCAAAATATCCAGAAGAACAAACACCAATTAGAACAGCATTAATAACAGCTAGAAACTCTCCTGCACATGAAAGAGTAATTAGAACACTTTCACAATGGGGAGTTAGATTAGATGAATCATTTTTTTTAGGAGGGGTGGATAAATATGAGGTTGTTAAAGCTTTTGGGGCTGATATTTTCTTTGATGATCAAGATGTTCATTTAGAATCAACATCACAAGTTGCTCCAAGTGCGAAAGTTCCTTATCCCCAAAAATCAATTTTAAATAGAATATAAGTTGTTAAAGTTTTATTAATTATCTAATGATATTATACTAAATAAAAAAACATGAAAGGAGAATTATGGAACAAGTTAAAACAGTTTTTTTATTAACACTTTTAACAGTATTATTTGTATTTATTGGGTTCTCTTTTGGTGGAACAAATGGTATGCTAATAGCTTTTTTAATAGCAGCTGGAATAAATTTTTATGCATATTATTACTCAGATAAACAGGTTTTAAAACAGTATAATGCTACACCAATTGAGGATGAAAGACATCCAGTTTATAGAATAACTCAAAAATTAGTACAAAGAGCAGGACTTCCTATGCCAAAGGTATATTTAATACCTGATCATACACCCAATGCCTTTGCAACTGGTAGAAATCATAAAAATGCCGCAGTAGCAGTTACAATGGGATTATATGAGATGTTAAATGAAAAGGAGTTAGAAGGTGTTATTGCCCATGAACTATCTCATGTAAAACATTATGATATTTTAGTAGGAACGATAGCCGCTGTTTTTGCAGGTGCAATTGCTATGATTGCTAATATAATGCAATTTGGAGCAATGTTTGGAAATAATAGAGGGGGTGGAAATCCTATATTAATGATTGTAATGGCAATTTTACTTCCTTTAGCTGCATCAATTATACAGATGAGTGTAAGTAGAAGTAGAGAGTATATGGCAGATGAGGGTGCGGCAAGACTTACTGGAAATGTGGAAGGTTTACAAAGTGCCTTAGCTAAATTAGAAAATTATGCAAGAGGTGGTCATCAAGTACATAATGCAACACAGCAGACAGCTCATATGTTTATAGTAAACCCTTTTTCAGGGATGAAGTCATCTTTTGGAGGACTTTTTAGAACTCATCCAACTACTGAGGATAGAATTGCGAGACTAGAAGAGTTAAAACATGAACTATAATAGAGGATTAAGCCTCTATTATTGAAATAGATCAACAATTTTATCTTGATTGACTTCTTCTTGTAAGATAGGGTAAATCCCTTTGGCAATTAAAGAGATTTTTAAATCATAATCAATATCTTCTATTATGAAGTAATTGGTTGTAAAATCATAAAGTATATCAGGAAGTACGTTGCAAGCAGCTTCTTCTTCATTTTGATACATTGGATTATTTATACAGTTTGAAGATTTTAGTTTATAATCCTTAATAAAGAAAATCCAAATATATTTTGCATCAGCTCCTGCATATTCAAGTTCAGTATTACTATTTGAACATACAGCAACATTAAATTCATTTTTAATTTCATGTACTTTGATATTACTTCCAGTAATTAAAGCAAGTGAAATTTTTTTTCTAGCACTCTTTATGATTCTTGCAAATGTTGCTCTTGAGACATTCATTTTTTTTGCTGCATCTTCTTGATACATGCAAAATGAATCCATTAAATGAATTGCTTCAATCTCTTCATGTAATAAAATTATATCTTGCTTTGCATCTATATCTTTTGGTCCAAAGTACTTGGACAATGGTTTTAGTTCAAGTTTCCTTTGAAGTTTTTCTCTTGCCATTAATAACCTTATTTATAATCTGTTTAAATTTTAGCACACTTTTATTAAAATATACTTGACATATGTCCAAAAAGAGGATACAATACTATCATATGTTCATAAAGCATTAGTTACAGAACATACTTGATTAGCTTTGTACATAAAAATGTGATCTTTTTTGATAACCGTTTTGGTTTCCTAATTGTACAAAGTATATATGTTATTTTAGCTTTAACGGAATATATTTTTAAACATCAGTTAATATTAGGATTAAATATATAATTATCTTTTCCCTAGTCATTACTTTTTTCACTCTTCCTAATAGAACTGATGTTTTAAAGCTACATAAAATTAGGTTCAAATTTTTATAATAGGGGGCGCTATGGTAAGAATAGTATTTCCGACTAACAAAAAACTAAGCTATATCTCTGAAGTAGAAAGAAGTTTTGAAAATTCAAAATATCTTACTGTTTTAAATGTTTCTGGACAAAATATCATTTCAGTAGAAACAATTAAAAATCCTCACCCAAGTTCAACAGATGAAATTATAAGAGAGTGTAAAATGAATAAATTTGAGATTTTAATTGTTCCTGAGGTAGATAATTTACCCTGTAGTAAATTAAAAGAAAATGGTATCTTTGTCTTTAAGTCTATGCAAAATAAGACAATACTAAACAGTTTTAGTGATTTTGTGCAGGATAAGTTAGTAAAGGTTTATTAATAAAAAAGCGGAACAAAAATTCCGCTTGTATCCTTTCAACTTGACCAAAGTAAAGGATAAATGAATTCTACAAAAAACTGCTTTAAATAAAATAAAAAAAAATTAATTAGTTGTAGACTTTTTTTACATTTTCAATTTTACTACTCATATTTAGTAGTGCCATATCTGCAAGAACTAAAGCCATCATTGATTCAGCTACAACTGAACCTCTAATAGCAACACAAGGGTCATGCCTTCCTTTTAGCTCGCAATTAACTTCTTTATTATTTACATCAATTGTTTCTTGTTTAATAAAGATAGAGGGTGTTGGTTTAAAATATATTTTTACATTAATTTCATCACCATTTGAAATGCCACCAAGCATACCACCGCTATGATTTGTTTTAAAACCTTTCTCTCTAATTTCATCATTGTTTTCATAACCACTTAATGAAGTAGATTCAATTCCATCACCAATCTCAACAGCTTTAACTGCATTTATACTCATCATTGCATTTGCAATTTGTGAGTCAAGTTTAAAATACAGGGGTTCTCCTAATCCAATTGGACAATTTTGAACATTGACAAGAGTAACTCCACCAACAGAGTTATGCTCACTTTTCGCTTTTAAAATAGCTTCTTTTTGAAGATCCTCTTGATTTTTATCTAAAGCAAAAATTTCAGAACTTTTTGCGAATTCAAAATCTATTTTATCAGATTTAATACCTGCAATTTCACAAATGCCACTTTGAATTCTTACCCCAAGTTCATTTAGCATCATTTTTGCAATTGCACCCGCAGCTACTCTTGCAGCTGTTTCTCTTGCAGAGCTTCTTCCTCCACCTCGATAATCTCTTACTGCATATTTATGAAAATATGTAAAGTCAGCATGACCAGGTCTAAAAAGATCTTTTACATTTGTGTAATCTTTACTCTTTGGGTTCTCATTAAAAATCACCATAGAAATAGGAGTTCCAGTAGATACTCCTTCAAAAACACCACTTAAAATCTCAATTTTATCTCTCTCTTTTCTTGGTGTTGCAAATTTATTTTGACCAGGTTTTCTTCTATTCATCTCTTCTTGGATAAAGTTTTCATCAATTTTTACTCCAGCTGGGACTCCATCTACGATACAACCTAAAGCTCTTCCATGACTCTCACCAAAAGTGGTAAATTTAAATCTATGCCCAAAGCTATTCATTATTTTTTACCTTTTAATTCATCAATAGCTATTTTAGCAACTGCTTGTTGTGCTAATTTTTTACTTTTTCCAGTAGCTTTACCGTAATTTTTACCATCAATCCAGATAGATACTTCAAACTCTTTTTTATGGTCAGGTCCATAAGAACCCTCTATTTTATATTCAGGGATTGAGCCAAACTCTGCTTGAGTAATCTCTTGAAGAGCTGTTTTATAATCACTAAATAAAACATCAAGATTAATTTTGTCATATGATTTTTCTAGTAGTTTTAAAATAATTGGTTTTAAAACTTCAAGTCCAGACTCTAAGTAAATTGCACCCATAATAGCTTCAAAAGCATCTGAAAGAATAGAGGCTTTACTTCTTCCTTTATTTCTCTCTTCTGCATTAGATATAAAAATATAGTCTCCAAGCTTAATTTCATTTGCAAGTTTAGTAAAACCTGTTTCATTTACTAAACTAGCTCTTATCTTAGATAGGTCACCTTCATTTGATTCAGGAAATTTTTTAAATAAATATTCTCCAACAATTAGGTTTAATACTGCATCCCCTAAAAACTCTAATCTTTCATTATTATATGGTTTTTTATAACTCTTATGAGTAAGTGCTTCGATTATCAGATTTTTGTTCTTAAACTGATAATCCAAACACCTTTCCAACTTTGAGTAAACATCCATTATTTTATTCTCCTTTTAAATTCTCTGCTTGAGTTCGTGCAAGTATATCACATCTTTCATTATGTTTATGTCCTGCATGTCCTTTTATCCATGAAGCTTTGATTTTATGAATTTTTGAAACTTCCACATACTCTTGCCAAAGTTCAACATTTTTTACAGGTTTATTTCCTGCTGTTTTCCAGCCTTTTGTAATCCAGCTTTTAAGCCATTGATTAATTCCTTTTACAACATATGTGGAATCAGATATTATATTTACAGTACAAGGTTGTTTTAAAGCTCTTAAGCCTTCTATTACACCTTTTAATTCCATTTGGTTATTAGTTGTATTATTTTGGGCACCACTTAACTCTTTTTCATGACCATTATACTCTAAAATAGTTCCCCAACCTCCAGGACCAGGGTTTCCTAAAGAAGAGCCATCACTGTAAAGATTGATTTCTTTCAATTAAATCCTTTACTAAATTGTACTTAATATCAAAGGTTAGAATATTATGACAGTGTGGACATCTTGAATCATAAATTGGATGTAAGTGCTTACATGAATTACAAATAAATTCAAAATCCATAGTAACGGGTATTTTATGTTCATGGTTATTTAAAGCAATTAAAATATCAAATACAAAATCTTCACTATGATTTAAAGTATTAGTGTATCCTTTTGCATTATAAAGTTCATTTAAAAACTTATTTTGCATAACTTTATCAAAATCTATATCATCAAAGTTTAAATACCACATTAAGTCAACTAATTTTGTGAAATCAAACTCATTTGAATGTTGCCAAAAAAACTTTTTATTGTATTGTAATAAAAATTGTGCAACAGGTCTTTGTATTAAAGGATGTTTTTGTAAAAGCGCATATAACTTTTCACTTTTTTTTTCAAATGATTCAATAGGATTATTTATTATAGAAAGAGTATGAATATAAAGTTTATCTCTTTTAATATCTAAATTAAGTTCTTCTAAGCAATCAACTATATCTTTTGCTGAACTATAATCCTTTAGTTTCTCGTTGATAATTAGAAGATATTTTAAAGCCTTTGTATTTCTTGGAGAAAATTTTAATATTTTTAAGAAAATCTCCTTTGCTCTTTGCATAAAACCACCTTTAAAATAAGTAGTTCCAAGAAGTTCAAGAAGTTCTTCTTTTTTAACTCTATGTGTAACATGTTCTAATAGAGTTAAGTATACAGAAATAGCTTTGTTGTAGTTTCCTTTATGAACAAAAGTAGATGCTAAAAGAATAATAGAATCAAAAGGTAAATTATATGTTTTGTATAGATGTACATAGTCTTCTTCTTTTAATTTACCTATTTCAAATCTTCTAAGAAGTTTTCTATACTCTCTTCTTGCACGTCTTTCTTTATATGTATTAAAAGAGTATGTAATAAAAGAGATAATAAAAATTAGAGTAAAAAATACAATTATACCAAATAATGGATCTCTATATTCTAATACTAATCCGTCCAAATAAAACCTTTATATTAATTAGGGAAATAATATATCATAAAAGGGCATATAAAATAATAAAAGTGTATAATCCGCAGTATGATTACAAAAGAGTCTATTGATAATTTAAAAAACCATCTTGATGTTGTTGATGTTATATCTCAGTTTTTAGAACTTAAAAAAAGTGGTGCAAATTTTAAAGCTTGTTGTCCTTTCCATGGTGAAGATACTCCTTCTTTTGTGGTAAGTCCTGCTAAACAGATATATCATTGCTTTGGATGTGGAGTGGGTGGAGATTCAATTAAATTTGTAATGGAATATGAAAAACTATCGTATCCAGAAGCCTTGGAAAAACTTGCTTCTATGTATAATATTACATTATTATATGATGATAACAATCAAAAAAAGCAAGATTTAAAAGTTCTTGAAGAGATAAATAAATTTTATCAAAAACTTTTTGTTGGTAATAATATAGCAAAAAAGTACATTATATCAAGAGGTATCTCAGAATTTTCTATTGAAAAATTTGAAATAGGTTATGCTCCAAGTTCAAAGGATACAATTAACTTTTTGAAAAACAACTATTTTAATTTAACAGATGCAAAAGAGTTGGGGGTTATTGATACAGGACAAAATGGTCTTTATGCAAGATTTATTGAAAGGATTACTTTTCCTATTTATTCAATTAGTGGAAAGATAGTTGGATTTGGTGGTAGAACTATCACAGGTCATAATGCAAAATATGTAAACTCTCCTCAAACAAAGATATTTAATAAGTCAAAACTATTATATGGATACAATATAGCAAGAGAGAATATTTATAAAAAAAATAGAATTATAGTAACAGAAGGTTATTTGGATGTTATTATGCTCCATCAAGCAGGTTTTAATACGGCAGTTGCAACTCTAGGAACGGCACTTACAAAAGAGCATTTACCTCTATTAAGAAGGGGTGAGCCTCAAGTAATAGTTGCATATGATGGAGATAATGCAGGATTAAATGCTGCTTTCAAAGCTTCGGTTATGTTATCTCAAGGTGAGTTTGATGGTGGAGTGGTTATTTTTACAGAAGGTAAAGATCCAGCAGATATGGTAAATGATGGAAAAATTGAAGAGCTTAATAAAATATTTTCTATACCTACACCCTTTATAAACTTTGCAATAGATTATATTATCTCTAAATATGATATAAATAATCCAAGTTTAAAGCAAAAAGCATTATTAGAAACAAATGATTATTTAAAATCACTTGGAATCATATATCAAGATGAGTATAAAAGATATATTGCACAAAAATTGAATATTAGAGAAAATCTTGTTAAAACAACAACTGATGCTGTAAGAGGTACTCAGGTTAATTTATCAAAAATTGATATTGCTGAGTTATGCATAATTCGTTCAATTTTAGAAAATCCCAAAAGATTAGATAATGTCCTTGATATAGTTGATGCTTCAATGTTTGAGTATCATAGAAATGAATTTGAACTTCTTTTAAATGATATAAGTCATCAAAGTTTAAATGGGATATTATTAAATGAAAAACTTGAAATATATGATGATGAAAGATTAAAAAATGAATTGATAGTTCTTTTGCATAAGTTTTATTCAAAAAAGTTAATTACATTAAAGTATGATCAGACATTAAGTTTAAAAGAGAAAGGTTTTTTACTAAGGAAAGTCCAAGATAGTTTGCGACAGTTAAAACAAGGAAAATTAGTTAACTATAACTTATAATCAAAATACTTTAATTGAAAAACTATTTAGTTTTTTGTAAAATCTAAAAAATTTATAAAAGGATAATTTATGGAGTTTATAGAAAGTAAAAATTTACCTGAGGCTATTGGACCTTATTCACAAGCTGTTAGAGCAAATAACGTTATTTATACATCTGCCCAAATTCCTTTAACACAAGATGGAAAGCTTGTAGAAAAAGATATTAAGAAACAGACAAGACAAGTATTAAAAAATTTAGAAATTTTATTAGAAGATTCAAAAAGTGGTCTAGACTCTGTAATAAAAGTTAATATTTATTTAGCAAATATTGATGATTTTGGTGTAGTAAATGTACTTTTTGCAGAAGCCTTTGGTGATCATAAACCAGCACGTACGACAATATCTGCAAAAGATTTACCAATGGGTTCATTAGTTGTAATGGATGCAATTGCTCTTCCAAATGATTTTTATTAAGCGTTTTTTTTAAATTTTTTGGCTTAAAGAAAGTTTAAAGTAGTTTTAGATAGTATTTCGTCCCGTTAAAAGAAAAGTTAATAAAAGATTGATAAATTTAGAGGATTAAAATATGTACGCAATTATTAAGTGTGGTGGTAAGCAGTATAAAGTAACTGAAGGTGATATTTTAGATATCGATTATACTGGTAAAGCTGCTAAAGAAACTCTTGAAATCACTGATGTTTTAGCTATTAATGATGGTGAATTAAAGACTGGTGATGCTGTTTTAGCTGCAAAAGTAGAGGCTGAGGTTGTTTTAGATGGAACAGGTGTAAATAGAGATAGAAAAGTTATTATTTACAAAAAAAGAAGAAGAAAAGATTCTAAGTTAAAAAGAGGTTTCAGAAGAAGCTTTACAAAAATTAGAATTACTAAAATCGCTGCATAAGTTTAAGGAGATAAAATATGGCTCACAAGAAAGGTCAAGGATCTACTCAGAATAATAGGGATTCAGCTGGTAAGAGATTAGGGGTTAAGAAATTTGGTGGTGAAACAGTTAGAGCTGGAAATATCATCATTAGACAAAGAGGTACTAAAGTACACTGTGGAGAAAATGTAGGTATTGGTAAAGATCACACGATTTACGCTTTAATTGATGGTGTAGTTAAATTTGAAGTAAAAGATAAAAAAAGAAAAAAAGTATCAGTTTACGCTTCATAATCATAAATTTAATTAAATATGTAAAAGGGTGTAGTGCTTTTGCCTACACCCTTTTTTTTGTTATAAAAGAGGTGAAAAAGTAAAAGTTAATTAATAAAAATTGATTTTTTATTTTTCACATATATAAAGGATTTATATGTTTGTAGATAGTGTTAAATTTAGTATTACATCTGGAAAAGGTGGACAGGGTTGTACATCTTTTAGAAGAGAAAAATTTGTAGTAAATGGTGGGCCAGATGGTGGAGATGGTGGAAAAGGTGGAGATGTTTATTTTTTAGTAGATAATAATACAGATACTCTATCTTGGTATAAAGGAAGAAAAAGTTTAAAAGCTGATAATGGAAGACCTGGAGAGGGTAGAAATAAAACTGGTAAATCTGCCCAACCTTTAGTATTAGTTGTCCCTCCTGGAACTCAAGTTATTGATGCTGAAACAGAAGAGATTTTACTAGACCTTTTAGAAGAAGGGCAAAAGGAGTTACTTTTGCATGGTGGAAAAGGTGGTTTGGGTAATACTCACTTCAAAAATGCAAGTAATCAAAGACCAACTTATTCACAACCAGGACTTCCTGGTGAAACAAAAAATATAAGACTTGAACTTAAACTTATTGCTGATGTTGGATTAGTTGGGTACCCTAATGTTGGAAAAAGTACATTGATTTCAACAACATCAAATGCTAGTCCTGAAATTGCAAACTATGAGTTTACTACACTTACTCCAAAATTAGGTGTTGTAGAAGTAGGAGAATATAACTCATTTGTAATGGCAGATATCCCAGGTATTATTGATGGTGCTAGTGATGGTAGAGGATTAGGATTAGAGTTTTTAAGACATATTGAAAGAACAAAAACACTTCTTTTTATGATTGATATTGCAAATTATAGAACAATAATGGAACAGTATAAAGTGTTAAAAGAGGAAGTTAAAAAGTTTTCTGAAGAGTTAAGTGGAAGAAATTTTGCAATAGCCTTAACTAAAGTTGATGCTTATTATGGAGAAGATTTACAAAGAGATATAAAAGCCTTTATTGAAGAGTTAGGACTTGAAGTATCAACTTCAAATGAGTATGGTTTTGATAAATCAATTCCATATTTTGTCCAAGATTTAACATTTAATAGACTTGATGAGAGTAAACCTTTCTTTGTTTTACCTATTTCATCAGTAACACACTTAAATACAAACTCTATAAGATTTGCATTATATGAATTAATAGGACAAAATAAAAAATGAAAAGATTGGTAATAAAAGTAGGAAGTGCAGTTTTAAGAGAAGACAACTTATTGGCTATAAAAAGACTTAATAATCTAGTTGATTTAATAGCAAAATTAAAGATAGAAAAAAACTTAGAGATTATTTTAGTATCTTCTGGTGCAGTTGCAGCAGGGAATACAGTTTTAAATTTGAATAGAAAACAGATTTTAAATAGACAAGCACTTGCTGCAATTGGACAGCCTTTATTAATGAAACATTATAAAAGGAGGTTTAAAGAGCATGGTCTTAAATGTGCACAAATGCTGTTAGTTGCAGAAGATTTTGATTCAAGGAAAAGATCTGCAAATGCAAAGGGAGTAATGGAGATACTTCTTGCAAATAATATTATTCCAGTTCTAAATGAAAATGATGTAATTGCAAATGAAGAGTTACTTTTTGGCGATAATGATCAATTAGCTGCACACGCAGCACACTTTTTTGATGCTGAACTTTTAGCAATTTTATCTGATGTTGATGGTTTATATGATTCTAATCCTCATGAAAATCCAAATGCAAAAATGAGAAAGCTAGTTAATAATATTGATGAATCAGAGCTTCAAATGAAACATACTCCTAACTCTGAATTTGCAACAGGTGGAATTGTAACTAAATTGAAGGCTGCAAATTTCTTACTTCAAAGAGGAAAGAAAATGTACCTTTCTTCAGGATTTGATTTAACAAACGCTTATGATTTTTTATTGAATGGAAATCATAAAAGTGGAACGCTATTTACAAAATAAAGGAAAAAATATGAGTAAAAGAGTACTTTTTATGGGGACACCTGATTATGCGACAAAAATATTTGAAGAAATTCTTAATAGTCCTTATGAATTAGTAGCTCTTTTTACTCAACCTGATAAACCTGTTGGAAGAAAACAGATAATAAAACCTCCTCATATAAAGCAGTTTTGTATAGACAAAAATTTAAACCTACCAATTTTTCAACCAGAAAAGTTAAAAGGAAATGAAGAATCTAAAAAACAAATTCAGGAATTAAATCCTGATTTTATTGTTGTTGCTGCATATGGACAAATCTTACCTAAAGAGATTTTAGATATTGCACCATGTATTAATCTTCATGCTTCATTACTTCCAAAGTATAGGGGAGCAAGTCCAATTCAAGAATCACTTCTAAATGATGATAATTTTACAGGAGTTACATCAATGCTTATGGAAGAAGGGCTTGATAGTGGTGCCATTTTAGGACTTCAATATTTAAGAATTACTCCTAATATGGAAGTTGAAGAAGCTTTTATTAAGCTATCTGATATTGCAGCAAAACTTACAATAACTATACTTGATAATTATGAGAAGATTGAACCTAAAAAGCAGAATGAAGTGGAAGTTAGTTTTTGTAAAAAGATAAAGAAAGAGTATGGTGAAGTTGACTTTTCAAGTGCTAAAAAACTATATTTGAAATATAAAGCATACTCTTATTGGCCTGGTGTATTTTTAGGTTCAGGACTTAAACTAAAAGATGTTCAGATTAATGAAACTATCTCTTTAAACAAAGAAGGAGAGCTTTTAGAAATCTTAGAAGAGGGTATTATTATAGCTTGTAAAATAGGAAGTATAAAAGTTGCTACTTTGCAAGCACCATCTAAAAAAGCAGTGAAGGCAATAGATTATATCAGAGGACAAAGACTTAATATTGGTGATTTTATAAAATAATTTGATATAATATTTAAAATTTTTTATAAAGTATATATATGAAATACCAAGATGAATTATATCGTGTTTATGATCCAAAACTATTTAATATCAGTGACTTTAACGTTTTACTTCATGAAATACTAAAACAGACGAGAACTATATTAAACTCAGAAGCAGGAAGCATTTATATTCGTAAAGATGAGTTTTTATATTTTAATGTCTTCCAAAATGATGCAATGTCATATGAAAATATTTATAGACAGTTTTGTGATTTAAAAGATTTAAAAATACCTCTTAGCGAACATGAAAAATACTTAGTTGCAAAATCATTTGTTTTTAATAAAACTATTGTAATTGATGATGTATATCAATCTGAAGAATATAATTTCTTTGGTGTAAAAGAGTTTGATAAAAAATTTAATTATAGAACAAAATCAATTATAAGTGCACCAATTATTCATCCTATCGAAAATAGAGTTTTAGGTGTTTTGCAACTTTTAAATAAATTTGAAAATAATGAATTAACTACATATAATGAAAAAGATGAAAAAATGCTATCTATGGCGAGTTCTTTTATTGCAATTGCAATTTCGAAAGCTCAAGATGATATTGATAAGTTAAAAAAACTTAATAAAGAGTTAGAAAATGCAAATAAAAAATTACAAATTAGAGTTGAAGATGAAGTAAGAGAGAGTAAGAAAAAGTCTTCAATTATTTATCATCAATCAAAACTTGCTTCTTTAGGTGAAATGGTTGGGAATATTGCTCATCAATGGAGACAGCCATTAAGTGCAATAAGTACTATGGCAAGTGGTCTTAGTTTTTCAATCGAGTTTAATAATTATGACAAAAATGATACATTAAAAACTTTAAGTAAAATTGTAAATGCAACAAAACATTTATCTGATACTATTGATGATTTTAGAGGATTTTATAAAATTGATAAAGAGAAAAAAGATTTTGAATTATCAAAAATTGTATTAACAAGTTTATCTATAATTGAAGCTTCAATTTTTCAGAATCATATTACACTTATTACAAATTTAGAGAGTAATATCTTTGTAAATGGTTTTGAAAATGAGTTTAAACAAGCCATATTAAATATTATTCAAAATGCAAAAGAAGCACTACTTGAAAATATAGAAGAGTTTGATGAAAGAGTAATTCTAATAGATTTAAAAAAGGATGGTGATTATATAATTCTTAGTATAAAAGATAATGCTGGTGGAATAAAGAAAGAGAACTTAGATAAGATTTTTACTCAAAGCTTTACAACTAAAGAGAATGATGGTGGTACAGGAATTGGTCTTTATATGACAAAACAAATAGTTGAAGAGCATATGTTAGGAAAAATAAAAGTTTCTAATGAAGAGTTTACTCATCACAGTAAAAAATATATGGGAGCAGTTTTTACTATAAAGTTTAAGCTAAATAATAGTAAAAACCAGTAACACTAAGTAAAGATAATAATACCCCAAATACTAATGCATTAATTGCAAGTCTTTCATCAAGTCCCCCTTTTATTGCTAACACTACTGCCATTGTCATAGGAGGCATGGCAACTTCTAAAATAGTTGTTTTACTCCATGTATCATCAAGATTATAAAAAATTGAAAATAGTACTAATACAATAATTGGAACAACAAACATTTTTAAAATAATTGCTGTTGTTGCTAATTTAAATTTATAAAAAATATTTTTAACTTCTAATTTCATACCTATTGCTATCATGGCTATTGGAACTAGTGTTGAACCAATAGCTTGCATAGTATTCATAACAAAAACAGGAACTTCAAAACTCTTTGCAAAAACTGTTATGAAGAACATTATAATTGGAGGGAAGAAGATTACGCTTTTTACTATACTTCTAAAATTTACATGTCGGCCACTTCCCCAGTTTATAATAATTATTCCAATACTAACTAAAAGTAAAAATGAACCAAAAAGATCATAAATAAGAGCGTATACAACATAATCTTGACCGTAAAAAGTATCTATATATGAAAGACCAATAAAAGAAGTATTTCCAAATGTAGCAATAATCATAAATGTAGCAAGAGTTTTTTTGTCAAGTTTAAATAATTTACCTACAAAAAATGCAAGTAGTAAATTAGCTAAAATTATTGTATTAAACATAAATACGAGTTCTAAAGTTTTATATGTAAGTTCAAGTGGATAGATTTTTGCAAATACAATGGCTGGTAACGAAAAGTATATAATAAACTCTACAAGCTCTTTGGAATTATCTTTAAAAAAGATTTTAAATAGATATCCAAATAGTAAATATAATGCTATTGGTAAAACTGGATCTAGCAATTTTTTCCTTTTTTATAGAGATTATATTTAATTTATTCTTGAATATGCTTAAGCTATAATTCCACATGAAATTTATACATTTATCAAGTGTTAATTCAACACATACATATTTAAAAAAACTTATAAAAGAAGATGGCTTTTGTATACCTACTTGTGTTATTGCAGATATGCAAATAGCAGGAATAGGAAGTAGAGGTAATTCATGGCAAGGAAGAAAGGGAAATCTTTTTTTCTCTTTTGTATTAGAAAAAAAGAGTTTACCTTATGATCTAAAGTTACAAAGTGCCTCAATATATTTCTCTTTTTTATTAAAAAAAGTTTTGGCATCACAAGGTTCTAAAATATGGTTAAAATGGCCAAATGATTTCTATATAAAAAATAAAAAAGTTGGTGGTACTATTACAACTGTAACAAAGGATTTAATCTATTGTGGCATAGGTTTGAACCTTTTAGAAGTTGATAAAAACTATGGTAAATTAGATATAGAAATTAATAAAGAAATGTTATTAAAAATATATTTCAAAACTTTAAAAAAAGAACAATCTTGGAAGCAAATTTTTAGTGATTTTAAGATAGAATTTCAAAACAGCGTAAAATTCAAAGCTACATTGGATGATAAAAAAGTTTCGTTAGAAAATGCAATATTAAACGAAGATGGTTCAATTACAATAGATGACAAAAAGGTTTTTAGTTTAAGATGACAGAGATAATTTCAATTGCAAATCAAAAAGGTGGAGTAGGTAAAACTACAACAGCCGTTAATTTAAGTGCAGCACTAGCACTGGAAGGTAAAAGAGTTTTATTAATCGATGCAGATCCACAAGCTAATGCTACAACCTCTTTAGGATTTCATAGAGATACTTATGAGTATAATATTTATCATGTAATGTTAGGAACTAAAGAGTTAAATGAAATTATTTTAGATACAGAAATTGAAAATTTAAAAGTAGCTCCATCTAATATCGGTTTAGTTGGAATTGAAAAAGAGTTTTATAAAAATACTAAAGAGAGAGAATTAGTATTAAAAAGAAAAATTGATCCAGTTAAAAAAGATTTTGATTATATTATAATTGATTCTCCTCCTGCACTTGGACCAATAACTATTAATACCTTAAGTGCTTCAAATTCAGTACTTATTCCTATTCAGTGTGAATTTTTTGCACTTGAAGGTTTAGCACAACTACTAAATACAATTAAACTTGTTAAACAGACAATAAATAGAGGATTACAAATTAGAGGTTTTCTTCCTACTATGTATTCTTCTCAGAACAATTTATCAAAACAAGTTTTTGCTGATCTTGCACAACATTTTGAAAATAAACTATTTAAAATAGATGAATCTTCATATGTGGTTATTCCAAGAAATATTAAACTTGCAGAATCGCCAAGTTTTGGAAAGCCAATTATGTTGTATGATGCAACTGCAATTGGTACAAAAGCATATACAAATTTAGCAAAAGCAATTGCTGGTTAAAATTTAAATTTAGGATTTTCAATGGCATTAGGTAGAGGACTTGGCGAACTTTTAGGTGAAGTAGAAACAGCATATAATAATTCTAATAATACTAAAATAAATGGTAATTCTATTCTTGAACTTGAACTTGAACTTATTAAACCAAATCCAAATCAACCAAGAAAAATTTTTGATGAAGATAAATTAAGAGAGTTATCTGAATCAATTATTGAACATGGCTTATTACAACCTATTACAGTTTTTGAAGATAATAAAGGTGGATATGTACTTATTGCTGGTGAAAGAAGATTAAGAGCACATAAATTAGCAAAGCTTGATACAATTAAAGCTTCTGTTATTAATGTTGAAGAGTTCAAATTAAGAGAACTAGCATTAATTGAAAATATTCAAAGAGATGATTTAAATATTATTGAATTGGCATACTCTTATGCTCAATTAATTAATGAACATAATATTACACATGATGAACTTTCAAAGAAAGTTTTTAAAAGTAGAACAGCAATTACTAATACTTTAAGATTATTACAATTGAGCTCTTATGTACAACAATTGTTAGCAAATGATAAAATTACAGCAGGTCATGCGAAGGTATTACTTGGTCTTGATGATGAGCTTCAAAGAACAGTTGTTGATTCTGTTATTGGACAAAAATTGTCTGTAAGAGAAACAGAAACACTTGTAAGAAAACTTAAAAATTCTAAGAATCAAAATAAAAAAAATGTAAGCAAAAAAAAAGTTACATTTGATTTTAAACCATTAGAGACAGCTAT
This sequence comes from uncultured Arcobacter sp., assembly GCA_964480765.1. Lineage (GTDB taxonomy): Bacteria > Campylobacterota > Campylobacteria > Campylobacterales > Arcobacteraceae > Halarcobacter. The sequence continues at coordinate 14,721 of CAYZST010000017.1, read as the reverse complement.
TAATAATCTTCAAAAGTCCAATTTGAAAGTTAAAGCTGAGAAAAATTACTTTAAGATTGAAATTAAATCCCAAGAAGACATTGAAAAGATTTCTAATTACTTTAGTAACACTTTTTAAATTTCTTTTCTTTATTTACTCATTTTAATATATCTTTATAATTGTTTTAGATAAAATATAGGAAGTTTTAGTCAAACTAAACTGTAAAAAATATGGAGGAATGAATGTTAGACATAAGTCCTGTATTATTGCTTATTACAGCAATCATCTTTCTTTTAGTTGTTGCTAGACTAAATAGCTGTCTATTCGTACCCCTATTAAAGCATATGGATGATAGAGCGGAGTCAATTAAAAATGATATAAAAAATGCTCAATCAAATAGTGCTAATGTAGATGGTATGTTAGAAGAAGCAAGTCATATTATTGCTGAAGCTAAAAAAGAGGCAGCTGTAATTAGAGAACAAGCTTACAACGAAGCTAAGAAAGTAGCTGATGCTAAACTTGCGAAAGCTAAGGAGAATCTAGAAGTAAAATCTGCTAATTTTGTTAAAGAGTTAGAAGATGAAACGAGAGCTTTAAAAGAGTCACTTATAGCTTCAATGCCTCAATTTAATGAGAGCTTAAAAGCTAAAATTAACTCGATTTAGGAGATTGAAGTGAAAAAATTATTATTACTTGGATTATCTTTAGCTCCTATGGCTTTATTTGCCGCAAGCGAAGGTGCGGAAACTGATTACGATATTGTTCAGAGAACCGTTAACTTTATTATTTTTGCTGGAATCTTATGGTATTTACTTGCTGATAAGATTAAAGCAATATTTGCTAATAGGACTGCTTCAATTCAAGCTGAGCTTGATAAGGTTGAAGAGACTTTAAAAGCCTCTGAGGAAAAAGTTGAAGAAGCAGTTAAGAAATTAGAAGAAGCAAAAGCTTTAGCCACTGAAATTGTTGAAGGTGCAAAAGTTGATATTGATTCTGTTAAACAAAAAGTTGCTGATGCGGTTGAAGCTGAAATTGCAAATTTAGATAGAAACTTTAATGAAAGAATTAGAGTTGAAACCTCTAAGGCTAAAAGACAAATCGTTTCAGAAGTGCTTGAAGAGCTATTAAGTTCAGAAAATATTTCTTTATCTCAAGAAGAGTTAGCAAGTATTGTTCTTAAGAAGGTGGCATAATGAATGATTTAATAGCAAAAAGATATGTAAAAGCATTATTATATGGTAGAGATGTAGAATCTGCAACTGCTATTTGTAATGATTTAAAAACTATTTCTTCTGCATTTGCTGAAGATAAGTTTATCTCTATTGTAGCTTCTTCAGAAGTGAAAAATAGTGATAAAGTTGAATTAGTTATTTCATTTTTAGAAAATAGTGTAGATGATTTAAAAAATTTCATTAAAATATTGGGTGAAAAGAAAAGACTCAATCTAATCCCTGAAATTGTTAAAGAATTAGAAACTAGAATCGCAAAAATGAATAATTCATACACAGGTGTTGTTTATACTAACAAAGAGTTATCTGCTAATTATGTTTCTTCAATTGAAGCACAATTTAGTAAAAAATTCGATGTTCAGTTATCACTATCACAGAATATTTGTGATTATGATGGTATCAAAGTAGATATTGACTCTCTTGGTGTTGAGATTTCCTTCTCAAAACAGAGACTTAAATCACAAATGATTGATCATATTTTAAAAGCAGTTTAGAACTTATAAAGGAGAAATTGAATGGGTGCAAAAATTCAAGCAGATGAAATCAGTTCTATCATCAAAGAGAGAATTGATAACTTTGAATTAAATGTAGATGTTAATGAAACAGGGAAAATCATCTCTTTCGCAGATGGTATTGCACAAGTCTACGGTCTTAAAAATGTTATGGCAGGAGAGATTGTAGAGTTTGAAAACGGAGAAAGAGGTTTAGCATCAAACTTAGAAGAGTCTTCAGTTGGTATTGTTGTTCTTGGATCTGGTGAAGGTTTAAGAGAAGGTTCTTCTTGTAAAAGATTAGGGAAATTATTAGAAACTCCAGTTGGTGAAGGTATGATTGGTAGAGTTGTTAATGCTCTAGGTGATCCTATTGATGGTAAAGGTTCAATTGAAGCAGCAGAATCAAGATTTGTTGAAGAGAAAGCTCCTGGAATTATGGCAAGAAAATCTGTTCATGAGCCATTACAAACTGGTATTAAAGCAATTGATGCACTTGTTCCAATTGGAAGAGGACAAAGAGAGCTTATTATTGGAGATAGACAAACTGGTAAAACTACAGTTGCAATAGATACAATTCTTAACCAAAAAGGTGAAGATGTAATTTGTATTTATGTTGCTGTTGGTCAAAAAGCTTCTTCTGTTGCATCTGTTGTGAGAACATTAGAAGAAGGTGGAGCTATGGATTATACAATTGTTGTTAATGCAGGTGCTTCTGATTCTTCAGCATTACAATTTTTAGCTCCTTATACGGGTGTTACTATCGGTGAATACTTCAGAGATAATGGTAAACATGCATTAATTATCTATGATGATTTATCTAAACACGCAGTTGCATATAGAGAAATGTCATTATTATTAAGAAGACCTCCAGGTAGAGAGGCATTTCCAGGGGATGTATTCTATCTACACTCAAGATTATTAGAAAGAGCTGCTAAGTTATCTGATGAGAAAGGAGCAGGTTCTTTAACTGCATTACCTATCATTGAAACACAAGCAGGAGATGTTGCTGCATATATTCCAACAAATGTAATTTCTATTACAGATGGACAAATTTTCCTAGAAACTAATTTATTTAATTCAGGTATTAGACCTGCAATTAACGTAGGTTTATCAGTATCTAGGGTTGGTGGTGCTGCTCAAATTAAAGCTACTAAACAGGTTGCTGGTACATTAAAATTATCTCTTGCACAATATAGAGAACTTGAAGCATTTGCACAGTTTGCTTCAGACTTAGATGAGTCTACTAGAAAAGAGCTTGAGCTTGGACAAAGAATGGTTGAAGTATTAAAGCAAGGTGTAAATAAGCCATTAGTAATTGAAAAACAAATTATTATTATTTACGCAGGTACAAAAGGTTACTTAAATGATGTAGCAGTATCTGATGTTGTGAGATATGAAGAAGAGTTACATTCATTCATTGAGCAAAAATATACTAATATTTTAGATGATATTAAATCTAAGAAAAAAGTAGATGATGAAACTGAATCAGCATTAAAAGCTGCATTAGAAGAGTTCAAAACTGTTTTTAATGCAAAATAAGGATTAGCAAATGGCTAACTTAAAAGAGATTAAATTAAAAATTGGAAGTGTTAAAAACACTCAGAAGACTACAAAAGCAATGAAGCTTGTATCTTCTGCAAAACTTACTAGAACTAGACAATTGTCAGAACAAGCTAGAAGTTATGCGAAGAAGATTAATGAAGTTCTTTCTGAGATCGCAAACAGAGTTAGCAAAGTTCAAGATGGTGGTAACCATAATAAGGCATTTACCCCAGTTGAAAATCCAAAAACTGTTGATTTAGTTTTTGTAACTGCTGACAAAGGACTTTGTGGTGGTTTCAATATGGCAACAATTAAAACAGTTTCTAAACTTGTTGATGAATATAAGAGTAAAGGTACTAAAGTAAGATTTAGAGTTGCTGGAAGGAAGGGAGTTGATTACTTCTCTTTTCAAAAAATTGAATTATTACAAAAAGTAACTAATTTGTCTTCTGCTCCTGACTATGATAGAGCTGCAGAGTTTATTAAAGAAGTTGTTAAAGATTTCCAAAACGGAGAAACTGATAAAGTAGTTTTAGTTTATAATGGATTCTTAAATATGCTTACTCAAGAAATTAGAGTAAGAGAGTTGTTACCAATTAGTTTAGAAGATGTTGAAATAAGTGAGACTGAAACTTCTATGCTAGAGATTGAACCAGATGATGATGAAGAAGTGTTAGAAGAATTAACTGGTAAGTATATAGATTTTAATATGTACTACTCATTAATCGATTCTCTTGCAGCTGAACACTCAGCTAGAATGCAAGCAATGGATGCTGCAACAAATAACGCAAAAGAGAGAGTTAACTCTTTAACAGTAGAATATAACAAAGCTAGACAAGCTGCAATTACAACAGAGCTGATTGAAATTATCAGTGGTGTTGAAGCATTAAAATAATATAAAGGAGCTGCCCGTATGAAAGGTAATATTATTCAGGTAATGGGTCCTGTTGTTGACGTAGAGTTCGACGGATACTTACCAGAAATTAATGAAGCAATTGAAGTTGTACAAGCTGATGCAAATGCAGACAGATTAGTACTAGAAGTTGCTGCACACATTGGTGATAGCAGAGTTAGAACTATTGCTATGGATATGACTGAAGGTCTTGTAAGGGGTCAAGAGTGTATTGCTCAAGGTGGACCAATTCAAGTTCCAGTTGGAGAAAATGTACTTGGAAGAATTTTCAACGTAATTGGTGATCCAGTTGATGAGGGTGAAGCAATTCCTGCTGATACTCCTAGATGGTCTATCCACAGAGCTGCTCCTACTTTTGAAGAGCAATCTACAAAAACTGAAATGTTTGAAACAGGTATTAAAGTTGTTGATCTACTTGCTCCTTATTCAAAAGGTGGTAAAGTTGGATTATTTGGTGGTGCTGGTGTTGGTAAAACAGTTATTATTATGGAGCTTATTCATAATGTTGCATTTAAACACTCTGGTTACTCAGTATTTGCTGGTGTTGGTGAAAGAACAAGAGAAGGTAATGACCTTTATTATGAAATGAAAGACTCTAATGTTCTTGATAAAGTTGCATTGTGCTATGGTCAAATGAATGAACCTCCAGGTGCAAGAAATAGGATTGCATTAACAGGTCTTACTATGGCGGAATACTTTAGAGATGAAAAAGGTCTTGATGTACTTATGTTCGTTGATAATATCTTTAGATTTGCACAGTCAGGTTCTGAGATGTCAGCATTGTTAGGAAGAATTCCTTCAGCGGTTGGTTATCAACCAACATTAGCTAGAGAGATGGGTGCTTTACAAGAGAGAATTACATCTACAAATAAAGGTTCAATTACTTCTGTTCAAGCAGTATATGTTCCTGCGGATGACTTAACTGACCCAGCTCCTGCATCAGTATTCGCACACTTAGATGCCACAACAGTACTTAATAGAAAGATTGCAGAAAAGGGTATCTACCCAGCGGTTGATCCACTAGATTCTACTTCAAGAATTTTATCTGCGGATATTTTAGGTATTGAACACTATAAAGTAGCAAGAGGTGTTCAGTCTGTATTGCAAAAATATAAAGATTTACAAGATATTATTGCAATTCTTGGTATGGATGAGTTATCAGAAGAAGATAAACTTACTGTTGCAAGAGCAAGAAAAATTGAGAGATTCTTATCTCAACCATTCTTCGTTGCAGAGGTATTTACAGGTTCTCCTGGTAAATATGTTGAGTTAAAAGATACAATCGAAGGATTCAAAGGAATCTTAGATGGTAAATATGACGATATTCCTGAAATGGCATTCTACATGGTTGGTGGAATTGACGAGGTTTTAGCAAAAGCTGAGGGAATGAAATAATTAAAAAGGCGGCTTTATGGATACATTAAAATTATCGATAGTTGCACCAAATGGTCAAATTTTTAGTGATGATGTAAAGTCAGTAACTCTTCCTGGTAAAGAGGGAGAGTTCGGTGTTCTTCCAGGACACGCTTCTTTAGTATCATCATTAACTGTTGGCGTAATTATTATTGAGAAAGCAGGTTCAACTGAAGCAGTAGCAATTAACTGGGGACATGTAAAAGTTTCTGAGACTTCTGTTGATGTTCTAGTAGATGGAGCAGTGGCTCTTACTTCAGGAGCTGATTCAGAGATTGCTAAAAATATTGAATCTGCAAAAGAGTTAGTAAACTCTGTTAAGGATGCAAAAGTATCATTAGCAGCTGTAGAAGCTAGAATCAATTCATTCGCATAAAAAATGATATGATTGATACAGCTTTAGACTATTTAAGTAATGGTAGTGCAATAACATATATAGTGTTATTGTCTCTATCATTATATTTTATCTTATGTTTTTGGATTTTTGTTTATAGATATCTTTCTTTAAAATCTGAAGTTTTTAACGAAAAAAAATCTTTAGATGCTTTAACTTCAAGAAGTGCAACTCTATCTCCTATGTCAGGATTATATAAATGTGCAAATAATGCAAATAGAAGAGAGATTTTAAATGCTTGTGAAATTAATATTATTAAAGACGCAAGTATTGGTATTTCATGGTTATCTATTATTGCATCTACATCCCCATTTATTGGACTTTTTGGAACAGTTGTTGGTATTTTAGAATCATTTGCGAAGTTTGCTGATCATTCTAAGGTTGGTTTTTCAGTTATTGCACCAGCTATTTCAGAAGCTTTAGTCGCAACAGCAGCAGGTATTTTTGTAGCAATTTTTGCTTATACTTTTCATCAAATTTTAACAAGAAAAGTTTATGAATTAAATACTTACATAAAGGCACAATCAGAAATCTTAATAGCTAAAGGTTAAAAATGTTTGATTATAATGATAAACCTGATTTGAACATTACACCTTTAGTTGATATTATGTTAGTATTACTAGCAATTCTTATGGTAACTGCACCTGTTATTGAATTTGAAGAACCAATAAATTTACCAAAGGGAAGTGCATCTAAACAGATTCAATCAGTTAAAAAAATTGATATTTTAATTACTAAAGATAGAGTTATATTAGTAAACAAAGAAAAGTATGAATTAAATAATTTTGCTGATAATTTTGTGTTATTTGCAAAAGAAAAAAATAGAGAGACACCTATTCATATCAGAGCTGATAAAACATTAATCTACAATGATATCATGTATGTATTAAAATCAGTAAAAGAGGCTGGTTTTTATAAAGTTGCACTTATTACAGATGGATAATTATGCGGGAAAAATCTTATTTTTTTATATCTGGTATTGTAGCTACTACTGTTTATTTAGTAGTCTGTATGGCAACTTTATTTTATATTCATTCTCCTAAAACAAAAAAATTTGATGTTTTTAATAAATCTACGGTTTTAGAACTTGAATTAATTTCAACTAAATCAAATGAGAGGACAGTTGCAAAAAAAAGTATTGTAGAAGAACCTGAAATTGTAAAAAAATCAACATCAAGTTCCGATAAAAAAGCTTCTAATCTAAAATCACTTTTTGCAAATGTAAATACAGTAGAAAATAAGATAGTTAAAGAAGAGGTTAATACAGTAGAAGAGTCTTTAGATCCAAGTAGATTTAAATCTAAATTTCAGAAACAGAAAAAAACAGATAATACAACAAATGTTTCAAAACTTTTAAGTAGTGATAAAACAAGTACTAATTTACCCAAAAACTATTCAGGTGCTAAGGGAGAAACTCATGAGTATTTTTCGAAAATAAAAGAGATATTATGGCAAAGGTGGAATCCCAAATTACTTGAAACAGGTTTGAAAGTAAGAGTTCTTGTAATGATTACAAATAGTGGAGAGTTTGATTATAGAATTGTTAAATATTCTCGTGATGAGAGATTTGATCAATCATTAAAAGAGTTTTTAGAATCTCAAAAAAATGAACAATTTCCTATACATAATATTAACGCAAAAGTTGATATTATTATAAATTTTAAATCGGAAGGTTAAATATGAAAAAAATTATTAGTTTAATGTTGGTTTTTACAATTTCATTATTTGCAGCAGATGCAGAGTTAGATATTGTTAAAAAATCTACAAATCTACCAAGAATAGCAGTTTCAATAGCACCAAGTGCATTAAATAAACCAATAACTACAAAAATTAAAAATATGATAGAAAAAGATTTAAAAGTTAGTGGACATTTTGATGTGGTTTCAAGTAATCAAATTGTTGAAATTAATAAAAATCCTAATATGCTTACACTTTCAAATAATGGTACAGATTTGTTTTTAAATATTGATTTGAATGTGACTAGTCTTGAAGGTTTTTCAATTACTGCAAAACTATTTGATATAAATTCAAAACAACTACTTTCTACAAAAAAATTTTCAACATCAAAAGAGGAAAGATATCCATTTTTAGCACATAGAGTTGCAATTTTTGTAAATAAACAATTAAATGCTCCATCAATTGATTGGATGGATAAATTTGTGATTTTTTCTCAATATAAGAGTGCAAGAAAAGCAGATATCATCATTGCTGATTATACATTAACTTTTCAAAAGTCAGTTATCAAAGGGGGATTAAATATATTCCCAAAATGGGCAGATGAAAAGAAAGAGAGTTTTTATTATACAACTTATGATAAAGGTATTCCAACTATTGTGAAAACTAATCTTTATACAAGAAAGAGAGAGATTATTATGAAAAGTGAAGGTATGGCTGTTGTTTCTGATGTAAGCAATAATGGTAGAAAGCTGTTAATTACAGCTTCACCTGAACATCAACCAGATATTTTTTTATATGATACTCTTAGAAAATCAAAAGTTAAATTAACAGCTTATAAAGGTATTGATGTAGGAGCTCATTTTGTTGAAGATGATTCAAAAATTGTTTTTGTATCTGATAGATTAGGCTATCCAAATATTTTTGCTAAAAAAATTGGAAATAGGGGAGTTCAAAGGTTAGTTTTCCATGGGGTAAATAACTCTTCGGCAACTACCTATAAAGATTTTGTAGTTTATACAAGTAGAGACAAGAATAATGAGTTTAATGGATACACATTTAATCTTTATTTAATGTCAACAAAATCTGATTTTCTTAAAAGACTTACTTCAAATGGAAGTAACCAGTTTCCTAAGTTTTCCAAAGATGGGGAGTCAATTATTTTTATTAAAACTATAAATGGTAAAAGCTCTGTTGGAATTATTAGACTAAACTATTCTAAATCTTTTCTTTTCCCTCTTAAATCAGGAAAAATTCAATCAATAGATTGGTAGATACTTAGAATTAAATTCTAAGTATCTAAAATACATTATTTTGTAGATTTTCATTGAATTTGTCTATTTTGATGAATAAAATCTTATAATGAACTTTTATTCCATTTTAATTGGTTCGGCCATTGGTTTATTAAAATAGTAACCTTGCATATAATCAACACCAATCTTTTTAATTGTTTCAAGTTCATATGTTGTCTCAATACCTTCTGCTAAAATTTCTATGTTATTTTCTCTTGCAAGATTAAATAGAGCTTTATAAACAGAAAATTTTAATTCATCTTTATCTATATTTGAAATAATATTTCTATCTACTTTTATAATGTCAGGTTTTAATTCAATAATCATATTCAAATTTGAATATCCTTCTCCCACATCGTCAAGAGCGATTTTGAATCCTTGCTCTCTATAAAACTCTAGAATCTTTTTAAGATGTTTCTGATCTTTTATACTTTCTGTTTCAACAACTTCAAACACAATATTTGAGGTATCAAACTCAAGTTGCTTTGCCCACTTAATTGTTGAGTTTAAACAAAACTCTGGGTCATAAATAGAAGTAGGTAAAAAGTTAATAAAAACTTTTTGTTTGACTTTTTTTATAGCAGCTGTTTTTAGAGCACTTTCTCTACTAAGTCTATCTAAATTAAAGTTCATATCATTTCTTGTTGATCTTTCAAATAATTCATTTGGAAAAATTAGTGTTCCATCTGCTCGTACACCTCTTACAAGAGTTTCATATCCATAAATTGAGTTTGTTTTTGCATCAATTATTGCTTGGAAATGTGAAGTTAGAGATTGATTTTTTAGAATATCAAAAAACTCTTCATCTTCAACCATATTAATATATCTTTGAAGAGGTCTTGCTTTTAGTATAGTTTTATATGATAGCCCTTCTTTTTGATAATCAATGAATAGTTTTATATCATTTGCTTCTAAAGAGTTAAATATTGAAATTATAGTATCGATATTTGAATAGAAAAATTCCTTTGTATTATCTACTTTTATAGATATAATCTCTTCAGTTATTTCACTTTCAATATTTAGTTTTTTAATGAATAATTTGGTTTTTGTAATAAGCTCTGTAAATTCACTAATAAAATATATATTAGAACTTTGAGCACAAAACTCATATTTTATGTCACATTTATCGCAAGGCATTAGTGCTCCTTTAGAAGAAGTTTAAACTTTAAATTTTTTTTTACTTTTTTTCAAAAGTTAACAAATCTTTCCGTTTCATTAATTTTTATAGGCTTAACTTTGCATAAAATAAATATTCTAACATAATAAACCTCTTTTAAGATATTATTTTCTATAATCTTATTTATTATTGTAAGAATTTTGTAGTACAAAAATGTTAATTAATGAAAATAATCATTTTATATCATTTAATATAATCTCTTTTATTTTATCGGATTTACCAAAATGAGAAAGGATTTTACAGTTAACATTTGGATATTTGATAGTTAATTCATTTATAATATTAGGAATATCTACTATTACATGCTTTCCTGAATTTAAAAAAAATGGGTAAAAAACAATTGTAGAGCAATTTTTAAGTAGTAACTTTTTTACACAATCTTCTATTGATGGTTCAGTAAATTCCAAAAAAGCAGGTAAAATAAACTTATAGCTTTTATTATATTTTGATAAATCATTTATTAAATTAAGAAACTCTTGATTTGATTTCTCTTTTTTACTTCCATGGGCAATTACAATTAATGCTTTCATTTTTATCCTTTTTTCTAATATATCAGATTTATATATAATTTGTAGTAAAAAAATGTTATTTTAAAATGTAACTTTTTTATTGACTAAATATACCATTAAGTTTATATTTAGTAAAATCAGGACAAATTTTTAACAAGGAAGCATGTTATGAAAAAATTAAGTATTTATACTTTTCTAATTGCAACAGTACTTTTTACTGGTTGTAGTCAAAAAGAGGTGGAGGTTACTAAACCAGAATCTAATAATTCTGAATCTGCATTGAATAATGTTGATAATTCAAATATACAAAATGAAGTTGCAAACGATCAGTTATTAGAGAGTTCAGAAAATGGTTACTATTATGTGATTAATGGTAAGAGAGAGTTTATTGAAAACATCTATTTTGGATTTGATAAATATAATTTAACTGAAGATATGAAAGTAGTTGCAAAAGCTAATGCAACAAAATTAGCAGCAGTTCAAACGGGAACAACAATTAAAGTGGAAGGTAACTGTGATGAATGGGGAACTGATGAATATAACTATGCTTTAGGTTTAAAAAGAGCAAAAGCTGTTAAAGATGCTTTAATAATGGATGGTATTGCAGAATCATCAATCACTGTTGTAAGTTTTGGTGAAAGCAATCCTGTATGTTCAGAAAAGAATTCAGATTGCTGGCAAAAAAATAGAAGAACAGAGCATAAGTTAGTTAAATAATTTATGAATAAACTTATTTTATTTTTATTTTTAATTATAAATACTATTGCTGGGGCAAATGAAGTCTCAGCTTTTGGTGCAGGTGATTTAGATTCTAAAAATCCTTATGGATTAAACTCTGCTGAAAAAAATATTTTAAAAAATAAAAAAACATTAGGAAATATTGATTCGAAAGTAAAAGATGTAAAATCTACGGTTGAATCTATAAATGAGAGAATTGATGGATTAGAATCAATTTATGAAGGTGATTCACAGAAATTAAATGAGTCAGTTTTAAAATTAAATGAGATTATTAAAAAAGTAGAAGAAAATTCTACTTTGACTGAAAAACATTCAAGTGATATTGAAAATTTGAAAACTATTTCAGCTCAAATTTTAACAATACAAGAGGAGAATGCAAAATCGATTGCTAATATTAAAACTGCATTGACAGAACTTTCAAATAAAGTTAATATTATCAATAAAAAATATATTTCAGAAAATGAATTTAAATCAAATATGAAACAATTTATTACTAGGGATGAGTATGAAGCTTTAAAAAAATCTTTAGGTATGGAAACAAATAATCAAACTATAGCAAAAACTAATACTAATAATAAATTATCCCAAAAAGATAAGCAAACAGTTTTAGAAGAAGCAATTAGTTTATTTAAAAAGGATTATTTTACTAAGGCTATACCTATGTTTGAAGAGCTAATATCTGTAAACTATAAACCTGCCATAAGTAATTTTTATCTTGGTGAAATTTGGTTTTATAGAAAAAAATATGATGATGCAATAAGATATTTTAAAACTTCTGCAATGTTATATGATAAAGCCTCATATATGCCGAAGCTTCTACTTCATAGTGCTATCTCTTTTGAAAAAACAAAAGATTTTAGTAATGCAGCAAATTTTTATACTTCATTGATTGATTTATATCCAAATTCAAATGAAGCAAAAATTGCTGTGAAAAATTTATCTAATATAAAGTAAATAAAATTTAATAAAGGAATAAAATGTCTAAAGTTATAGGTATTGAATATAATCTAAAGGATGCTAATACTGGAGAGCAACTTGATTCAAATGTTGGAGGAACTCCATTAGAGTTTATCTCTGGAAAAGGTCAGATCATTCCAGGATTAGAGTCTAAATTAGTTGAAATGGCGGAAAATGAATCTGCTGATGTTATGGTTGAGCCTAAGGATGCGTATGGTGAAATCAATGAAGATGCTGTACAAACACTACCAAAAGAGCAGTTTGCTGGTATTGAATTAGAAGAGGGAATGACTCTTTATGGAAGTGGTCAGCAAGGTGAAACTGTTCAAGTTACTGTTAAATCATTTAGTGATGAGGAAGTAACGATTGATTATAATCATCCAATGGCTGGTAGAACTTTAATGTTTTCAGTTACAATTCTTTCATTAAGAGATGCAACTGAAGAAGAGCTTCAAACTGGAGTAGTTGGCGGAATGGCTGCAATGGGTGGCGGATGCTGTGGTGGTGGCAGTAATCAGGGACAAGCACAATCTCATGGTGGTTGTGGTTGTAGTCACTAGTTCGCAGGGTGCGAAAATATTTTATAGATTAAATACTACATTTAACCATAATAAACAAAACAATAAAAAGCCCAAGAGTAGATTTCTCTTGGGCTTTTTATTTGGTTGATTAAAAAAATTAAGTATAATATTGCTCAATTTTTAAACCAAAAATGAAAAGGTAATTAATATGAAAAAAGTAGCTTTTATTTTTCCAGGACAAGGAAGTCAATCTATTGGAATGGGTAAAGATTTTTTTGAAAATAGCGATATCGCTAAAGAGATGATTGCAAAAGCATCTGAAAGATTAAATATCAATTTTAAACAACTGCTTTTTGAAGAAAATGATAAAATAGGACAAACGCAGTATACTCAGCCAGCAATTCTTTTAGTTAGTTCTATTGCAAATGCACTTTTTAAAGATAAATTAGAAATTCAACCAGAATTTTTATTGGGACACTCCTTAGGAGAATTTTCAGCTTTAGTTGCTGCGGGTGCATTAGATTATGTAGATGCTATTGAACTAGTTCATAGAAGAGGACTATTTATGAAAGAAGCTTGTGCTGGTGGTGGTGCAGGAATGATGGCTTTAGTTGGATTAGATGATGAAATAGTTGAAAAAATTTGTCAAGAGCAAAGAGATTTAGGAAAACATGTATGGCCAGCAAACTATAATATGGATGGACAATTAGTACTTGCAGGTATTAAAACTGATTTAGAAGCATTAGTTGATACATTTAAAGAAGCAGGTGCAAAAAGAGCTATTGTTTTAGATATGTCAGTCGCATCGCATTGTGAACTCTTAACATCAGCAGTTGAAAACTTAAAACCTTATTTGGAAGAGTTTTTAAATGATGAATTTCTTCCTGTAATTTCAAATGTTACAGCAGAAGTATACTCTACGAAAGATGAAGCAATTGAATTATTAGCTTCTCAACTAACAAAGCCTGTTAAATATAAACAATCTGTTGCAGCTAATGCAAATAAAGTTGACTTATTAATTGAGTTTGGAAATGGTGCTGTATTAAAAGGTTTAAATAGAAAGATTTGTAAAGATACTCCAACTGTAAATGTTTCTGATATGGCTACATTAGAAAAAGTAATTGAAGAGCTAAATAGCTAATTACTTTTTCTTTAATCTTTCAGGTATATAATAAAAAAAGGAAAATATATGAAAAAATTAGCAATTATGGGAGCAATGCAAGAAGAAATCGAACCTCTATTAGCACATTTTGAAAATATAAAAGTTAGTGAGTTTGCAGACAATAAATATTATGAAGTGAACTATAATGGATTAGAGATAGTTATTGCATATTCAAAAATAGGAAAAGTCTTTGCATCTTTAACTGCAACTGTAATGATTGAAAAATTTGCTTGTGATACTTTATTATTTTCAGGTGTTGCAGGTGGAATTAATCCAAATCTAAAAATTGGAGATTTAATTATTGCAGATAAATTATGTCAGCATGATTTAGATATTACTGCATTTGGACATCCATATGGTTTTGTTCCTGGTGGTAAAGTTTTTGTTGAAACATCAAAAGAGTTAAGGGAAGTTGCAAAAAAAGTTGCAAGTGAGAATAACCTTAAAGTTTTAGAAGGAACAATAGCAACTGGAGATCAATTTGTTCACTCTGAACAAAGAAAAGAGTTTATTGAAACTACATTTAGTGCAGATGCATTAGAAATGGAAGGAGCGAGTGTTGCAGTTGTATGTGATGTTTTAAATGTTCCTTTCTTTATATTAAGAGCAATTTCAGATACTGCTAATATGGATGCAGGATTTGATTTTGATGAATTCCTAAAATCATCTGCAAAAACTTCAGCGAATTATCTAATAAAAATAATAGATGAATTACAAAAGCAATAA
>CAYZST010000016.1:8992-63390 GCA_964480765.1 uncultured Arcobacter sp. | reverse complement strand
ATTTGGAGTATATCAAAACAAATATTAATTTTTGTATTGAAAACTATAATTTTCAAACTAATGGCTATATAATAGAAGAAGATTACTTTCTTCTATTCTTTGCAAAATCTTTGATATATTCTGCGATTTCATCCAAATGAACTACATCTTTTACTGCCCCTGCTTGAATTGCTTTTGCTGGCATTCCAAATACTATACATGAAGCTTCATTTTGTGCAATTGTATAAGCTCCATTATCATATATCTCTTTCATTGCAATACTACCGTCATCACCCATTCCAGTCATCATAATAGCCATTGCACCAGGACCTGCACTATTATTTATAGATCTAAAAAGTACATCAACACTTGGTTTATGATGACTAACTTTAAATGTATCTAAAAGTTTTGTTTTATATTGTCCATTGGCAGCTCTTTCTATTGTAAGATGCATATTTCCAGGAGCCAAATAAGCATGTCCATTTTCCAATATCATCCCATCTGTAGCTTCATGTACAGTTAAAGATGAATTATCATTTAATCTATCTGCAAATGATTTTGAAAAACCATAAGGTATATGTTGTGTTATAACAATAGGAGGAAGATCGTTTGTTAAATTTCTAAAGACCTTTAATAGTGATTCAATACCACCTGTTGATGAACCTATTGCAATGATTTTTCTACCAGGCAATCTTGCAGGATTCAATGGGATAACTTCATCTGGGTGTACTTTTCTATCAACTTCATGTGCTTTTTTTGAAACTACATTTTTAAGTGGTTTCGGCTTTTTTAGAGTATATCTTTTTAATAAGAAAGTAAGGTTTAATAAATTTTCTTTTATTCTTTCAGCAAAAGAAGTCATTGATTCACCATTTCCTGGTTTCTCAACAAAACCTACTGCTCCATCATCAAAAATATCATTTCCTCTAACACCCTCACCTGAAATAACAACAGCAGGCATAGGATGTAAACGCATAAGGTTTCTTAAAAATACTACACCATTCATTTTTGGCATATTTATGTCAATTGTTACTAAATCTGGTTCATACTCTTTTATTTTTTCTCTTGCATCATATGCATCAATAGCTTCAGCTACTACTTCAAATTCATCAATTTGATTAATCATATCTTTTATGATTCTTCTCATAGATGGAGAGTCATCAATTACTAAAACTGTATACATCTTTTCTCACTAATTACTAAAATAATTCAATTTCCATTTCTGCTCCAGATTTTGGAGTCTCAACACCAAATAAATCCACTGCACCAACATACTCTTTAATAACTGGTGCTTTTGTAATTTCTGTTTGAAGAGCTTTTTCTTCATTAAGAATTTTATTGTCTGTTTCACTTTTTTGAGTAACTTTAATGAATGTTTGAAATGAATCTGCTAAGAGAATAAGCCTACCATGTTCTCCCCTTGTATGTTCGCTTATAAGCTTAAAACCTTCTGATTTACAAAAATCTTTTGCAAACTCTACATTTCTATGCCCAATTGTATTTGAAGAAACATTTAACTGCATAATATCTGCACCACCTGATATTTTTGCTGTCATATTTTGTTTATTACATCCTAATTTATACATTTCGTTTAACATGGCTTCAACAGAATAAAGGCCATATTTCATATCTTCATTAGTGCTATTTGTTGTAGGTAATAAAAAATGATTCATACCTTTAACTTTTGTTATTTTATCATAAAACATAATTGCAACACATGAACCTAAAAGTGTTTTAAAAGCTATATTATCGCTATCTTTTCCTACTGCAAATTCTCCACCAATTATTGTATGAGTATTATAACCCTTTGTTTTTTGAGTAAACCTTGAAATAGATGCTTTTTCTATACTTCCATCTTTATGTCCAATTACAATCAAGGTAATTCCTTTACTTTAATAAATATATTTTGCCCTATTCTATCAACATAATTAAGCAAATCATGGGGATTTTCTGAATGTCCTAAATATAAAGTACCTCCCATTTTTAAATGAGCGAAAAGTTTTTTTAATATTTTATTCTGATCTTCAGCAGTAAAATAGATTAATACATTTCTACAAAAAATAACATCAAACTCCTCTTTTGGAAAAGGATAAGTTGTATCATTTAAATTCATTATTTGAAAAGTACACATTTTTTGAAGTTCAGGTTTAACTTTTATTAGTATTTCTTCATTTTCTAAACTCTTTTTTACTCTTCTTAAAAAATATTTTTGAGGTTTTATCCAATCTGGAAATTCTTTTGATGATTTAGAGTATCTATATACACCATTTGCAGCATATTGTAGTACATTTGTATCAATATCAGTTGCAATAATTCTTGCATTTATTTTACTTCTAGTATGTTCATTTGTTTCAAGTACTGTCATTGCCATTGAATAAGGCTCTTCACCAGTAGAGGATGCCGAACAATACATTTTTATTGCTTTATTCTGTTTTGCGAACTCTGGTAGAACTCTGTCTCTTAAATCTGTAAAGTGAAAATCTTCTCTAAAAAAATGAGTTTTATTAGTAGTAAAAGAGTTTATAAATTCTACTTGATAAGATCCATCTTTTTCAATTACATCTAAAAGATGTTCAAGATCACCATCATATTTTGTATCTCTTTTTAACTTATGCAATCTGTTTGCAATCATAACATCTTTATTCTCTGCAAGAGTAATTCCTGTCAAAGAATAAAGAATAGACTTTACTCTCTCATGTAATTGATTATTATCTAACATTTGACTTACGAAGCTCTTTGTATTGTCGCTAAATTTTTTTCTATTTTAATTTGCGCATTAATAATTCCTAACACATCTAGAATTAAACCAATACTTCCATCTCCCCTTACTGTTGCAGCACCTATTCCTTCAACACTTCTAAAGTTTTTATCTAAAGGTTTTACAACTACTTGATGTTGATTTAAGAACTCATCAATTGAAATAGCAACTTTTTGATTTCCTGATTTAACAACTATTAGCATTCCATCTTCAAGATTTTTAAAAGTAGCCTTTACTCCAAATAAGTGATGAAGTCTTACAACAGGGATAAACTCTTCTCGTAACATTAATAAATCTTGTGAACCATCACCAATTTTCTTAATCATCTCAGAAGTAGGTTGAAGAGATTCAACAATAGAACTTAATGGTAAAATATATTTTTGATCACCAACTGCAATATCAAGACCATCTAAAA
Source organism: uncultured Arcobacter sp. (assembly GCA_964480765.1). GTDB lineage: Bacteria > Campylobacterota > Campylobacteria > Campylobacterales > Arcobacteraceae > Halarcobacter. The sequence continues at coordinate 60,238 of CAYZST010000016.1, read as the reverse complement.
TTGCAAGAGTAAGTGGTAACATAATAGTAATTATAGTTCCTTTACCTAATTCAGTATCAAGCTTAATAGCTCCACCAAGTTTTTGAATATTTGTTTTTACAACATCCATTCCAACACCTCTTCCAGAGATATCTGTAATTTTTTCTGCTGTTGAAACACCTGCACCAAAAACTAACATTGCTTTTTCATTGTCACTCATTGAATTATATTGGTTTTCATCAATTTGACCCTGTTCTAAAGCCTTCAATGCAACTCTATTTGCATCAATTCCTTTACCATCATCTTCAATAGTAATAATCATTTGTCCATTTGCTTGTTCTGCTGATATTGTAATAGAACCTATTTCATCTTTTCCATTTGAAACTCTTATATCAGGTGTTTCAAGTCCATGATCAAGAGAGTTTCTAATAATATGCATTAAAGGATCTGTTAGACCCTCAATCATTGCTTTATCAATCTCAACACCATCACCATAATGTTTAAATTCAACTTTTTTACCAAGTTTTCTAGATATATCTCTTACAACTTTAGGGAATTTAGAATAAATAGATTCCATAGGAACCATTCTTATACTCATAATAGAGTCTTGCATATCTCTAATATGTCTCTCTAACAGTTCTAATCTTTCTAATACTGCGTTTCTTGTTTTTGTCTCTTCTATTGAAGATGAAAATTGAGTTAACATAGCGTTTGTGATTACTAGATCTCCAACATTATTCATTAATAAGTCAATTTTATCAAGATTTACTCTAATATTATTAGAAGATGATGATTTTTTCTCTTTCTCTGTTTTTTCAGTTTTCTCTGTTTTCTCAGGAGCTTTTTTAACTGCACTTGGTGCTGATGTGGTGTTCACTTCAGACTTTGGAGTTTCAACTGTCTTAGAAGGTTCTTCTATTTTTTGAATCTCCTCTTTTTGGTCTTCACTATTTGCAACAATTTGAGCATCAGGCGTTATCTCTGGCATATCATCAAAAAAACCAAAATCATCATGTTCTTCTATAACGGGTGTTTGTGTAGTATCAATTTTTTTATCTAATTCTTCATCATAGAAACCATATTTAACGTCATCATTATCTATTTCATCATCGTTGAAAAAACCATATGAAACGTTATACTTACTCTCTTCAATTGATTCATCATAAAATCCAATATTATCTTTTGTTGTATAAGTTACAGTTTCTTTTGTTTCTTCTATTTCTTTTGTTTCTTCTACTATTGGAGGAGATGTAGTTTCAACTACTTGAGGAGTTTCTCCATTTATATAAGCTCTAATAACAATTAATAATTCAGAAGTCATTTCTTCAAATGTCTCTCTTGTTAACTCTTCAGCAACTTCTAATTCCAGAAGCTCTTTCATAACATCTAAACCATCAATTAAAGTTCCCGCCATTTCTGGTTGAAATTCAATTTGATGATTTCTAAGTTTATCCATCATATTTTCAACATCATGAGTAAACTCAGCAAATAGATTAAGTTCTACTGAAGCACCACTTCCTTTAAGAGTATGAACATCTCTAAAGAGCTGTCCCATCTCTTCATCAGTTAATGTACCGTTATTTTCAGCTTCTAACAATACATTGTCTGCAGATTCAAAAAGCTCTTCAGCCTCCTCAACAAACATTTCCCTATATTTAGAAATATCAAAACTAGACATATTAAAACCTTTATTATCTATCTACTTAATACAATGTTAACTGCTTTTAATAATTGTTCAGGCACAAATGGTTTAACAATCCAACCAGTTGCTCCAGCAGCTTTACCTTTTGCTTTCATTTCATCACTTCTTTCAGTTGTTAAAACTAAAATAGGTCTACTTGCATAAGTAGGAAGTTTTCTTAATTCACCAATTAAAGCTAATCCATCCATATTTGGCATATTTACATCTGTAATAATTAAATCAAATGTAGTAGATTTTGCTTTTTCCAATCCATCAACACCATCAACTGCTTCAACTACATCTGTATATCCACCTTCATTTAGTGCATAGTTAAGCATATCCCTTAACATTGTAGAATCATCAACAATCAAAAGCTTTGCCATAAAAACCCCTTGTTTTTCTTACGAAAAATATTATTTTAAACATAATAACGTAAAAAATATTAATTTAGTATTAGTTTTCTGTTCTTTAGTAGCAATTTTTTCATATTTAATCAAATTATTATTTAATAAATTAATTTTTTATTTAAAAAACAACAAATTATAGGATTAAAAATTTATCAACATATAAGCTTAGATAAAATAAGTTCTTCCCTTACAATTATGTAAAGGAAGGGTGTATTATATAGAGTTTGAAGCTAATTCTATTCTGTCTTTTTTAACTTTTAGAACTTTAATTTCAACATTGTCATCAATTTTTAAAACATCTTCAACTCTTTTAACTCTTTCTTTAGATAGTTTAGAGATATGAAGTAAACCTTCACCACCTTTAGGAAGTTCAACAAATGCACCAAAATCTACAATTCTCACTACTTTCCCAGTAAGGACTTCATCAATTTGATATAGTTTTTCAAAATCTACATTTTTTTTACTATCTTTTCTTGATGGAGCATTATTTGAAATAGATTTAATATGTTCACAAGCATTAAGTACGTTTTGTTTGTTTTCTCCACTTACTTTCACATTTCCACTATCTCTATCTAAATCGATTGAAACTGAGAACTTTTCTATAATCTCTTTAATAGTTGCACCTGCTTTTCCAATCACTACCATTATCCTAGAAGGATCAATTGCAAATTGTTCAACTAAAGGTAATGCTTCACTAGGTACAATTTCAGTTACTGCTTCTTCCATAAGAGTTAAAATATGCTCTCTTGCCTCTTTTGCTTGTAAAAGAGCTTCTTGTAAAACTATTAGTTCAATTCCACCAAGCTTAATATCCATTTGTAGTGCAGTAATCCCCTCTTTTGTTCCAGCAACTTTAAAATCCATATCACCATCATGGTCTTCTAATCCCATAATATCTGTAAGAATTGAATAATTATCATCCTCAACTACCATTCCCATTGCAACCCCTGCAACTAGGTTTGATAGAGGAACTCCTGCTGCTTTAAGTGCTAAAGAACCTCCACAAACAGTTGCCATAGATGAAGAACCATTTGATTCTAAAATTTCAGAAACTAATCTTACTGTATCATCATAATCTTTATCAATCGTTGCTTCTAGTGCTTTTTTAGCAAGATTACCATGTCCTAACTCTCTTCTTCCAACTCCAAACATTGGTTTAGCTTCACCAACTGAAAATCCAGGAAAATTATAATGAACCATAAAATTTTCCATTGAAATAGATTTTTCTGTTAAAACCTCATACATTTGTCCATCTTTAGGACCAGCTAATGTACCAACTACTAAAGCTTGTGTTTCGCCTCTTGTAAATAAACAAGAAGAGTGAGCTGATGGTAAGATATTTGTTTCAATTGTAATAGGTCTTACATCTTTAAGACCTCTTCCATCTGCTCTGACCTTATCATTAACAATCATATCTCTAACAACTTCTCTTTTTACAAAAGAAACAGCTTCATAAATTGTGTTAAATTCAATCTCTTTTTCTAAACAATATTCATCAGCTACAATTAGTTTAGTAACATCTTTAAGCTCAGTTGCCCTTTCGCTTTTTGCAAGTTTTTGTAAGGCTTCTTTTATATTTTCTAAATAGTTCTCTCTTACATGTTTTATAATTTCTTTATCAATTGTAAACTCAACTAATTCTACATTTTTCTCTTTCTTACATACTGTTTCAAAACCTTTTTCATAAGTTTCATTAGCCTCTTTTAGTACATTTTGTGCTACACCTATTGCTTCAACTAATTCAGATTCATTCATTTCATTAGTTTTATGCAATTTTGAAAATGCTTCAATATCAACTTCAATCATCTCCTCTGAAGATATAGCTTTCATTTCAATCATTAGAAGTTCTTCTTTTGAACCTGCAACATAAAGATCTAATGTTGATTCTTGCATTTGTGCAGTTGTTGGATTAACTATATACTCACTACCAATTCTACCAATTCTAACACCTGCAACTGACTTTTTAATAGGTAAATCTGAAGTATATAAAGCTGCACTTGCTGCATTTAATCCTAATGCTTGTAGATCCACCTCTTTATCTGCACTTAAAACCATAACTGTTATTGTTGTTGGATAAACATAACCTTTTGGAAATAATGGTCTTAAACTTCTATCAATAACTCTTGATGTTAAAGTTTCAAACTCACTAGGCTTTGCTTCTCTTTTAATAAATCCACCAGGAAGTTTTGCTGATGCATAAGTTTTTTCTACATATTGAACAGTTAGAGGAGTAAAGTCTTCTTCAACAGGATTATCAAATTCACTTACAACTGTTGCTAAAACAACGGCATCTCCTAATTTTGCTAATACTGAACCATTAGCTTGTTTGGCAACCTTACCAAACTCAAATATTTCTCGTTTTCCATTTAATTCAAATTCACATACTGTTGACATAAATTTTATCCTTTATCCTTTTTAATTTCTTCGTAAGTTATCTCTTCTAATTTATCATAATAAAAACTAATATCAATAAAATGATCTAAACTTTTAACATAATATAAATCATCAGCTATTGATTCAATAGTACTAATACTTGCTGTTGGCAATATAGGAGTTGCAACTGAAACAGATTTTGCTCCTAAATGAATTGAAGTTTTAATACACGCCATCATTGTTAAGCTTGTATTTAAACCTTCATCAATTAGTAATACATTCTTATCTTTAAGATTGTCTAACTTACCACCTCTTCTAAACTTATTGACACTTGAAGAGAGTTCATTTTCAAAAATATATCTAGATTTAGAGAAAACGAAGTCTAAACTAATATCAAATGCTTTTACTAATTCTTCATGAATTACTACCTCTTCACTTTCTGTAACAATTGCAATTTCACACTCTTCATTATTTGGAGAAAAAATTTTTCTTGAAAACATAATTTCAGGTTCAGCTTCTAACTCTTTTGCAATCATTTTTGCAATAGGATAACCACCATAAGAAGTTGCAATTACTATCCACTCTTCTAACTTCATATTATCAATTGGTAAAACATCCATTAATATATACGCAGCTACTTCTCTATTTTTAAAATAAATTTTATCAGGTGTCATTATTTTTTATTTACCTCATACTCTTGAATAATTCCACCAAGATTTTTTAATAATAATTGAATATAAATAATATCTTGTTTAATTGGTACCCCATCAACTGTTGATGCTGGTTCAATCTCTTTTTCATATGTAATATCTAAATTCCAACACATATCATTAATTGTTAAAGTAAGGGCTTGTCTTGTTCTTATATCTTGTTCAATGTTATAGTTTTCATAATAACCTAATAAGTAGTCATCACTAAACTTATATCTTGCTTCAAGTTGATAAGATTCTAATTCTTCTTTTCCAGAATGAGGAGTATCTTTAGATATATAATGTCCAAATCTCATATAAAAATTATCATAAGTTAAATTAAAAGATGAAGAACTTTCTATTAACTTGTTGTCTTGAAAATTATAAACCATTCTATTTTTTACTGCTCCCAAAATATAATTATAAAGTATTTCATTTTCAAGATTTTGAAACTCAAAATTATCATTTGCATTACTAATTATAGTTTGATTTAGTTTATGGTTAAAAATTAAACTTTTATATAAATTTGAATATAAAGATTGATTAGATTCAAATTTTATTAAGTCATAACTTTTAGTTACAGGGAAAGGAGATAAATAGTCACTATCATTAGATATTTTATATAAATCTCCTTGCTCTTCTAACTCTTTATTATGAGTGTAATCAACTCCAAAGTTAATTGTATGAATATAGTTATCATAAGGTTTAACTAAATCAGTATCAAGACTAATTACAGTATTAGTTTCGCTATATGTTCCATCTTTGAAATTAACATCAAAATTTCCATAATTAAGTTTATTAAAAATAAGCTCTTGTCTTGCAGTCAACTTTAAATAATCATCAAATAAAGAGAAAGAGTATGAAACTGGGATATTAACTTCATATTGATTTACTGTTAAGCCATCATTTCTTGTATTATTTGTATATTTAACATCCGTAGAATATAAAAGTTTATCAAAAAATATAGGTCTACTATAACTATGTGCTTGAAGTTTTGGTAACTCTTGAAGGGTATCAGAGTTTGACTCTTTTGTAGTATCAATATAATATCTAAAATATGAACCTAAATAGTAATCATGAGTAGTGAAAACATAGTTTATTTTTGATTCTATTTTATTTTCAGCATTATCTTTATATTTATCATTTTCTAAAGTTTTATATTCAATATCATTTAAATAGTTTATATCAATATATAAACCATCTGTAACATTTTTTCTTTTTCCTGTAAATAAATTAAATTTTTCATAGTTAATATCAAAACCATAATGTTTATCATTTCTCAATTCGTTTTCTAATTGATAATCTTTTTGTTCTTTAAAATATCCAGTAGAAATTCTCAACATTGAATCAATCGAATCTGCATATCTATAATAAGCATACACACCTGAACCTCTTCTTGACATATATTGAGGTATTAATTCAAAATCATAATTTGGTGCTGGTGCAATAAATATTGGTTGAGAATATAAGGCTCCTTCTCTTTTTGAATATCCTAAAGTAGGAACAAGAAGACCTGTTCTTCTTGTTTTATCAGTTGAAAATCCTAAATATGGAGTATACAATACAGGTATATCTTTTATGTATAATCTTGTATGATAAGTGTTTATCCATTTATCTTTAGTATTATAATCAGCTTCACCAACTCTAATACTCCAATCAGGATCAACACAATCACAACTTGATATAATTGATTGTTCTAAAAAGATAGTATCAGCTTTTTTTTGAGAATCTTTTGAATTAATCCAAATAGCATTTGATTGTTCAAAAAACATACTAGGTTTTTGATATAAACTATCACTATTTACATCTAAAAAGGCATAATCACTTTGTGTTTGAACATTATTGTTTTTAAGAATAACTACATCATCAAAAAGTTCAAAAGTTTTTTTATTTTTATTATAAATAATCTTCTGAGCAGTGATATAATATGTGGGTGAAAAAATTACAACATTTCCTGTTGCAATTAAAATATCATTTTTTGTATCAACTTTATTTGCAATTACTTGAAATTTCTCTGATTGAGCATGTAAAGAAACAATTAAAAAAGCTGTTACAAAGAATTTCTTAAACATCTACGACTAAAGTCCTTCCTATTTTATCATGGAAAGTTTGTCTTCCCTCTGTTAATAGTGCTACAATAAAACCAATATAAACAAAGTATTCACTTATAACTCTTCCTAATGATCTAATAACAGCATTTGAAAAAGATACTCTTCCAAAATGGTTATAATCAATAACCTTTAGTTTTAAGATAATTTTACCTATTGTCGCTCCATAATACCAAATAAAAAAAGTTTGATATATAAATTTAATTATTAAAATAGGAACTACAAGATCTTTTATAACTGTTACAAAATTCTCAGTATTTGAAGCACTTGAGATTAAAGAGTCCCAAAATACTAAATATATTAGAATAGTAAGTAAAATCTCATCAAGAAGAAAAGCAAAAAAACGTCTAATGATTGTTGCTAATTTTAAATTTTGATTATTCATCTATATAGTTTTGCCTATTTTAATGCTTGGTATGCAATATCTGTTCTGCACTTTTTACCAGCAAAATGAACTTGTCCACAAAGTGCATATGCTCTATCTCTTGCTTCTTTAATTGTTTCTGCGAAACCTATACAAAGCAGAACTCTACCACCAGTAGCCAATAATTTACCATTTTCTTTAGATACACCAGCATAAGAGATATGGGTATTATTTAAAATATCTTCATCAACAATCTTATCAATAATAATTTCTGCAGGTTCACTTGAACCATATGGATAATTTGCACTTGCCATAACAACTGCTACTGCATATTGATTTTTAATTTTAATATCTAATTTATCAAGTTGCTTTGTAGCTCCTTTATAAAATAGTTCAGATGGAGGAGTTTCAAGTAAAGGCATTAAAATTTCACACTCAGGATCTCCAAATCTCACATTATATTCTAAAATAATTGGCTCGCCATTTACTACCATTACACCAATAAATAATACACCTTCAAAAGGAGCACCCTCTTGCTGCATACCTCTTAATGTAGGTTCAATAACCCTTTGTTCAACTTTTTTATAAATATCTTCATTTACAAGTGGAGTTGGAGCATATGCACCCATACCACCTGTATTAGGTCCAGTATCACCATCCCCTACTCTTTTATGATCTTGAGCTGCTGGTAATACTTTATAGTTTTCTCCATCACAAATAGCAAAAATAGATAATTCATAGCCATCCAAAAACTCTTCAACTACAATTGAAGTTCCCGCATCACCAAAAGAGTCTCCTGATAACATATCAGAAGCTGCTTTTTTTGCTTCATCTTTACTTTGAGCAATAATTACACCTTTACCTGCACATAAACCATCTGCTTTAACAACAATTGGTTCTGACATGGTATCAATAAAATCGTGCGCTTCTTTTTCATTTGTAGTTTCAATAAACGTTGCTGTTGGTATATTATATTTTTTTAAAATATTTTTCATATAAACTTTTGAGCCTTCTAGCTGTGCAGCAGCTTTAGTTGGTCCAAAAATTGTTAAGCCTTCTTCTTTAAAAATATCAACAACACCATCTACAAGTGGAGCTTCTGGTCCAACAATAGTTAAATCAATTGCGTTTTGTTTTGCCCAAGATGCTAATTCATTATAATCTTTAATATTGATATTAAGCCCTAAATTGTCAGTAGCACCATTTCCTGGCATAAAATATAAATTATGATTTTTTTCTTCTTTAGATATAGCTAAGCCTATAGAGTATTCTCTTCCACCACTACCAAGAATTAAAATGTTCACTAGATTTTCCTTAAATTATGAGTAATAAAATAAAACATCCAAGCAGCCGTTAACCATTAAAATGGCCCACAAAAGCCAACGATAGGGGTAAGAATCATACTTTAGGAGCAGAAATACCAAAGGCAAACGCTACACACCACATGAGTTACATTACCCACACTAATATAGTATCGGACCCTCAACAATGGAAATCCCGAACTACTTAGATGTATTAATTTTATCCAATAATAATTAAAGTATACATTAAAACTTAAGATTTTGTGCTAGTTTTATGCACTCTTCAATGGAAGTTTCAGAAGAAATTTTAAAATTGATACTTTTAGGAAGATAATTCGCCGTAGTTTGCCCTATTGCAATTGCCATAAAACTATCATTCCATGAGTAGTTTTTAAAAAAACACTTTACACTTGAAGGAGAAGTAAATATTATTTTAGATCCCTCTTCAAGTTTTCTATCTAAATCATTATTACAAACTGTTTTGTAAGTGATAATCTCATCTACTTCTATTCCCTTCTTTTTAAGAATTTTTGATAAATTAGATACAACTTTTAATGCTCGAACATAAAGTACTTTTTTATTTTTTAAATCTTTTATTAACTCATTTGCAAACTCATTTGCATGTCCACTTGTACCAATAAATTCTACCTTACCACCCTCTTCTTCTATAATTTTTGCTGTTTGAGGAGCAATTGCATAAGATGATATTTCTTTCCAATCTTTATTAAAACTATTTAAAGAGTAAACTGCATTCTTTGAAGTAAATATTAAAGCATCATAATTTTTAAGTGATATATCATTTTGAATATATTCAATTCTAAAAACTTCTAAGTTTTCTGCACCATTAAACTTTGAATTATTTAATAAATAAATTTTACTCATCTATTTTTTGTTCCTCATACTTAACTTTTTGAATATTATTAACAGCGGTATCTATATTATTAAAAATATTTGTATTTTCAAAAATCTTATTTGAATCAACAACTAAAACCCTTCTTTTATGAGCATATTTTAATAAAAGTGTTACTTCAACTTTTTGCTGTTTTAATCTATTGATTATCTCTTCAATCATGAATATAGCAGATATATCTAGGAAGTTAACTTTTAAACAATCTAAAATCACATATTTTGTTTTAGATTTTATTTTATCTATTTTTCTATCAAGAATTGTTGCTGTACCAAAAAATAAAGTTCCATCTATTTTTATAATCTCAATCTCTTTATTATCAACATCTATATCAAAACTAGAATCTTTTTTAGCATGAGATGTTTGTATTCTTGTACTTTTTGAGATTCTATAAATTGCTAAAATTGAAGCAAAGGTAATACCAGCACCAACTGCCATAATTAAATCAACAAAAACCGTTAATAAAAATACTGTAATCATAATCAATAAATCTTGTCTAGATACATTGTTAATCATATTTAAAAACTTATAATCTAAAATATCAAAACCTACTTTTATAAGAATACCAGAGAGTACAGATAAAGGAATTTTTGATGCTAAAGGTGCAAGAAATAATACTATTATCAAAAGTGTTATTGAATGAACTATTCCTGAAACTCTTGTAGTTCCTCCACTTTTTATATTTATAACTGTTCGCATAGTTGCCCCTGCTCCAGGAATCGCTCCAAAAAAAGAGCATATAGTATTACCTATTCCTTGTGAAAATAATTCTTTATTTGGTTGATGTTTTGTTTTTGTCATATTATCTGCAACCAAAGAGGTTAAAAGCGTATCTATTGAACCTAAAAGTGCTAAAGTTATTGATAAGGTTATAATAGAGCTAACTTGCAAAATATCAAATGAAAAAGGTAAGACAAATTGTGGAAATGCAGTTGGTATTTCACCTATTGTTTTTACATTGAAGTCCATATAAAAAGTAAAATAAGTAACAAATACTAGTGCAATAAGTGCAGCAGGCACATATTTGGAAATAAATCTTGGGGTCATAAACATAATTCCTAATGTTATATAAGCCAAAATCAAAGACTCATCATCAGCATGATGCAAAGTATTTGGTATTTCAACAATTGTTTGAATTACCGAACCAAAAGAATCAACTCCTAAAAAGGGGTTAATTTGTAATATTATAATAATAATCCCTATTCCACTCATAAAACCAGAAATTACAGGATATGGTATATATTTAACCCATTTTCCTATTTTTAGAAAAGCAAAAGAGATTTGAATTAAACCAGCTAAAAAAATTACTGTAAGAACTGATTGAAAATCATTTTGAAATGTAACAATAGCAGTTGCAGTAACAACCGTCATTGGTCCAGTAGGACCAGAAATTTGTGTAGGAGTTCCTCCAAATAATGAAGCAAAAAAACCTAAAATAATTGCTCCATAAAGACCAGCTGTTGCACCCGCCCCACTTGCAACACCAAAAGCTAAAGCTAAAGGTAAAGCAACAACAGCAGCTGTTACTCCACCAAAAACATCATTTTTTAAAGTATTAAATTTAATCAAGGATTTTCTCCCCCTTTAATTAGAAATCCTCCAATTCGTCCTCATCGATCTCTCTTTGTCCTTTTTTTCTTGCAATAATATGAATTGGTGTACCTTCAAAGTTTATATTATCTCTTAAAAAATTAATTAAATATCTTTTATATGAAAAGTGTAATAGCCTTGGCTTATTCATAATTAGTGCAATTCTTGGAGGTTTAATCTCAAACTGTGTTGAATAGTATATTCTTAAATAGTTTCCAGCAGGACTAGGAAGTGCATGTCGCATTATTGCTTTTTCAATCACTTTATTTAATTCAGAAGTTGGAACTCTTCTTGCATAATTATCATAAATTTCAACAATCTTATCTTTTAATCTATCAATACTTCTTCCAGTCTTTGCAGAAACAGCGATAATTGGAGCATAATAAAGAAACTTAAATTTACTTCTTATTCTCTCTTCTAAATCTTTAAAATCTTCCCTATTTTCATCCCATTTATTCAAAACAATAATAGTACCCAAACCATATTCATCAACGAGTCCTGCAATTTTTTCATCTAAATCAACAAGCTCTCTTGAAGCATCTAAAATTACTAATGCTAAATTTGCTTTTTCTAACATCTCTTTTGTTCTCATTAAAGCAAATTTTTCTATACCTTCAATTTTACCTCGTCTTCTAAGTCCAGCTGTATCAACAAAGGTAATATTTTTATCTTTATATTCAAATGATTCATCAACAGGGTCAATTGTCGTACCTGCAATTGAAGAAACTACAGATCTTTCTTCTCCAACTAGTGCATTTAAAATAGATGATTTACCAACATTTACCCTTCCTATAATTGCAACTCTAATTTCACCATCATCAAGCTCAACTGATTCATTTATATCCTCTACTGGATTAAGAAAATCCTCTAAGAAGTCATCATTATCCTCTTGGATAATTAACTCTGGTTCTTCTTTTCTTGGAGGAAGTTGAGCCCAAATCCACTCAAAAAGAGATTTTGTTCCTCTATTATGAGAAACAGAAATCCCAAAAAGATTATCTTCATCAATTCCAAACTCATAGAAAGACCAAAGTCTCTCATCTCTTTGTTTATCATTATCAATTTTATTTACAACTAATGCTAATTTTTTACCTAAAGCTTGAAGCTCATAAAATAGTTCTTTATCTTTATCATCTGGTATCTTTTTGCCATCAACCATAAAAAGTATTATATCAGCCTCTTTTGCTGTCTCAATTGCTTTCCTTTTTACATTAGTAAAAATTTCATCATTAGTTTCATCAACACCACCTGTATCAAGCATTAATGCATCTCTATCTAATATTTCAACCTCATGTCTTCTTATATCTCTTGTTGTTCCTGCCATATCAGAAACAATTGCAATTCTTTTTTTAGCAATTCTATTAAAAAGTGATGATTTTCCAACATTTGGTTGACCTATAAGGGCAATTCTTTTGAGTTCAGTATTCATAAAAGTTTAATTTCCTTTAAAATTAAAAAAAGGTATTAGCATTTTGCTAATACCTTTACATATTCCATTATATACTCTTAGTATAATCCAAATTTTTCATCAACAGAAGATTTATAAAGTACTCTCATATTATCATCTTTATCATAGAAAACTTTAAATTGTGCATCAGAAGATTTTAACTCTAATAATGCCTCTTCAATATCCATTGGTTTATAAGAAGTAAGTCTTACAGGGAAGATTTCATTATCAAGCTTTTCTAATTCGTTTGCAATTTGATCTTCAATCTCTTGAGAAACAACTTCAGTTAACTTAGTTGCTTTATGACCAGTTATTTTATCATGATGTCTTCTTAAAACTTTTGATACTCTATCTACTGCAATATCAATAGCTGCGTATAAGTCTTTATCTTTTTGTTTTACAACAACTGTATCTAAATGTGCAATATTTAAAGTAAATTCAAATGTAAAAGCCTTCCTTCCATTTTTTTCTTCTTGTGAGATAATTGCATTTACAGATATAATATCTAAATTATATTTTTTAAAAATCTCGATTGAACTATTAACATAATCTTTAATTGGTTCAGTTAATTCTATGTGTCTTCCTACAATACTTGTATTCATAACATACTCCTTTGCTATATATAATTATTATATTTTATCATATCTTCATTAAAAGAAGCATATAAAATGATTAAATTAAAATTTCTCTATTACCTTTTGCATTTACTTCTGATAATACACCTGTTTGTTCTAGCTGTTCAACAATTGTTGCTGCTCTGTTATAACCAATTCTAAGTTTTCTTTGAATATATGAAATAGAAGTTTTTTTATCTATTAATACAACTTCTTTTGCATCTTCATAAAGTTCATCAAGCTCACCCATATCATATGAATCAGAATTACTTCCATTACTAGAAGTACCTCTATCTTTTACAAAATTCATATCATATTCTACTTCTTTTTGATACTTTAAAAATTCAACTACTGCTTCTATTTCAATCTCTTTAGACCAAGGAGCATGAATTCTTACAAGACCAGAAGTACCAGGAGGTGTAAATAACATATCTCCACGTCCAACTAAAGATTCTGCACCTAATGAATCTAAGATGATTTTTGAATCAACTTTTTGACCTACTTTATAAGATAATCTACTTGGTAAGTTTGCTTTAATAAGTCCTGTTACAACATCAACAGATGGTCTTTGTGTAGCAACAATTAAATGTATACCAGAAGCTCTCGCCATTTGTGCAAGTCTTGCAATTGAAAGTTCTACATCTTTACCACTTGTCATCATTAAATCTGCTAACTCATCAATAACAACAACAATATAAGGAATCTTTTCAAAGCCTTCTTTTTTTGCCTTTTCATTATAAGATTCAATATTCTTTGTTTTTGTTTGTGACATTAATGTATAACGTCTCTCCATTTCACCAACCATGTTAGATAAAGCATTAATTGCATCAATTGGTTTTGTAATTACAGGAGTTAAAAGATGTGGAATATCATTATACATTGAAAACTCAAGCATCTTAGGATCAATCATTACAAGCCGTAGATTATCTGGTGAATTTTTATATAAAAGGGATAAAATCATTGCATTTATACCAACAGACTTTCCAGAACCTGTTGTTCCAGCAATTAATAAATGCGGAAGTTTTTTCAAATCTGTAACAAAAGGTTTTCCTACAATATCCTTTCCTAAAACCATTGTTAAAGAAGATTTTGCATTTTGAAAAATTTCACTCTCTAAAAGTTCCCTTATATATATTGTTTGCATATCATCATTAGGTACTTCAATTCCAACAACATCTTTACCTGGAATTGGGGCTTGAATTCTAATTGTTTGAGCCTTTAAAGCCATCGCTAAATCATCTTGAAGATTTAAAATTTTAGAAACCTTAACATTTGGTGCAGGTTTAAATTCAAAGGTAGTAACAACAGGTCCCGTATAAGTCCTAACAACATCACCTTCAATTTTAAACATTAAAAGTTTTTCTAATAAATCAGCAATTTTTTTATCAATTTGTGCTTCTGAAACTTTTGATTTTTTATCTTTTGGTGCTTCTTGGAAATATTTAGTTGAAGGTAATTCAAAATCTTTTGGTTTTTCCATTTTTCCTAATTCAATTTCATCTTGAAGTTTTTTATTCTCTTCAAGCTCCTCAACAATAATACCATGAGATGAATTCCCCTCTTCAAGAATTGCTTCTTGAACCATATTTTCAATACTATTCTCTAAATCAATATCTTGAATATTCTCTCTTTTAAGTTCTTCAATTTGATCTAAATTAATAATATTTAAATCATCAACTTTTATATTTGCTATTGATTCTTCAGGTTCTTCAATTACTATTTCTGTTATATTACCATCTTCTTTGATAGATACCCTCTCCTCAAATACTCTTTTTTCTCTTTTAGGTTTTCTTTTATTTTCAATTATATTTGGTTTAGTTGCAAACTCAGGTTTTTTAATTTTTGGAACAATTTTTTTCATATCAATATTTATATCACTATCTTCAAAAAGAATTAATGAAGAGATTAATAAAGCGATAATAACAAACATCCAAAGTCCAGCAAGTCCGATAAAAGGGAACATTGAATCAATTATAAAATTTCCAATATTACCACTATAAATACCTTTTTCAACAATTAATGATTGAAAGATAAGTAAAGAAACTAATAACAATAAAACGGCTGATACTTTTACACTTAAACTTTTCCAATCAATATTGTCTTTAAAACTAATAATATATAATGGATATAAAAATAATAATAAATATCCATAAGATAAAAGACCAAAGTATTTATGGGAAAAGCTTGCAAATTGTGCACCAACTTGACCTACACTTGTCCTATCTGTAACAAATGTAGAATACTCAAAATAAATAATAATGAAAAGAAAAATTAGTGATAATATTTTTTTAGCTATCTTAAAACCTTTATTTTAATAATTTTGCAATTCTACTTTGAAGTTTTAGCCACTGTCTATGTTCAAACAAAGGAAATCCTGCCCACTGTTTTTTGGGTTCACTAATGGTTTTTGTTACTCCACCACGTGCTGATATTGTTGTAAATGGTGCAATTTCAAGATGTCCAGCTGTTGCACTTTGCCCACCCATTATTACATATTCATGTAAAGTCGTAGAACCTGATAAACCAACTTGCCCTGTTAATATACATCCTTGCCCTATTTTACAATTATGTGCCACATGAATAAGGTTATCAAGTCTTACTCCATTACTAATTACAGTTGATTTAAATACAGCTCTATCAATAGAACAGTTTGAACCAATTTCAACATCATTTCCAATAACTACATTTCCATTTTGATAAATTTTAATATATCTACCTTCTTTTGTATGTGCAAAACCAAATCCATCACTACCAATAACCGTTCCAGCATGAATTATACAATCACTTCCAATTTCACAATCTCTATAAATAGTTACATTTGGATATATAATTGTGTTATCACCTATTTTTACGTTGTCACCAATAAAAGCACCAGCCATAATAGTACAGTTTGAACCAATAACAGAGTTTTTACCTAAAAATACATTATTCATAATTTTTGTATTTCTACCAACAATACACTCTTCACCAAACTCTTCAACTTCTTGAGGTGCAAAAAGTTTTGAAGCATGTGCCAGTTTTAAATAAGGTTCATCACAAATTAATGCAACAGTTCCTTTTGGAACTTTTGAAGCAAACTCCTCTTTTACCAATACCGCTGCTGCTTTTGTTTTTTCTAAATCATTAATATATTTTTTATTCTCTAAAAAAGTTAGTTCATTTTCATTTGAATCAATAAGTGTATTAAGAGCTAAGATTTTAATCTCACTATTACAGTTAATCTCTAATGCTTGTGCAATCTCTTTTAATATCAAAATAAATCCTTAATTAAAAAATAAGAGTTCACTCTTATCTTTCCATTGCTACTACACCACTTTTAACTACTTCAAGTGGTCTAAATTTATTCATTATATTTGAAAAATTTGCAATTCTATGTGGTTCATCAGTTGCTGAAATAACAATTGCTTCTTCAGTAACATTTTGAATATGACCATTATATGCTCTTGCAATAACCTCAATATCACTTAAGGATTGATCAATTGGTATTTTAATTAAAACTGTCTCTTTCTCTATTACATTTTTATGTTCATTAACTTTTAATACAGGAATAAGCTTATTTAATTGCTTTACAATTTGATCAATAATTCTTTTATCTCCTACTGTAACAATGGTCATTCTAGAGTATTCATTTCCTGAAATAGGTGCAACCGTTAATGAGTCAATATTATAACCTCTAGCTGAAAAAAGTCCAACTATTCTTGATAATACATTATGCTCATTAATCACAATTACAGAGATAACCTGTCTTGTTGTTTCAGTATCATAATAGTGGTTGAAATTATTCATTGCTATCTCCTATAAGTGTCATTTCATTTAAGGCATGTCCATTTGGTACCATCGGTAAAACGATTTCATCCCTCGTAACAACAACATCAATCATTGCTGGCTTTTTCTTTTCTATTGCATCTTGTAATGCTTCATCAAACTCTTTCTTAGTTGAAACTCTATATCCAATACCTCCAAAAGATTCTGATAACATTTTAAAATCTGGTTGCATTGATAAATCAGTTTCAGATAATCTATTTTCATAAAATAGTGTTTGCCACTGTCTTACCATTCCTAAATAGTTGTTATTTAAAATAATATTAATTACTGGTAAATTTGATTCAACGCATGTCATTAACTCTTGAATGTTCATTAAAATTGAACCATCTCCTGTAAAGTTAATAGAAATTTTATCTCTATTTCCTCTCGCAACACCCATAGCTCCTGGCAATCCAAATCCCATTGTTCCTAATCCACCTGAAGTATTAAACTGTCTTGGAAATGAAAATGGATAAAATTGTGCAGTCCACATTTGATGTTGACCAACATCTGTTGAAATAATTGCATTATCACCTACTAGTTCACCAACTCTTTGGATAACCCATTGTGGTTTAATTGTTGCATCTGAATCATTAAATCTTAGTGGTTCTTTAATTTTATACTCTTTTAATAATGATACCCAATTTGTATAATCATTAAATTCAAAATCATTAATTGCATCAATCATTCCTTCAACAGTAACTTTTAAGTCTCCAACAATTGGACAGTTCGTATCAACAAGTTTTGCAATTGATGCTGGATCAATATCAACATGAATCACTGTTGCTTTTTTAGCAAATTCATCTAATCTACCCGTTACCCTATCATCAAATCTTGCACCAAGAGAAATAATACAATCCGTATCATAAGCAGCCATATTTGCTGCAAACTCTCCATGCATTCCTAACATACCAATTAATAGTTCATGTTCATGTCCCATTACACCTCTTGCCATAAGTGTTTCAACTACTGGAATATTGGTTTTTTCTGCAAACTCTCTAATCTTATAAGCACAATTAGATAAAATTGCTCCACCACCTACATAAAGTAATGGTTTCTTAGCCTTTGAAATAGCTCCCATTGCTTTTTTAAGCTGTCTTTTATTGTATTTAATAGTAGGTTTATAAGTAGGGATATTTACTTCTTTTGGATAGAAAAATTCTGCAACTTCTGCTGTGATATCTTTTGGAATATCTATATGTACGGGTCCTGGTCTTCCACTATTTGCTATATAAAATGCCTCTTTAATAATTTTTGGTAAATCTTTAATATTATTAACTAAATAATTATGCTTTGTACAAGGTCTAGAAATACCAACTGCATCAATCTCTTGGAAGCCATCAGTACCAATAATTGTTGTAGGAACTTGTCCTGAAATAACAACTAAAGGAATAGAATCCATATATGCATCTGCTAATCCTGTAACTGCATTAGTAAACCCTGGTCCAGAAGTTACAATTGCAACACCAATCTTACCCGTAGACTTAGCATATCCTTCAGCAGCATGAATTGCTGCTTGTTCATGTCTTGTTAATATGTGTTGAAAAAAACTCTGTTTATAAATTTCATCATAGACATTCATAATAGCGCCACCAGGGTAACCGAATACTACTTCTACCCCTTCTTCTTTTAATGATTCAACAACCATTTTTGCGCCAGTTATTCTCATTTTTTCTCCCTATCATAAATTAATTAGATATTATATATAAACTATTATTAATAGTAGTTTATAGTAAAAATAATCGATAAAAATACTTTAATTTCATTACAAATATACAATTTTATTCTATATAATAAAATAAATTAGAGTTTGAAACAGCAAAGATTAATTAAAATAATTATATGTTTTTGAAGTTATTATTAACAAAATAAATTAATTTTATAAATTTTTGTGTATAATATGGAATATAGTAAAAGGAGGATTAAAATGGATATTAGTAATATTAATAACAATATATCATCGTTAAATAATGTTCCTCAACAAAATATTGAAAAAATGTCATCTTCAAAACAAATTGAATCAAAAGATGAATTTTTAAAACTTTCAATAACTGATTATAATAAGAAAAGAGATGAGTTATCAGCCTCTTTACAATCATTTAATGAGGGTATTGGCATATCTAGAACAGCTCAAAATGGACTAGAAAATCAAAATCAAATTTTACAAAATATAGAAGATAAGCTTACTCAATTAATAGATGATAATTTAATTGATACAGATAAAAATCAAATAAAAAATAGTCTTAATCAAGAGTTACTAAAATTTAGGGAAGAGGCTTTTCAAACTAGATATAAAAATGAAAATCTTATTTATATTGAAGAATATGAAGATAAACTCTCAATTGATATATTTACAAAAGAGGCTTATTTTTCAATAGATAAACCAAATACTCCAGAAATTGCAGTAAAAGCTGCACAAACTATTAGTAGTAATGATTTTAATAATCCTGAACAACTTAATAATGCAATAAACACTATTCAAGAGTCAAGAACTCAAATAAAAGAACTTCAAACTCAATTTATAAATTTAGAAAAAGGTTTAGAAACAAGTGCAAGGGAGTCTATAAAAGAACAAATTGATTTATCAAAACAACAAAAAGCAAATATTGATATAAATTTTGCAAAGGAAGCAAAAGATTTTTCTAAAACAAATATACAAGCAAATGTTGGATATTTAGCAGCATCACAAGCTAATATAATACAAGAACAAAGTGTAAGACTACTATCTTAGTACTCTTTTAATAAACAATAATTAATTGCTACACCTTCTCTTAAACCATCATCTAAAACAATAGACTCTTTTTTATTTAAAACTTCAAAAATTGCTTTATAGATATATACTCCTACTTTAATAAACTCAACTCTTCCACTTCCCACAAGTTTTGTAATCATTTCAGTTGATGAATTCTCAAATATTTCTAAACAATCATCTAAATCTTTTAAATTTACAATTGTGCCATTAACTGCATCTTTATCATAATGAAAGAAGTCTTGTCCAAGTTTTAATGCAGCAATAGTTGTTGGAGTTCCTGCTGTTGCTACAAAGATATAATCATCTAAATTTGTTTCTATTTCATCTAAAAAAAGTTTTATATCCTTTTTATAAGACTCTAACTCTTTAAACAAATCCTCATATGTTAAATATTTTTGAGTAAGAGTCACTATTCCAAAGTTAAAACTATGAGAGATAAAATCTTCTCCATTATTAACAATTATTTCAGTTGAACCACCACCTATATCAAGCAAAATAAAATTTGAAGAGTTAATTTTCTCTCTTTTTAAAGCATATTTAACAGCTAATAAAGTTAATCTAGCTTCTTCTTTCCCATCAATAATATTAAATCTTGCACCTGTTTGTTCATTAAAATATTTTAAAACCTCTTTACTATTTTTAGCAAGTCTCATTGCAGCTGTTGTAACACATACAGCTTTTTTTACTTCATAGTTCATTTTTAAAGATGATTTTTTTATAGCAGCTACAACTCTTTGCTGAGCTTCTAATGATACAAAACTTGTCTGATTTAGTCCATCAGCCATGCCTACAACTTCATTGTACTCATCAATAATTTTATTATTTAAACAGTCGTAAATTAAGACTCTAAATGAATTAGAACCTAAATCAATAGTAGTAACTTGATTCATTAATACTCTTAAGGATGAGGAATTTTAATTTTTGAGTTTAATAAAAATCCAACTACTATCATAGTTATAAGAACTATATTCTCATTTATAATGCCTGTTAACCATATAAGATAAATAATCCATAATAAAATTGCTCCAAGTGGAGTAGGAATACCTGTAAAATATTTTTCTACCTCACCCTCTTGTGCATTTATATTAAACTGAATAAGTCTTCTAAGACCTGAGATAACATAATATATAAAAGCAAATACAACTAAAGGTGTAAATAAAGTTAACTCTTTTCCTTCAATTACTGCAAAAAAAATAAACATAGTTGGAACTATTACAAAAGATAAAAAATCAGCAAAAGAATCAAGCTGAATACCAAACTCTGTTGATAAATTATATTTTCTTGCAATTTTTCCATCAACAATATCAAAAGCACCTGCTAACCATGCAAAAAGTGCTGCTGCAAAAAAGCTTTCATGTGTAAGATAATATATAGCTAATATACCTGCTGTTATATTAAAAAAAGTAGCCAAGTTGGCTAAATTAAAGTGACTGTTTTTATTAAATAAAAATGTCATTCTTCCCCTTCATTATAAATAGTAAATTGATTTCTTCCGTTCTGTTTTGATTTATACAAACACTCGTCTGCAATTTTGTAAAGTCTATTACATGAAACATATGAGTGAGGATGATAAATTACAGCTCCAATAGAAATTGTAACTACATTGGATATTTTACTATTTTTATGCTCAATTTTTAATGATTCAATTGCTTTATTAATATCTTTTAAACACTCTTCTAAAATTTCTTCATCTATATCAAATAAGACTACACCAAACTCTTCTCCACCTAATCTAAATACATACTCATACTCTTTATTAAAGTAGTTCTTAAGTGTTACTGCAACAGCTTTTAATGTTCTGTCTCCCATATCATGTCCATAGGTGTCATTATATTGTTTAAAAAAATCGATATCTAACATAATAAAAGCCGTTTCCCAGCTATTTTCATTTGAGATAAATGGCATATTATCGAAAATCTTATCAAAATATTTTCTATTATAAAGATTTGTCATTGCATCTGTTATTGACTCTAATTTATACTTTTTTGTAAGAATTTTAAGCTGATTGTCTTTTTTGATAATAGAGTAAATAATAATTGCAATAAATAAAAATGAAAAAAAGATTAGAGTTACCATATTATAAAATAGATAATCCTTCATCTGAGCATAATCTTTTAAAAAAGCTTGTCTTTTCTTATAAGCAATAGCTTTTTCATACTCTTTTAGAAATTCAATATCTTTTATTCTATCTTTGTATACTGAAAGATTTGTTTTATGATTTAAAGACTCTTTAACTTTTTTATCTATTTGAGAAACAACTTTTCTTTCATTAATATTTTTATATGCATTATTATAGTATTTCCAATCTTTTTTGATTTTTTTGAAAAATAAATCTCTATTACATTCTTTATAAGTTTTTATACATACAATTAAGTCTTTATAGAGTTCTTCAATACTGTAAAGTTTTAATACAGGAACATAATTTCCAAAATAGATATAATCAATACTTTTCTTTAATTTATCAATTTGTGAATTAAACATAAAACTTGAAGTAAATAGTGATAAAATAATTATAATACTTAATATAACTAATTTAAAACTTGTACTTTTATAAAAATCTTTTTTTATTTTCATAGCTTATTATATCTAAGAAACTTAAGAAATAATATTATGTAAAGCTTAACTTTTTATTAAAGAAAACTTAGGTATACTCGCGACTTTATTTAAAGAGAAGGGTTCTGTTTTGTTAAACATAAAAAATACTTTTATTGGACAATCTGTTAAAAATGATCTCCTTTCAGGTATTGTTGTGGCAATCGCTTTAGTTCCTGAAGCCATTGCTTTTTCTATAATTGCTGGTGTATCACCACTTGTAGGACTTTACACAGCATTTATCTTAGGACTTATAACTGCGATTATTGGTGGAAAAGCAGGTATGATTTCAGGTGCAACAGGTGCTGTTGCTGTTGTACTTGTTGGACTTGGAATTAAAGTAAAAGAGTCAATTCCAGAAGATTTAATGACACAATTAAATACCAATGGAGAATTATCTTTTTATATTCTACAATATATTTTACTTGCTACTATTTTAGCTGGTATACTGCAAGTTTTAGTTGGTGTTTTTAAATTAGGTAAACTAATTAGACTTGTACCACAACCTGCTATGTATGGATTTGTAAATGGACTTGCTATTGTTATTGCATTAGCTCAATTTCCTTTATTTGAAGGTGAAAATTGGATTATGTATGTTTTAGTTTTTGCTACTATGTTTATTATCAAATATTTTCCAAAAATTACAACTGCTATTCCCTCAGGACTTACAGCAATCATTATAATTTCAGTTGTTGTTATAGGTTTTGATTTAGATACAAAAAGAGTTGGGGATTTAGCTGATATTTCTGGAAATTTTCCAAGTTTTGCAATACCTACAATTCATTTAACACTTGATTCTATAATAATGGTTTTTCCATATGCTGTATTAGTAGCACTTGTTGGACTTATTGAATCACTTTTAACACTCTCTGTTTTAGATGAAATGGGTGGTAAAAGAGGTAGTGGAAATCAAGAATGTATAGCTCAAGGTACTGGAAATATTACTTGTGGTTTCTTTGGTGGAATGGCTGGTTGTGCAATGATTGGTCAGTCAATTATTAATTTTAGTAATGGTGGTTGGGGAAGACTTTCAGGTGTTACTGCGGCTATATTATTAATATCTTTTGTTGTCTCTTTAAATTCATATATTGCAATGATTCCAGTTGCTGTACTTGTTGGTATTATGTTCATGGTTTCAATTGGTACATTTGAATGGGAAAGTGCAAATAGATTAAAGTATATGCCAAATTCAGATAGGTTTGTTTTAGTTGCAGTTACAATAATTACTGTATTTGCTGACTTAGCAATAGCAGTTATCACAGGAATTATCATCTCTGCTCTTGTTTTTGCTTGGAATCATTCTAAAGTTAGAAGCAGAACATATAAAGAGGATGATATAACAAAAGTATACGAGTTTGATGGACCACTATTTTTTGGTTCAACCACTTCATTTTTTGAATTATTTGATATAAAACATGATCCTGAAAATATTATCTTAGATTTTAAAGATGCAAGAGTAATGGATATTTCAGGAGTTGAAGCTATTGATACAATTACTAAAAAATATGCAGATAGTGGTAAAAAACTTCTTATTAGACACCTAAGTGAAGATTGTAAAAAAATTCTTAAGAATGCAGGTCCTTTTTGCACCTATGAAGAGGACGATCCCAATTATAAAGTTGCAATTAATTACTAAAATATAGGGGTAGATAATTATTATTTATCCCTTTCTTTACTTTTATTTTTTTCTTAGATATAATATTAATAAAACTAAAAATAGGTTTTAGTATGGAAATAAATAATTTTTATCAATCAGCTTCATCTATTTATCAGGAACTTGCCAAAAAAAGAGCTGAATTAGCAAATATTGATAAAAAAGAGCTTGAAAAGTCAGCCGATTCTTCATATGATAAAATTCAAAATCCAAATACAAAATATGATGAAAAAGATTATGCAAGAGTAATTGAAAAGTTTAAAGAATTAGATTCACAAACTAAAATTCACGAACAAATTCATGCCTCAACTGCAACAACTACAGCACCTATACAATACAGCTATCAGCTTGGACCAGATGGAAAACTTTATGCCTCAGGTGGTTCAGTTAGATTTGATACTTCCTTACCTAAAGATGAAGCAAGTGCAAATGTTAAATTAGAAAAACTAAAAGATGCTTCAAGTGCACCAAGTGAATTAAGTGCTGCGGATGCACAAATAACAAGAACATCAAATCTTAATAAAATGCTTCTACAAATACAAGGAGAAACTAATGAGAATTGATAATAACTTAGATGGTATGTTAGCAGCACAAATGCAAGTTAATCAAGTGGCAAAAAATATTGCAGATGTTGCAAATATAGTAGGCGACCCTGCTTTACAAGAAGTTAGTAAAGACTTAATAAATAGTATTGTTGAACAAGTACCAAATGTAGTTGCTTATACTGCTAACGCACAAGGTATACAAACACAAAACGAAGTTTCTGAGATGTTATTAAATATAAAGGTCTAATTTGTTAAAAATAAATGTTGTTTGTCCCCATTGCCAAAAAGTAAACTCTATTCCTAAAAAAGAGTTTTATTCTAAAGCAAATTGTGGAAGTTGTAAAAACTCCCTCTTAGACACTACTCCTATTGAGTTAAATCAAAACAACTTTGACCATGTGGTTGTAAATTCAGAGATTCCAGTAATTGTTGATTTTTGGGCACCTTGGTGTAGTCCATGTAAAATGATGGCACCCATTTTTAATGAAGTTTCTCAAAAATATCCATTAAAAGCCTTATTTGTAAAAGTAAATACAGAGCTTGAACAAAGTTTAGGAGTAAAATATAATATTAGATCAATCCCAACTCTTGTAATATATAAAAATGGAATTGAGAAAAAAAGAGTAAGTGGTGCTTTAGACCCACTTAAACTCTCAAGTTTTATAAATGAGAATATATAGATTAAAATCTATATATAAATTGAAGAAGTCCTATATCATGACCTGAATTTTCATTTGCCATATCTGCATTTGAATAATGAACATATTTCAAAGAACTTTCAATATTTTGATTAAATCTATATCCAAAACCTATGCTCTCTTTAAATTGAATACTTGTACCAAATCTTTTATCATCTAATTCTTTATTAGTAAAATAAGCAATACCAATACCTACTTGAGTATAAAAATTTGAAGTGAAATCATAACTTAACATTGGTTGAAAACTCAAAATAGATAAACTATCATTCTTTGATCTAACATTTTCAAGAGCTATCTCAAAAATTAAGTCTGTTGAATCTATCAATTTATAATCAAACTCTTCTTGTATAGCAATATTATATATATCTGAATTAGTACCTTGACCAAAACCAATAGCAACTTTTTCAAATGCAAACACAAAATTAAACATTAAAAAAAAATAAATCAATAATTTTTTCACAACCCTATTTCTCCCCCATATAAAATAAAAAAATATTATAATAATAAAAGTTTCAACTCCGATAAAAATTATTTTTTAATTTTAATTTTTATAAAACTTAAAATTTCTTCTATTTCATTTTCATTAAATACAGTAATTCCATTTTCACTTAAAAGTCTTGCCGTTAAACCTTCTCCTTCAATAAGTTTGTTTGTAAAACTACCATCATAAATCTTTTTATTCCCACATGAGGGAGATTTTGATTTAAGTAATGCAACTTTTATTCCTTCATTTTGACAAAGGTCTAAAGCTCCTTTTGCCCCTAAAAGAAAATTAACAGTAACATTTTTTCCTGTTTGTGTCTGAACAATAAAAGGTTTACTATTATTAGTGATTTCTGCTGCTTCTCTTGGTATTGATAATCCTCCAAAAACTTCAGGACAAAAAGAGTATATTTCATTATTACAAAGCATATCCATAAACTGTTCTTTTTGTGAAAATGTAAATAAAGGATTATAAGCTATTGAAGAGTTATTTCCATCATAACGTACATCTTCACCTAAAAGACAAGATGAGATTAAAATTTTCATAAAATATTAATCTCTATCTAAAAATTCTTTTGTAAAAAAAGTAGATGTTTGTATATTATTAAATGCAGCTCTCATTGAAATAAACATTTGAGGATTCTCTTCTTCCATCTTTTCTAAAAGTTCTTTTGTTTTTGCTCTTGCATAAGGCATTTTAACATCAAACCTCATTGCTGGACAAGCTTCATCTCCGATAACTGAAATTTCATTTGCCTGTGCAAAAGCTCTTAATTGTCTCTCCCTACAAAAAATAAGAGGTCTAATAACTTCTAGACCATTTTCTGCTTTATAAATAGGAGGCATTGATCTTAAGGCACCATTATATAAAAAATTCATAAAGAATGATTCCATTGCATCATCTAAATGATGTCCTAATGCTAGTTTATTATATCCTTGCTCTTGAGCTATTGAATAAAGATATCCTCTTCTCATTCTTGAAAAAAATGAACAAAAAGATGAGTTTTTTCTAATCTTAT
Source organism: uncultured Arcobacter sp. (assembly GCA_964480765.1). GTDB lineage: Bacteria > Campylobacterota > Campylobacteria > Campylobacterales > Arcobacteraceae > Halarcobacter. The sequence goes on along the minus strand of CAYZST010000016.1, from coordinate 33,231 downwards.
CTTTTGATAATTCAAAAATTTCAGTATCAATAATTTCATGTTCAATACCATGTTTTTTACAATGTTCTGATAAAAACTGCACCTGTTCCCCCATTCCATAAGTCACAGTTACAGCTTTAAATTCAAAATCAAAAGGGGCTACTCTTTTTAAATGATTTAAAGAATGAATTAAAGTTGTTGAATCTTTTCCACCAGAAAAACCAACTAATACTCTATCACCCTCTTTAATTAACTCATATTCAGCATTTGTTTTACCAACAAGTTTTGAAATCTTTTTACTTAATTCTATCAATTTAATGTTTCCTAAAATTTTTTCGCGATTATACCATAAGTATATTTAATGAGTTTTATACATAAATACTTAACTATTTTTAATAACAAATTAAAAGAAAATATTAAAAATAAAAATAGATTAACTACTTTTTTAGCTAATTTATATATAATTTTATATTCAAAAATTTACTAAAAAAGATTTTTAATGACTCAAGAAGAAATACAAAAATTTAAACAAACTATCGTTAAAACAATTATTCCGATTATACAAAATATGACTGAAGAACAAATCAAAAATATTATTCAAATAGTTGAAAAAGAGCATACAGAACTTCCTGAAGGTTTTGGAAATATGTTATATGAACAAATACTTCTTATGAAATATAATGGAAGGATTTAATTAGATATATTGAAGAGCAGGCATTATTAAAAGATTAATGGGAAAAAAGGATATTTCTCTTTTAATACCTGCTCTATAAATATATCTTAAAAAAGAGGCTTACACCTCTTTTTTTATTTTATACCCCTAGCCCCAATATTTCCATATCTGTGAAACGAATGAGAAACAGATTGTTCTGAAAAATAGTTAAGAAGCTCTAACCTTCCTTCCATCATAGGTTTTTGTCTAACAATAAAAGTTACAGTTTTCGCAGCCTCATCAAATACAAGTGAAGGAACTTTTGTAATATCAGAGTAGATTACTCTATCATATGATGATAATTGTTTAACAAACTCTTCATTTGATTGCTCTATAAATGAATCTCTATTTGTAAATAGTTCATTTTTTGCCTCTTCTAAAAATAATTTTACTACTTCATTATTCTTTATTGATACTTTAAAATGAACTCCTGAAACTCTTGCAGCTAAAATTCTAGAAACTGTTTCAAAAATAGTATCATCATTAGATACTCTAATTAATACATTTTTTAATGGAAGATATCTAAAATGATTATCCTCACCTCTTACTTTACAATAATCTTTTTCTTGAGAAAACTCATTTTCATAATTTTCATAATAAGAGTGTAAAGCAATAGATAACTTCTCAAAATCCTCTTTATTATCTTTGTTTTTCACACAAGAGTCAATAAATCTAGTTAGTTCAGTATTATATTTTTTTGTAACCTTTGGAGTTGATTTCTCTTTAAAATCAACAAACTGTGTAATATAGTTGAAAATTCCAACTTTTCTTCCTGCACCAATTGCAGATTTACCCATACCACCAAATGGTTGTCTTAATACAATTGCACCTGTTGTTCCTCTATTAATATAAAGGTTTCCAGCTTTTAAATTAGCCTTCCAATATTCAACTTCTCTCTCATCAAGTGATTCAATACCTGAAGTTAATCCATATCCAGTAGAGTTTACTATATCAATTGCATGTTTTAAGTTATCTGCTTTTATTACGGCAAGAACTGGTCCAAATAACTCTGTTTTATGGATAAAGTTACCTTCTTTTACTCCCCACTTAATTGCAGGCTTTAACATAAATTCATTATTATGAGCATATTCTGGTGCTAATGCCCACTCTTCACCATCTTCTAATTCCGAAATTGCTTTTTTAAGTGCTCCATTAACAGGATTTGCTAAAGTACCAATTCTATTTTTAAAGTCCCATACAGAACCTACATTCATAGATTTTGCAGTATCAATTAAAGCTTTTTTAAATGCTTTATCTTCATAAACTTCATTTTCTAATACTAAAAGAGATGTGGCACTACACTTTTGACCTGAATTTCCGAACGCACTTTGACATACATTTTTAATAGCTTGATCTCTATCGGCCATATTTGTAACTATTGTTGCATCTTTTCCACCAGTTTCAGCTGTTAAGAATAGATTAGGTCTTGTCTCTAACATTTTATACGCAGTATCTTCACCACCTGTTAAAATAACAAAATCAACATTTTTATTTGCAATTAAATGTTCACCTGCAAGTGCACCTGGGCATGGAACAAATTGTAATACATTTTTAGATACTCCTGCATCCCAAAAACATTTGCACATCTCATATGCAGTAATTGCTGCTACTGATGCTGGCTTAATTATTACTGTATTTCCTGCTGCTAGTGTTGCTGCTATTCCACCTAATGGTATAGCCACAGGGAAATTCCAAGGAGGGATAACTACACCAACGCCTTTCCCTTTAAACTCTAAATTTTCATACTTTTCAAAATATTGTACTGAATATGGATAAAACTCTAAGAAATCAACTGCTTCTGATACTTCTACATCTGTTTCAGTAAACACTTTCCCAACTTCAGCAGCTGCAACTCCAATTAAGTCATCTCTTCTTTCTCTTACTTTTATTGCAACTTGTTTTAATATTTCATGTCTTTGTTTATAAGTTAAGCTTCTCCAACCATCAACATCAGCATGTGCAATTTCAACAGCTTTTTGTAAATCCTCTGCTGTTGCATTTGCAAACTTACCTGCTAAAACTCCCTCTTTTAATTGTGATTTATCAATTATTTCTTTTATATTCCTATTATCAATTAAATCTTCTCCAGCAACAACAACTGGTACAATTTTATGTTCAGTATCTTTATTAAATTTCCATTTTTTTACAATATTTCTAGCCCATTCTTGATTTGAAGGAAGTACAAAATCAGTATCTGCTTCACCATGATAAACGTCAGTATCATAAGTTGATTTTGAATAACAATCCCACTTTTCAGTTAATCTATTTTGTTGTCTTTTTGCCCCCACAAATGATGTTTTTTCATTTTCAAAAGATTTTAAAAATAGTTCTTTTTGCATATTCCAATCTTTAGAACCAACTTTAAGACCAAATGAATATCTAATAAAATTATTTGGACCTGTATTTTCATCAAGTCTTCTTACTAAATAGGCAATAGCATTTGTAAACTGCTCTTTTGCAGCCGTTGGAGCATATAAAATAACCTCTTTAGAAATCTCTTTAATAGCCAATCTTGCAGATTCACTCATTCCTTCTAACATCTCTAAAGTGTGATATTTAGATACATTATTTTCATCAGCCATTAAAGTGGCATATGCTAATTCAAACAGATTATGAGAAGCAGTACCCAAATGTACATATGGAGCATTTTCAGGAAGAAGTGCATATCTTGCCATTCTTTTATAATTAGAATCTGTATCAGACTTATTAGTATAAGTTACCATCTCCCAATGTTTTTGAGAAGCTTCGGTCTCTTCCATCTCCATATTTGCACCCTTTACAAGTCTAATTTTAATAGGTGCACCACCATTTTCTACTCTTTTTTTTGTCCATTGAGTTAAATCTTTTTGTACATTAAAAGAGTCTGGAAGATAAGCTTGTAATACAATACCTGCATAAAAATCTTTAAATTGAGGTTTCTCTAAAGTCTTTTTAAAAACTTCAACAGTAATATCTAAATCTCTATACTCTTCCATATCTAAGTTAATAAATTTATTTGATTTTGTTCCATCTGGCAAAGTACAAGAGTATTTTTTAGCTTGTTCATAAATTCTTGTTAATTTCTCAACCAATACTTCTACAGTGTAATCAAAATCCAATGCAGAAATTTGAGAAAAAATTGTTGAAATTTTTATAGAGATATAATCTATATTTGGATTTTGTAAAGCTTTCAAATATTTTTGAATTCTCTCTTCAGCTTCTTTTTCTCCAAGAACAACTTCACCAATTAGGTTAATATTTACTCTTGTTCCTTCCTCTTTTCTTTTTACTAAATGTTTATTAAAAGGTTCGCTTTCACCTTTAATAACTACTGTTTTAGTGTCTTCTCTAATTTGATTAACAAACATTGGTACGGATATGTTTGGTAAAAACTTACCAAAATTTTGAAATAGCCATAATAGAGTTTTATCTTTTGTTGTAAAGAAATGTGCCATTCCATGCTTTTCAAGTAAAAAAATTATTTGATTTGCAATTCTATCATTTGATTCTGATCTAAAACATTGATCCATTAATTCAATTAAAAGTGCTTTATCTTTTGGATGTTCAAGCATTTTATTCATTTTTACATAAAACTCTTTATCCCAATCACTTACTAATTCAGTCGCCCTATTCTGCCACTTCTCAGCTAATAATATAGCTTTATTTATTAATGCTTGTTCATTTATCATCTATCTTCCTTATATGTTAAATATTTAGTAGTACTAAAAGGAATACTTCTTGTAAATTATCCCACATGAAAACTTAAATAAACTTAAATTTTATCTAAATTTCATAAGATAAATAATGTAATTATAGTAAATTCAATAAATATCATAACTAATGAGAAAAAGGAATACTTAAAGAAGTTTTAAAAAAACTTCAAGTAACATAACAAAATCTAATAATCCAAAGGATTCATGTGGCAAAACAAAAATATGATAGAAATATCATTAAAAATGTTATTGATAAAAGTATAAAAGAGAAGAAAGAGATTTCTCAATTAACAATTAAAATTGATTCTAAACTTGATAATGCTTTAATGATTTTATCTGAAAAAATCAATATTTCAAAAAATAAACTTATAGAGAATATTTTATATGAAAGTGGAATTATTGAAGAAGTAGAAGAGAATTATTATGAGTAAATTTCCTTCACAAGATTTAATAATAAATGCCATACAAAATGGTATTATTACTGCAAAAAATAACTTCTTGTTTTGGACAAATAATAGATTGTCTTTATCTTATGGACCACATAAAATAGTGACAATACATATAGCACAAGAGATTGCAAAAATTGAAAATGCTCCAGAAATATTTATAAATGCCACTGTTACAGATATATTAAGGTGTTCACTTCCAAAAAGAGATGAATTTTTGGAATTTATGAATAAAAGATCTCTTAGTGAAGGTACTTTTTCAATTACTCTTGATGAAAGATTTAAACATAACAATGATAATGATTCAATTTCAAGAGTAATTATTTCAGTAAAAAACAATGTAATTAATTCAAAAGCAGAGTATTTAGATGAAATCGAAAGAATCTGTAAAATGATAAATAGGGATGAAGAGTATAAAAACTCAAATTTAGATTATGGTGTGTTTTCATTCTATTCAGATATTAGTCAAGAAGCAAGAAAAAGACTAGATAAAAGAATTCCTGAACTTATTAAAAACTTTGATAAAGTTGTTGCAAAATATAATAATTTAAAGGCAACTTTTAAAGGTGGAAATATAAATAGAACTGAAAATAATGAAGAGTGGACAATTGGTTCTTATATTATTGAACCTTTCTATAAATAACTAACTTTAATACTTAGTTATTTCTTAAACTATTGAATAGTTATTCATAATATGATATGATTTCTTATATTTTTTGAAAGGAATACTTAATGGAATACAAAAAAATATTCTTCCCTCTTGGTGGTGGAGAAGAGCTAAGAGAGAGAATTCATGGTGCTTTATTAATCGGTAAATATTTTAATTCTCATTTAGAAATTTTAAAAGCACAAGCAAAACCAAGTAGAATCTTAAAAATTGATGAGGGAATACCTCATAGTGTTTTGTCTGAATTAAATGCAATAGCTTCTAAAAGATTAAGTGAAGATTTAGAAGAGCATGAAAAAATTTTTAAAGAAGAGTTAGAAAAAATTGGAACAAAGTTTTCAAGAAAATCAATCAAAGATGAGCCATCTGCTGAAATTATTGTTTTAGATGGATACAGAAGTAAGATTATTGAACAAGAATCAAAATATTGTGATCTTGTTATTGCAGCTGCTCCACATGATAGTAGGATTACAGCTACTTTTGAAGCAACTGTAACAAAAAGTGGTAAACCTGTATTAATGTTTCCAAGAGTAATGAAAACATTTTCAACTGAAAAAATTTTAATAGGATGGAATAATTCTCCTGAAGCTTCAAAAGCTTTATCTTTGTCAATACCACTTCTTAAGAAAGCTAAAAAAGTGCATTTGATTACTTCTAAAGAGTATTTAAATGATTTAGATGAATTAAGAAAAATTCAATCATATTTAAGAATTCATGGCATTGAAATCACTTATGAATATATCAAAACAACAAGAATTCCAGGTCAAGCACTACTTAATTATGCAATTGAAGGAAACTATGATTTAATTGTTGCCGGTGCTTTTGGACAAAAAGGATTAAAAGAGTTAATGCTAGGTGGAACAACAAAGTATATTTTAGAACATACTGATATCCCTGTATTTATGGCTCATTAAAAGCAAACCTTTTAAGGTTTGTTTTTAATTTAGTTAGTGTTTTTTTCCTAAATATGCCTCTTGAATCTTTTCAGAGTTTAATAACTCTTCAGCTGTACCTTGATGAGTAATTTTCCCAACTTCTAATACATAAGCTCTATCTGCAAGTTTTAATGCAGCTTTAGCATTTTGTTCCACTAAAAGAACAGTTACTCCACTTTGTGAAATCTCTTTTATAGCTTTAAAAATAGCCTTTACTAGGATTGGTGCAAGACCAAGTGATGGTTCATCAAGAATTAAAAGTTTTGGTTTACTCATAATAGCTCTACCAATAGCAAGCATTTGCTGTTCTCCTCCTGATAGAGTTCCAGCTAACTGTCTTCTTCTCTCTTTTAATCTTGGTAAAATATCATAAATCCAAGCTAAAGTCTCTTTATCATGGTATTTTAAAGTATATGCTCCCATCATAAGATTTTCTTCAACTGTTAAAGTAGCAAATACTCTTCTTCCCTCAGGAGAATGAGACATTCCAAGAGATACAATATCATGTGCCTCAGACTTTGTAATATCATTTTTATCAAAAATAATATTCCCCGATTTAGATTTTAAAAGACCAGAAATTGTTCTTAAGGTTGTCGTCTTACCTGCCCCATTTGCACCTAAAATTGTTACAACCTCTCCTCGTCTAACTGTTATATTAATACCCTTAATAGCAGTAATGGCACCATAATTTACATGCAAATCTTTTATTTCTAATAAAATTTCATTATTTACCATAATTATAGTTCCTCATTCTCATCATCTGCACCAATATAAGCTTCAATTACTCTTGGGTCATTTTGAACAAAACTAGGTTCACCTTGAGAGATCTCTTTTCCAAAGTTAATAACAGTAATATAATCTGTTAGACTCATTACCATCTCCATATCATGTTCAATCATCATAATACCAATTCCCATTTCAGAAATTTTTCTAATAATATCAGTTAATTCTTTAGTTTCATTTTCATTAAGTCCTGCTGCTGGCTCATCTAAAATAAGTAATTCTGGATTAGCTACAAGAGCTCTTGCCATTTCTACTTTTCTTTGATTTCCATAAGATAAATCACCTGTTGGAATTGTTGCAAGTCTATCAAGTCCAAAAAACTTCATAAACTCTTCTACTTTTTTCCAAGCTATTAATTCATCCTTTTTATATGCAGGAGTATGAATAATTGAATGATACCATTTCTGTTTAGATTTAGTATGATATCCAGCCATTATATTTTCAGCTACACTCATCTGTTTAAATAGTCTAATATTCTGAAATGTTCTTAAAACACCCATCTGTGCAATTTTATGAGAAGCCATTCCTGTAATATTTACACCTTTATATTTAATAGTTCCTTTCTCAGGAGTATAAATACCTGTAACACAGTTAAATAATGTAGTTTTACCTGCTCCATTTGGACCAATAATTCCATATATCTGTCCAGGTTTTACTTTAATAGTTAAATCATCAATTGCAACAAGCCCATAGAAGAACTTAGAAACATTTTGAATCTCTAAAACATAATCCATTATTTCTCTCCTCCATCAGCTTTTTTCTTTAAGAACTTTGGAATATTTCCAAAAGTTGCAGGCCATACACCATTTGGTCTTAAAACCATTGTAAGAACCATTGCAGCACCAAAAATCAAATATCTTGATTCTTTAAACTCTGTAAATAGTTCTGGCAATACAAACATTACAAATGTTCCAATAATAACACCAGGAAGTGATGCCGAACCACCAACAAGTACAATAGCAAAGAACATTACAGACTGCATAAAACTAAATGACTCAGGAGAAACAGCAGAGTATTGAATTGCAAAAACTGAACCTGCAACACCAGCAATAGCTGCACCTAATGCAAAAGCAAATAGTTTATAATAAGGAATATTTATACCCATTGATTTTGCAGCAATTTCATCTTTATTAATATAATAAAGTGCTCTACCATATCTTGAACTATCTAAATTTCTAATAATTAGTAGTGTAATTAACAATAAACCAAAGGCAATAAAATAGATTGCTGTATCCGAAAATAGTTCATATCCAAAGATTCTAACTACATCAATACCAAAGATACCATTAGGACCACCAGTTAATCCAAATAAATCATTATTTAATACTTGTTCAAAAATAATATTAAATCCAATTGTTGCAACAAGTAAATAGTCACCTCTTAGATGAATAATAGGACCTGCTAAAACAATAGCCACAATAACCGGAAATAGAATCGCAAAAGGAATAGTTGCAATAATCTCTAAGCCAAAGTGTACATTTAAAATTGCAGTTGTATATGCTCCAATACCGAAGAAAATAGCATGTCCCATATTAAATACACCTGCACGTCCTAAAATAATATCTTGAGAGAAAGCAACAGTTGCAAATACTAAAAATGTAATACCAATTGAGAGCCATGCTGAATCAACAACAAATGGAAAAACTGCCATTACTAAAATAAAAAAAATGGCAATAATAGAACTTTTATTCATTATACTTTCTCCGCTGTTTTTTCACCAAGAATTCCAGTTGGTCTTACAATTAAAATAAAAATTAAAAGAACAAATGTAAATGTTTCAGCCCACTGTGTTGAGATATAACCCGCAATTAAAGCATTAAACAAACCAAGTAATAGTCCACCAATCATAGCTCCTGGAATTGAACCTATACCACCAATAATAGCCGCAATAAAGGCACTTAATCCATATACCCATCCCATATCAAATGTTAAAGATCTATAATAAATACCAATAAATAAGCCACCTATTGCACCAAGCATAGAACCTACAACAAAAATAATCATAATAATTCTATTGACATTAATACCCATTAGTTTTGCAGCATCTTGATCAATTGCAGTTGCACGAATAGCTGTACCAATTTTTGTTTTATTAATAAAAAAATATAAAGCTATCATTAAAATAGCAGATAATACTAAAATACAAATTTGCGTAAACGAGATAATTACACCTGAAATATTCCATAATGTACTTGGTAATAAATCAGCAGGAAATATTTGCATATTTGGACCCCAAATAAGCATAATTCCATTTTGAATAACCAATGCTGCACCAAGTGCTGAAACAACAGCACTAAGTCTTGGTGCTGTTCTTAAAGGTCTGTATGCAAGACGTTCAAGGAGGACACCTACAAAGGCAACAATAATAGCAGTAAGCAAAAAAATGATAATTACGTTAATAAAAGATACTGAACTTGCACCAAAAAGTTGTGTGAAGATAGTAAGTCCTACATAAGCTGAAAAAGCCACAAGGTCTCCATGGGCAAAGTTAATTAACTTCATTACCCCATAGACCATTGTGTATCCTAAAGCAACTAATGCATACAAGCTTCCTATTGTTAAACCATTGATTAGCTGTTGAAGAAAAATATCCATTTAAGCTCGCTATTTATTAAATGATACTTTGTAACTTCCATCATTTTGAATTTGGTAAACCATTAACGATGCCCCAATTCTTTCACCATCTTCTCTAATATTAAAAGGTCCAGTAATTCCTGGGAAATCTTTCATATCATTTCTAATATAATCAGAGATTTTTTTAGTGTCAAAAGAGTTTGTTTTTTCAACACCTTCCATAACAGCTCTTAAACCATCTGCATTTACTACTGCCCAAATTGAAGGAGGCTTCATATTAAACTTATTTTCATAAGCTTTTAAGTATTTTTTAGCAGCTTCATAAGGTAAAATATCTGGAGTTGGTACATTAATTAAATATACACCTTCAGCAGATTTTCCTGCAAGTTTTAAGAAGTCTGGGTTATCATTTGAATCCCCACCAACAAAATCAGCTTGAATTCCCAATTGCTCTTGTTGAACTCTTAAAAGTCCACCATCTGTATAATATCCTGAAAAATAAATTACATCTGGGTTTAGTGCTTTAATTTTTGTTAAAGTAGCAGTAAAGTTTTGAGTTCCTGATTTAATCTTTCCTCTAAATGTAACATTTCCACCTAATTTCTCAATTGAATCAACAACTGAATTTGCTAAACCATCAGAATATGAAGAGTAATCAGATAATACAACAATTCTTTTATATTTTTTAACATTTACAAAGTAATCAGCTGTAAATTCACCTTGTGCTGAGTTAGGGAATGAGTTTCTAAAAAACGTCCAATATTTACCTTTAATAAGAGAATCCGAAGTACCATCAGAAGTTTGAAGTACTTTGCTTCTATAATAAGTAGTTTGTGCAGCTTCTGTTGCACCTGAAGTATAAGAGCCAATTACCGCAAATACTCCTTCATTAACTAATTTTTTAGCACAAACTGCCGCTTTTTGTGCTTTTGCTTCATCATCACAAGTAACAACTTCAATCTGTTTTCCAAGAAGACCACCGTTTTTATTTTTCTCTTCAACAATCAATCTTACAAAGTTATCAATACCTTGTCCCTCATTTGCATATTTCCCTGTAATAGGTGCTTGAACACCAATTTTTACTGTATCAGTTGCAAACAACGAAGAAGAAACTATCGCACTTAGTGCTAAAGCACTAACAATTTTCATTACTTTCATATATACTCCTTTTTAAAATTAATAATCTTTATAACAAAATTTATAATGTAATTTTAGTACTACTAAAAGTAGTTATAAAATTTTTATATTCCATTATTTCACATAAAAAATAAATTAAAACTTAAAAATTACTAAAATTAAATAGATTTTTATACAACTTATACGAAATGCTATACTAATGCTATTCTTCTATCTTTTTTGTTGAATTACTAAACCAATTATTATAAATAATAAACCAAAAAGTGTAGAGATAAAAATTGGTTCATTTAGTATAAAATATATAAAGATTAAAGATAAAAATGGAGATATAAATATTAAGTTTGCAATTTTTGCTGTATTCATTGTACTCTGCATTGCTTTTAACCAAAATAAAAAGGTAATACCCATTTCAAATAGACCTACATATATAGCAGCGAGTAAGCCTGTTGCTTCTGGGGTTTGTATCGGTTGTGTAAAAAAGTAGTAGATTAAAATCATTGGTGTTGCAAATAAAAAGTTACAAAAAAGTCCAATAACTGAATCTGATTTTGACTTTGTATTAAATATCCAATATAAAGACCATAGAATAGTACTTAAAAGGGCTAATAAAACTCCATCAATATTTGTAAAATTTAAGGAAAAAGGTTCTCCTTTTGTAGAGATAATTAGTACTCCAAAATAACAAATTATACCTGCAATAATATCATTAAGTCTTAATTTCTGTTTTAAAAAAGGGACAGAAAGAAAAGCTAACATTAAAGCCCAAGTATAATTAATTGCTTGTGCCTCTTGTGCAGGTAATAAATCATAAGCCTTAAAAAGTACTAAATAGTACAAAAAAGGATTTATTGCACCTAATATTAATATTAACAAACTATTCTCTTTTATATAAAGTAGTACTTGATTTAATTTCTTTTGTATTAATAAAATTATAAAAAGTGCCAATAAAGATGTTATTGAAGCATATAAGACTAACTCTTCAGGGCTTAAATACTGCAAAGAGAATTTAAATGCTGTTGCAACTGTAGACCAAAGAAAAACTGAGATTAAAGCATACTTATATGCATCTGTATTTGAATTTATAATTTTGTCCTTCTAAATAAAATAAATTGTATCATATAAAATATTATATTAAATCAACTCAAAACTTATTGTTTTAAGTATCTTACTATTTTAATATTTTATTAATATCCTCAACAATTGCTTTATCTAATTTTCCTTCATTAGCATTTTTTCTCAATATATTAACTGCTTTTTTATGGGAAAAGGCTTTTCTATAAGATTTTTTATTGATTAAAGAGTGATATACATTTAAAATAGCCATAAGTCTATCTTTTAAACTTAAATCTTTTCCTGATAATTTAAAAGGGTATCCACTTCCATCTATTGTTTCTTGTACTCTACAAGCCCAATTTGATATATCATTAAAGCCCATAAGATTGCTCAATATCTTTTTTGTATAATAAGGATAAGATTTTACCACTTCATACTCATTTTCTGTTAATACTCCACTTTTATTAATTATCTCAAAAGGAATTGCCAATTTACCTATATTATGTAAAGAAGCAGCAATTAAAAAAGTCTGTTTATCTTTATGTTCAAACTCGTAAAAATCTATCATTTTTTCACATATTCTTAAAAAATTTGTATCATTATTAACTAGTTTTGCAAAAGGACTTGTTATTTTTAATACCTCTTCAAAGGTTGGTGTCAAAGTAAAATCATATAATGTTCCATAAATATAATATAAAATATCATTTTCATTTTGAATATCTAACCAAAAATCAATACTTGAAGCAATATCTAAAAAAGCCTCTACTATCTCTTTTTTAAATAGAATGTTTTTATTTTTTTCTATAAAAACAATAATATTTTTTCTATTCTCTATATCTTTTTCACTTAAATTAAACTTTTTATCCAATAAATGAGAAAAAGATATTATCTGAGATAAAAAGGGAATCTCTTCTTTGCTTAAACCAAAAACACCACTTCCATCATAATACTCTTGCTGATATTTTAAAATATTTTGATAAGTACACAAAAAAGGAAAGTCTTTAATATACTCTTGTGCTAATTCATAATGTTCTTTTAAATTTTCATTTATGTGATTCAATGAAATATTATGCACTAAAGAGTATGCACATAAGTCAGCCATTTCTTGTGGAGTAAGTCCAAACTTTTCACCAATTTTCAAACTTAAAAAAGCAACTCTTTTTGAATGATTTTCAACTGTACCACACCTATTTTTTTCAACTAAATCAAGAGCAAAAGAAGTTGATAATAAAAAATTGTTTAAATTAAATTGCATCTGTTTTTTTTTATCCATTAGTAATCCTAAATTTAAGCTACTTTAAATGCTACTATACAATTTCTAAATTAAGAGATACGCAAAATAGAAGTTATTAAAGAGAGTAGATATTAATTCTACTTCTCTAACATTTCTACAATCGTTTCAATGGCTTTATCACTCATATCTAAATCAATATGCCCTACCCCTTTTACCTCTACAAGTTTTGCATCTAAGCCTTTTTCTTTAACTATTTTAAAAAAATTTGTTGTTAATTCAGGTTCTGAGATTTTATCCTCTGAACCATAAATAAATAGGTATTTTGTATCTTTACTTGCCTTATCTATAACATCTGCAAAAGAGATAAAACCTTTGTTTTTATTCTCCTTTTTTACTTCATATCTACCACCAATAAGTGCAATATTTTGAATAAGATCAGGTTCAAGTCCTGTTAATGTAGCTCCCATTCTTGCACCTGCACTATGTCCTATATATGAAACAGTTTCAGCTTCATATTTTTCTTTTAATGCTTTAATTAACTCAGCTAAAAAAAGTACATATTCTTTTGTTGCTGCTTGATTTTTAAACTCTTTACTTGCTAAAGAGTTTAGATTATTTTCAGAAGAGTTAGAGTATCCAGGAAGTGCTACTGCAATAGTTGTTAAATCAGTATTTAAATTCATTGTTTCTGCAAAAGGAGCATATCTACCTAAAACATTTGTTCCTTCATCCCATGTACCATGAACAATAATTAAAATATGTTCATTTGTATCTGCTTCAAAACTTGCAAACTCTATACACTCATTAGCAGCAAAAATAAAATCATCTCCTTTTAAAGCACACTCTTCTTTTGATATTTTATTAGCATATAAACTAGATGCTAAAACAAATAATAATACATTTGTTAATAAAACTTTTAACATATTTACTCCTTTTATTAATAAGCTAAGATAGCTATATAACCATCAACTTGTCGTTCAATAAGTTCAACTATTCCTGCTTGAACATAAGATACATTTTCAATAAAGTCATCTTTTATCCACTTCATTGTATCCATTGTATTTTTACATACAATAAACTCAACATCATACTCCATAAGTGATTTTATTCTTGAAAGTGTTGCTTTATCATAATCTTTTTTAAGTGCTCTTACTCCATTACCATAAGCGATTACGACCACCTTTAAACTCTCTTCTGGATACTCTTTTAAAATATTATAAATAGTACTAAGATTATGATTCACTTTTTTTAGTTCTGAATCATAAAGTTGAATTGCCACCTTTCTTGGTTTATCAAATGTTGGTTGAGGATTATTAAAAAATGATTGTGCAAAACCAAAACTAACAAATAGAAATAAAGTTAAAATATGTCTCATATTAAGTATCCTTTATGAAGCTATTACTTCTTGTATCATCTCTATTACTTTTACAATAGAGCCTTTTTTTATCTCACCACCTTGTAAAATTTTACAATATAAGCCTCTACAATTTTTCACAATAAAAGGCAAATCATCATCAAACACAGCTAAATGATTACAAATAGTACAGTTTTCCGTAATCTGAATAATTGTTTCACCAATTTGAAATCTTGTTCCTTTATTATAATCATGTGGATTAAAATCTAACAAAATATTTTCACCTAAACTTCCTAATTTAAGTTCAACTCCATATTTTCTTGCTAAATCATAAGAGAATTTTCCTACAATCATAACTGTCTTATTTTCATCTTTACCTGCAAATTTATCATATTCAATTCCAAAACCTTCAATTAAATTTAAAGACTCTACATGTGGTCGGGGAAGTTTACTTTGCCCCTGTTTTGCACTAAATGTATCTATAACTATTCCTATATTTTTCATTATAAATTCTCCTCAAGTATCTTTAGAAAATCTGATTTCACCCAAGCTCCTGGATAAATATTTAAAAGCTTTGCATCAGAATTTAAAATAAAAAAAGTTGGTGTCATTCCTTTAAACTTCTTTTTTAAATCAAAAGGTAAACTAATAAAATCTACATCAACTTTTATAAAAATAAAATCTTCATTCATAATATCTTGTACTTCTTGCAAAGATAAAACTTCTTTATCCATTTTTTTACAAAAATAACAAGTTTGAGAAGTTGCATAAACAATTATATGTTTACCCTTATTTCTTGCCTCTTCAATAATCTTATTTTCATCATAATTCTTTGTTAAACTTCTATTTAATTCAGGATTGTTTTTTAATCTACTATCTTTATATCCCATAAAATACTGAGCTAAAAGTTCAGCTTCATTATCTGATATTTCAATAGGCTCTTTTTTTACATAATATTTTAATACCGTTTCATCGCAAATACTATCATTTATATCAGGGTTAGCTAAGTATTTTTTTAAATACTCTTCAATTTCAATACCTCTCATATCAAAATCATCAGGGTCTCCAATTTTTTTACTACCATCCATAATTGCCCATACAAGCATATTTTCTGTTGGAATGGTTAAATTTAACAATCGGTTATTTCTTTCAAAGAAATTCTCTTTTAATTTTTTAAAAGAGATATATTCTTTATGACAAGAAGAGCATTTTTGTTCAAAAAGCTTTTTACCCTCATTAAAATCAGCATATAAAAAAGATATTAATAAAAAAAGCAAAAATAAACCTTTTTTTATCATTTTTTTCCTTTCCTTTTCAACTCAAAAGATAGTTTAAAAAAATATCTTTTGAATTGAAAGAGGTTTTTCCTCTTTCAATTTTTTATATAATTCCTGGGTTACCTTTAATCCCAACAATATCAGGAACATCAACCTTAAGATTTGAAATATGCTTAAGATTTTTAAGATATGTTTCAACTGTTTCCCATACAGGCTCTCCAGGAGATTTTGCACCTACTGTTGACCAACCAGCAACTTTATACATCTTGTTTGATTCAAGTTTTTTACCAGTTTTTGTAAGTGTAATATCAGAAATTCTATTTCCTATTGTAGCAGATGGGTCAATTTTATAAGAAATTCCACCTGTTCTAACCATGTCACCACCTTGCTGGTAGAAAGGGTCAGGATTAAATAGATTATCTGCAACATCTTCTAAGATTAACTTTATATCTTTTCCAGAAATATTCCTTGAATAAGTCTCAGGATATGTCATTGCTGTTTGAGTTGCTAAATCATCAAATGTAATATTTTGTCCTGGCATAACAGATGTACCCCATCTAAATCCAGGAGAAAGTGAAATCTCCGCATCTTTTATATCAGTTAAAGCATCACAAATAATTTGATCCCATGAACCATTAAAATTACCTCTTCTAAATAAGGTCTGTTCAGTAGTTGCAATAACTCTATCTAACTCTTTTTTAAATGGAGTTCTTACATCATCAATATACTTTTTCATCTGTGCATCTTCTGCAATTAAATCAGAAAAAATTGGAAGAAGTGTAAACTTAAAATCTTTTACTTTTCCATTTTGAATATCTAAATCAAGTACATTTAAAAATTTACCATTAGAACCTGCATTACAAACATATGTAACTCCATCCTCATTTTTAACTGCATAAGCTTCTGGAACACCATCATGGGTATGACCACCCATAATAAAGTCAATACCAGTCACAATTTCTGCCATTTTCTTATCAGTATCATATCCATTGTGAGATAGAACAATTACTGCATCAGGCTTCTCTTCTTCTCTAATTTGATCAACAAGCTCTTGCATTCCCTCGTCATTAATTGAAAAAGTCCAATCAGGGATAAATCTTTGTGGATTTGCAATTGTTGTATAAGGGAAGGCTTGACCTATAATAGCAACTCTTGCATTGCCTATTTTTTTAATTGTATATGGCTTAAAGGCATGACCTGTATCTTCATCAAATGCTTCTGCTTTACCTTCCATTAAAGAATCCTCTTTAACCTTAACATTTTGAGCTAAAAACTCAGCATCCAGAAGTTTTACATTTTCTAAAACCTCTTTTGCTTCATATGTAAATTCCCAATGTCCAACAGCAACATCAACACCTAATAGGTTCATTGCTCCAACCATATCTTTACCTCTAGTTTGAAGAGAAGTCCAACTTCCTTGCCATGTATCTCCACCATCCAACAAGAGAGTTTTATCTTTTCCATAACTATCTCTTAAGAAATCAACTACTGTTTTAATCTGTGCAAAACCACCTGTTCTACCCATTGCTTTTGCATGTTTTTCAAAATTAACACAAGAGTATGCATACTCTAATCTTTTATTTCCTTTGATTCCATAATAATCTAAGAACTTTTCACCAACAATATGTGGAGGTTTACCAAAATTTTCATGAAAACCTAAGTTTACACTTGGCTCTCTAAAATAGACTGGTAAAAGCTGTGCATGGGAATCTGTCATATGCATCAACCTTACATTTCCAAATGGCTTTAACTTATAGTAATCCTCCATTTTGTTTGTTGTATCAATCATTCGTGTATGTGAATTTGCAAATACAGGACTTGCTCCTAATACTGCCATCATATAAACAAATTCTCTTCTACTTAATTTACTCATTATATAATCCCTTCTATAATTTTAGAGACAATCTAAATTATTTACCTTCACCTACAACTGTATATCCAAGTGATGTCCAAGCTTGCATTCCACCTCTATAATATTTGATTTTAGAAGCAGGATATCCCATTTTTAATAATGAATATTTAGCTTTTTTTACCATTGCTGAAGTTTGACCACACCAATATCCATTACAGTATAAAACAAGAGTTTTTGCTTTTGAAAAATCAAGTGTTTCATCATCTTTTTGAATAACACCCATTTCATCTTCCATCATCTCTATGGCAGTACTTTTTTCATTAAAATTAGTAAAAGGTACATTAATTGCTCCTGGTATTCTAAGTTTTGCATACCAACCTGGTTTTCTTGAATCAATAATAGCTATTGAGTTATCAGTTTGTGCTTTTTTCATATAATCAATAAACTCTAACTCACCTAAAGTTTCAACATCAGGAGCTAATTTAATAGGTTGAGATACACCTCTATTTGTAGTTTCATATAGTGAAGAAATTTTATTACCAGCAGTTTGATTTCTCATTAACGTAAATTTCTCACCATTTAAGTTCATTTCAATTGATTTTACACCAGGTATTACTGGAACAAACGTAGAACTATCCTCCGCAAAAGAAGTAGTTGCACAAAGTCCCACAACAGTAGATGCCAATAATAGCTTTTTAAAAAATTTCATTTTTCCCCCTTAATTTTACGCTTTTTTTCAATAAAAAAAGCCAAGATTTATATCTTGACTTTTAACTTATTTAATCAAAATACATGATTAATACTTAAAGCCATCTCCTGGAACAGCTAACTTCCATGTTGATTTGCTTTCATGAGATAGAACTAATGCAGCAATTGCAAATTTACAAGCTCTTTGTGCAGCATAATTTGTTTCAAGTTTTGTTTTAGAAGCTTTTCCTTTAAAATCTTTTGGATTAACCTCTTTTTCACCTGTTTTAATTGCTTCTTCAACAGAAGTAATAAGTGCAGAGTTATTAACACCAAGTCTTCTAAACTCTAAGCCTTTTTCAATTGCAACAGCATTGTAATTTTTTGCAGTTGCAATAACATTATTGATACCATTCTCTTTAACACTACAGACTTTATTTATATCTTCTTTAACAGCTGATTCAATACTAGGAATAGAAGCTGCAAAAGCAGTAAGTGAGAATAGTGTTGCAGTAGTTAAAGATAAACTAATTAATTTTTTCATAATAATCTCCTACTTTACTTTCTAATATCTGGACCATCGATTTTAAGACCATTTGACATGTAAGACATGAAAAATAATAGCTCTTTCATCTCTTGACTATCATCTTTTGGTGGAACTTGACCTTGATCTTTAATACATCCAGACATTCTTCGCTCTAAGGTACCTAGCCCATTGTTATTTTTATCAGAAGCTCCCCATTTTAATCTATACACAGGGAAGTGAGTTACTTGTCCAAGAAGTTGAGATAAAGACTCATTTCTTACTCTTTGAGCTGCACCTTGTACATGGCACTCAGCACAATTTAAACTTAAATATCCTCTTTGTGTATAATAATACTCTTTACCCCTCTCATAAGCAATTGCTGCATCTGCACTATTTATTTTTACATCAATCATTTTCCCTTCTGCTTTTGCTTGTGAAGCAAAATATGATTGAAGAACTGCCATATTACCTTTTGAAGTTTTCCATTCTTTTTCTCCATTTGCTACTAAACACTCATTTATTGCAACTGTAAGAGTCATTACCTCTTTTCTTTTTTCATCAAAATAAGGGTATGCAGAACCTGCAGTTGCAGGTTCAGGGAAACAGTCTTTAAATGATTTACCATTTGCAAAAGCTTTACCATATAACTCTTCACCAGCCTCTACAAACTCCTCATAAGGAGGAAACTCTTTGATTTCTTCATATGAAACTTTTCCATTTTTAGAAAATGCATAGTTTCCTAATGCAAAATCTTGATGTTTTAAACCACCAATGATATTATTCTTTAACTCTTCATCTGTTGAATACGGAAAAAAAGTGTTTCTATTTTTTAATGGATCTTCAAATTTTGCTTCAAAATATTTAATTAATGCAACTCTATCTTTTTCAGCTTGTGCATTAAAATCATTTGCATTTAATGAACAAATAGTTAAAGCAACTAATGCCGTTGTTTTAGCAATCTTTAATAACATACATCTCTCCTTTTAAATCTTTTAAAATCATCATAATCAATATATAGATGATTATTTGATTTTTCCAGTACTTGTATTTGTATCACCTTTTAAATCAACCCATGTAAACTCTAATTGATCTCCTACTTTTGCACCTGCTGCATCTGCTTTAAATGAAAACTTGAAGTATGGATTCTTTGATAGAAATTGACTTGAAGACATTTCAAACACAATATTACCATTAACTTTAGCAACTACATATGTAATAAAGTTTACTTCTTTCTCTGCTCTTTTAGCCTCTTGATAAGATAACATCTCGTGATCAGCCAGAGCTTTAACAGTTACAACATTTTTTTTCAGTTTTGCTTTGATTCTTGTATTTTTAGCCATTATTAATTCCTTTTTATTTTTCTTACATTTTATTAATTATTTTAAATATTAAATGTTGAACTAAATCAACCACCACAACCACCAATTGTTACCTTAACTTGTTTAGATGCCTTATAAAGCTTCCCCGCATCCTCAACGATTGCATAAACATTTCCTGTTTTTGCCATTTTAATTCTTACTGAATAATCAAGGATACCACCCTTTGGAACTGTAAATACAGCAACTAAAGTTTCTGGATTTGCATCTTGTAAAATTGCAACTTTTGAACCAGATTTTGCAGATACTGTAATAGGTATAACTGCACCATTTTCTGCAATATCTGGAGCTTTTAATTTAACTTTACCTTCACTTGTAGCATTTGTCCCGAAAATCTCTTTAATTGCAATATCAACCTTATCTGCTGTCCAAGCATTTGGTTTATCTTTTCTAAAATCAACTGCACTTAAAGTTGATGGTGCCATTGAAACTGCTAATACACCTAATCCTAATCCTAAAAAGTTTCTTCTGTTCATCATTTTTTATCCTTTTATAATTTATTGAATAGTTTTTAAATAAGCAACAACTGCTTTAATTTCATCATCACTTAACAACCCATTTTTACCAAATGCAGGCATTTGAGAAATAGGATTAGTTGAGTTTGGGTTATAAACCTTATCATATAAAGCTTGTTCTGGCCAATATTGTAAAGCTTGTAATTTTGGTCCCATACTTCCAGGTCCATCAATTGTTTTCCCATTTGCATCATGACATGCTATACAATTACCTAAATTTTTAGTTATAAAGATTTTTTCACCCTTCTTAACTAAATCATCATTTGCTAATGAATAAGTAATGGCTAAACTACCAATAGTAGCAGCTATAACTATGTTTTTGATTAATTTCATGTTTTCTCCTTATTTACTCTCATTTATAATATAATCAACAATCTTTTTAAAATCTTCATCTGATAGATTCATAGCAGTACCTTTTGGTGGCATTGCATTAATTCCTTGAATACCATTTGAATAAACTTCATTTATACCTTTTTCAAGAACACTACTCCATGCAGCTTTATCTCCAATTACAGGAGCACCAATAGCTTTATTTGAATGACAAGCAGAACAATATGTCGCATAGTTTTCAGCTACAACTGGGTCTACATCTTTACAATCATCTTTTTTAGGTTCTTTCCAAGATCTTTTAGTTGATAAAGGTTGATTGATATTAGGAGCTAAATCTACCTTTATTTTCATTAAAAGATTTTCAACTGGTTCTTTAATACAATCTTTCATACATCTTGTACCCTTACCATAAATAGTTGGGTTAGATAGAAGTTCTTGCATATTTTTTGGACCTTGATGAGGATCTTTTGTATCAACTTTTGGATAGAAGCCATCTTCATTAGGTAACTTTATTTTATGAAAGTTTTCTTTACTTAATTCAAACTCTTCATTTAACTCTTCTCCATCAACTTTAATTCCATTTGATGCAAGTAAAAAAGCTGTAATAGCATAAGTCTCACTATTGCTTAAAGTTTTAGGAGCTGTGAATGGCATTGAATCTTGAATATACCAAAAAAGCGTACTAGCATATGGCCAATATGAACCAATTGTTTTAAGTGCAACATCTGGATTTGGGTTTTTGTCTGCTGGATTTAATCTTTGAATTACTAAATCCTCTTTTTTGCCACCAGCTAGTGTTGGGTAACCTTTTCCTCCAGCACCAAACTCTCCATGACACATTGCACATTGAGCATCATAAAGCCCTTCACCCCATTCAACACTACCTTTTGCAATTTTTGGTTTCCCATTTTCATCAAGTATAGGTTTTCCATGCTTCATATCATATTTTGGAAGACCTTCTCCATCAGGTCTAACATCTACATTCCATACTTTAATCTCATTTTTAGTAGCTAGTCTTCCATTATTATATTTAACTTTTTGATCATTTACATAATATGGACCATACTTCCCATCTTTTGTTGGATACTTAACAGCACCATCAATTGACATCTCATTCTTTGCAACTAATGAAGTAGCTAAAAGAGCAGATAGTCCAAGACCAAAAAATAACGAATTAAGCTTTATTGTGTTTTCTAATTTGAACATTGTTACACACTCCCTCTTTAGTTATTTCCCAAGTTACAATAGCATTTCTATGATAAACAGATTCTACTCCAACGGCAGAAGTCTCTTCATCAATAGTTGGTTGAATATTTCCAAAATCATCCCTTGCTCTTGATGATAACAAAATTGGTTTTCCATCCCATTTATAAATATATGAAAATCTAGTCCAAGATTTAGGTAAAACAAGACCTTTTAACCTTGCTTCTATCCAATTATCACCACCATCAAAAGATATATCAACCCCTGTAATTGTCCCATGTCCAGTCCATGCGATACCTTCAATTTCTACCATATCACCTTTTTTAAGATGAGTCCAAGGTTTTTCTGGACATGGTGAAGTAATTACAGAGTTAACCTCATTAACCCAAAAATATCTTATTGCCTTTCCTCCAGGCTGAACCATTGTATACTTAGATGTTTCTTCTTTAGAGTGCCATGGTTTATCAGAGAATTCTAATCTTCTTAACCATTTAGTGTTTAAGTTACCTTCCCATCCTGGAACAATAAGTCTTACAGGATACCCTTGTTCTGGTCTTAAAGCTTCTCCATTTTGTGCCCAAACAACCATTACATCATCTAAAGCTTTTTCAACTGGAATTGTTCTAGGATTTGATGCATTATCACTTCCTTCAGCAAGCATCCATACAGCATCTTTTTCTAATCCCACATCCTCTAAAATAGTTTTTAGCATAACTCCTGTCCATTCAGCAGCACTCATTAATCCTTTCATAAATTGTAATGAGTTAAACTGAGGACCTCTCCACTCAGGAGCACCATTTGCAGGACACTCAATAAAGTATATTCTTGATTCACTTGGATATTTTTTTAAATCATCCAATGTTAAAACAATCTCTTTTTTAACCTTACCATGAATCATAAGTCTCCACTTATTTGGATCAACATGTGCAGTTCCACCATGATCCCTTGTGAAGAATAATCCATTTGGCGTAACAATTCCTTCTGATTCGTGAATTGGACACATTGAAACTGATGCATAATAATCACCAGATGAAAATAAAGAGTGCGTTCTTCTAATATTATTATGTTCATAAGGTGAAGGCAATCCATATAAATTTTTATCAACAGGGTCACCGAGCTTTTGTCCCCATGGTGCATCATTTATTATAGCTGGATCATCAGCCTTTATTTCAACAGGTGATAACACATTTGCCGCTGCTATTGCACCAACTGAGTATGTTGCAGTTTTTCTAAAAAATTCCCTACGACTCAGTTTACTTGATGAAGTATCTATTAAGGATTTTTCAGAACTTCCACTTGTCTTTATCATTTTTCCTCCTTCTAAAATGTAATATCTTTAAAATCAAAATAAAATTAACAAAAATTATATTTTAACAAGTAAGCCTATAGTTAGGATACTCTTTTGTTAATTAATTTGACTTATAGATAACATAAAAACAAGTTATATAAGTAATTATTATACAACCATAGTAAATTATTACCATTTTTTTTATTTAAGTCAATTTTTTTTGTAAAACTCTATAAAATTTATTATTTTTTGTCACTATTTGTATTTTTGCTATGTTACTGCTATTAAAATAATTAAAAATAATTAAAATTTCACTCTAAAGTTACTTTTTCTAAACCATATGATAAGATTCATTTATTAATTTTTGGAGAACAGTATGAGAAAATTTATAAGTTATGACAATTCTTTAATGATATTATCTAATTTAAGTTTCAAAGAAAAAACTAAGGAAAAACTTTTTTTAACTAATGTTCTGGGAAGAACCCTCGCTATGGACGTTATTGCAAATGAACATTCACCACAATATCCAACATCTGCAATGGATGGATATGCTATAAAATATGATGATCAAAAAAATGAGTTTATAAAAATTATTGATAAAAATCCTGCAGGTTCTGTT
>CAYZST010000016.1:0-8892 GCA_964480765.1 uncultured Arcobacter sp. | reverse complement strand
TTGGTGTTTTAGCTTCATTAAATATTGCACAAATTTTAGTATATTGTAAACCTACTGTTGCAATTGCAAGTACAGGTAGTGAAATACTTGATTTAGGAGAAGAACAGACAAATAATTCACAAATAAGAAGTTCGAACCATTTAACAATTGAAGCATTAGCTAAAAAAGCTGGTGCAAATACAATTCAAATGGGTATCGTTAAAGATGATATTAAATCTATTACAAAGCTTTTAGAATCAGGTTTACAACAAGCTGATATTATTGTTACAACAGGTGGAGTATCAGTAGGAGATTATGACTTTGTTCAAGATGTAATAAAAGATAAATTAAATGCAAAAGTTTTATTCCATGGAGTAACAATTAAACCTGGAATGCATATATTATGTGCCATAAAAGATGATAAATTAATTATTGCACTTCCTGGATTTGCCTATTCCTCTACTGTATGTGCTATTTTATATCTTCTTCCTATGATTTATAAACTAGAAGGTGCAAATAAGCAACTTCCAATTGTAAAAGCAAGAATAAATCAAGACTTCCCTCTAAAAATGAAAAAAACTATTTTTACTGCTTGTAATGTAAGATATGAAGAGAATGAGTATAAAATTGATTTTGAAGGTAAGAAGCAAGGAACAAGTGCAATTCTTACAAATATGTTAGAAAACCCCGCTTTACTTATACAAAAAGAGAATTCTAAAGATATTAATGCTGGTGAGCTGGTTGATATCATATTATTAAATGAGTTAAAATAACTATATGAGCATACAAAGAGTCTATATACTATTGGCACTTTGTGTGCTTTTTTGGTCAGGTAATTTTATTTTAGGAAGATTTGTAAATGAAAATATAAAGCCCTTAGAACTTGCATTTTTTAGATGGCTATTTGTTTTAATATTCATCACTCCTATTATTTATAAACTTGATATAAAAAGACTTTTTACGATTTACAAAAAAAACTTTTTTCTCCTTACAACTTTAGCTATTTTAGGAATTACCTGTTTTAATACCTTTTTATATATTGCTCTACAAACAACAACAGCTACAAATGCTCTTTTGATTAATTCAACTATTCCTATTTTAATTTTAATTCTCTCTTTTATAATTTTAAAAACAACAATTAGCAAGTATCAAACAATTGGAATTATACTTTCAACTTTAGGTGTAATTTTCTTAGTTTTAAAAGGGGATGTTTTAAATTTCTTAAATATTAAACTTACCAAAGGAGATTTTTGGATAATTGCTAGTTCTTTTACTTGGGCTATATATTCAACGATAATAAAATTAAAACCTAAAGAGTTAAATCATATAGAGCTTTTTGTAATCATTGTCTTTCTTGGATTAGTTTTTTTAACCCCTTTTTATTTAATTCAAGGATATACAATAAATAAAGAGATAGAACTATTAAAAAATAACTGGTATTTCTTTTTATATGTATCAATCTTTCCTTCATTATTGTCATTTTACTTTTGGCATATTGGAATAGATGAAATTGGTGCAGAAAAGACAGGACAGTTTACTCATCTAATGCCAATATTTGGTTCAACTCTTGCATTTGTATTTTTAGGAGAAAGACTTCAATTTTTTCATTTAGTTGGTGCAGTTTTTATCGCACTAGGTATTTACCTCTCTTTATTTATCAAAAGAGTATAACAATAATAACTTTCTGCATATATTTTTAGTTTTTATCAAATATTACAGCTTGATTTCGTCCTTTTCTCTTTGCTTCGTAAAGTGCTAAATCTGCTAATTTATATATCTCATTTTGAATTAAATTTGTGTCAGGTTCAACAATAACAACACCCAACGAGAGTGTCAAATACTTTGATACTTCACTTCCTGTGTTTTCAATCATTAAATCACTAATACAACTTAATATTTTTTTGTTTAATTCCTTAACATCTGGTTCATTAAGTTTAGAAGTTATAATTCCAAACTCTTCCCCACCAAGCCTAAAAACAAAATCATTTGCTCTATTAAGAGTATTTTTTAATTTTGTTGCAACCTTTATCAATGCTTTATCACCTGCATCATGTCCATAAGTATCATTGTACTGTTTAAAGTAATCTATATCTAAAATAATCAGAATAAAATTCTCATGCTTTCTTTGTGCCCTTCTTAATTCAAGATCAAAAATATCATTAAAATATCTTCGATTATGTATCTTCGTTAAATAATCAGTCACTAAAAGTTGAGAAATCTCTTTTTTATCTGTAATATCATTATAAATTGAAGTATATGCAATAATTTTATTAAATTCATCAAAATTTGGAGTAATTGAGTTTTCTACCCAAAAGGTTGTTCCATCTTTTTTAATATTTTTATGTTCACCTTTCCAAAGTCTTCCTCTACTAATAGTATCCCAAAGTTCAGTAAAAATTTTAGGATCACTATCAGGGTGTTTAAAAATAGAGTGTTTTTTACCAATAAGTTCATCTTTTGAATAACCTGTTAATCTACAATAAGCATCACTTAAGTTAATGATATTTCCATCTACATCAGAAATAGAGATATATACATTATCATTTATAATTTTCACATATTGGTCAAGTTTTTTTTGAGTATTAATTGCTTGAGTTATATCATGTCCTTCACAAAGGATATAACAAACATTTTTTTCATTATCAAAAACAGGCGAGTATGAAAAATCGATATAAATTTTATCTCCCTTTGTGTTGTAATAAAATTTATGATTTTTAAGACAAATTCCTTTATTTACAGTATTTATTTCATCTCTTAAAAGCTCTAACTCCTTTTCCATATAGTGTTCCCACCAAGGAAGCTTCCAAAAATACATACCTAAAACTTCTTCCTCTTTTTTATTGATTATTTTTAAAGAGGTATTATTTGCTTTTAATAGCTTTCCTTTATTATCTAAAAGAACAATAAAATTAAATGAATTATTAAAAATTGAATCAAGAATATTTGTTGTTGAGCTAAGTTTTATATTTAACTCTTTTTGTTTTGTTATATCTGTAATATAACCATAATAATAGCATGGTTTGCCATTGCTATCTCTTATTATTTTTGTAGTGTGATTAACCCAAACTATATTTCTATTATTTATGATGCGATAAGGTTCATAAGTAAACTCATTAGTCTTTAATTTAGAGATTTTTGAAGCTTCTTCTTTAAATTTTTTTAAATCAACTTTATGTATAAAATCTTCATAGAAATATCTACCTTTTAAAAAATCTTCTGCAGATTTACCATAAATTTTTACCACATTATTAGTTACATACTCAAGTTTCCAACAACCCCCATCTTTTTTTAATATGTAAAATATTGTTGGGCTCTCATTTAAATAATCTAATAACCTATCCATAGCAGCTCTTTAATCGTTTCTCACTAAATTATATTTTAAAAATACTTAAGTAAAAGTAATTTAAAAGTATTAAATGATTCTGTTTCTTTTTATTCAAATTAAAATGATTTTTCAAGACAAACAATTAAGAAAAAAAACCATTTTCATTTATAACCTTTATAAACAACAAGAAGATTTCTGTTTTTTATTAAAATATGGTTTAATAAGATAAAAAAGCATTAAAAATATTAAAATATATGAAAATATTCTATCAATAATTGAAGTATGCTCCATCTGTTTTGTAAAACTCAAAATTTCTAAATCGTTTAAAAATGTATCAAAACCAAATCCAAACAAAAGTGCCATAATTGCAATTGTTGTAGTATAAATGATTAAAGAAGTCCTACCAAGCATTTTATAAACTACACTCATTGTAACTGCACTTGTTGCAGGTCCCGCTGTTAAAAATATAAAAGCTGCCCCTGCACTCATACCTTGTAGCATAAAAGCAGCAGCAATTGGTAATGAAGCCGTTGCACAAGTATATAAAGGAATCGCCGCAAATAAAATTACGAAATATGTTAAGACCTGATTTTGAAATAACAAAGAAGAGTACTCTTTAGGAATAAAAGTTGTAAAAAGTGCACCTAATATTAAACCAATAAATAAAGCCTTTACCATATCCTCAAATAGTGTTTTATAAGCATAAATAAAAACAGCTTTTATTGAAAAACTCTTTTCCTTACTATCACAACAAGAAGAAGAACTACAACAAGAAGAGTCTACACTATTTTTATTTACACTAAAGCTACTATTATTAGCAGTTGACACAGCTGAAAAAAACATTGGATTTGGCTTTGTTGGAATCTCCTCTTTTTCTTGTATAAAATTTTGAATAAGTCCAACTACAATAGCAATAATAATTGAACTAAAAAGCCTAAAAATAGTAAATACTAGACCAAAAAAAGAGAAAGTAGCAAGTAAAGAATCAACACCTGTTATTGGCGTAGAGATTAAAAAACTTTGTACTGCTCCTTTACTAGCTCCCTCTTTTTTAAGTCCTTGTGCAAGAGGAATAACCGAACAAGAACAAACAGGAATAGGTATCCCAAAGATTGTTGCTTTTATAACTGAACTTGTAGAATCTTTTCCAAGATTTTTTGCAACAAAATCATCAGGAATAAGTTGCTTTAAAACTCCTGCAAAAAAAAGTCCTATAATTATATACATAGACATTGCATCAATTAGTAAAAAATAGTTATCATAAAACTCTTTTAAAATTTGCATTATCATTCACCTAATAAATTTTGTTTATCAATCTTTTTCTTAGCTTTTACACCAAGTTCAATAAACTCTTCACTTCTTCTAAGGAGATTCCCTTTCCCTGTACTTAACTTCTTCATTGCTTCATCATAAGCTTTTTTAGTACGATTAATATTTATACCTATAGTTTCAATATCTAAAACAAAGTTAGCAAACTTATCATATAAATCAGCCGCTTTTTTAGAAATAAGAAGTGCATTCTCATTTTGATGTTCATATCTCCAAATATTCTCTATTGTTCTTAATGTAACATATAAAGTTGAAGGAGAAACTAACATAATATTATTTTCAAATGCCATTTTAAATAGATGTTGATCTTTTGAAGCTGCGAGCATAAAGGCACCTTCAATAGGAACAAATAATAAAACAAAATCTAGTGTCCTTAATCCTTCAATCTCTTCATATCTTTTAACACTTAATCCTTTAATATGTGCTTGAATTGAACGAACCAACTCTTTTACTGATCTCTCTTTTTGAGCTTCATCTTGAGCCTCAACATAGTTTGTATAGGCTACAAGAGATACTTTCGAATCAATAATTACATCTTTTTCTTGAGGAAGATGAACAATTACATCAGGTCTTAATCTTCTTCCTTCTTCATCCGTATAAGAACCCTGAGTTGAGTACTCAATTCCCTCTCTAAGTCCAGTACTTTCTAAAATCTTTGAAAGAACCATCTCTCCCCAATCACCTTGTGTTTTATTTTCACCTTTTAATGCCTTTGTAAGGTTAATTGCATCTTGAGAAATCTGATTATTTAACTCTTTTAAATTTTTAATCTCTGCAAGAAGAGAGCTTCTTTGTTTTGTTTCATCGTTGTAAATATCATTTACTCTTTTGCCAAACTGATTTAATTGCTCTTTAAATGGTGTTAAAACTTGAGATAAATTTAAATTTGATTTTTTGCTATTCTCTTCAAAAAGTTTATTTGCTAAGTTTTCAAACTCTAATTTTAATCTATCTTTTGAATTCTCCAATAATTCAATTTTCTCTTTTAAACTCTCTTCTTTTACTGCAAACTCATTTTTAAGTTGCTCTTTTTTATCTTCAAAAGAGTTTTTTAGTGAGTCAAGTTTTAACTCATTTGTATCTTTTTCATATTTTAATGATTCATTAAATCTTTGTTCTTGAACTAAAAACTTCTCTTCAAATGTTTTTTCTTGGATTAATAAATCTTTTTCTAGTTTATTAATAGTATCTTCTAAACTATTTATTAAAGAGTCATATGAAGTTTTTGCAAACTCATTTTTTTCATTAATAAGATTTATCTTCTGTCTTAAAATTAGCCATAAAACTAAAGCTCCAAAAATAAATCCAACAAGTAAGATAATAATTTCAATTAAATTTATATTGTCAATTTGCATCTTCAAAAGTACTCTTTTTTAAAACATCATTTAAATTATCATCTACATCATAACCTAACTCTTTAAATCTCTCTACTAAAGGAGGATGAGAGTAATAAAAAAAGATATAAAGTGGATGAGATAAAGGAAATGACTTATTCTCATTTGCTAGTTTTAACAAAGCACTTACCAAATCTTCTTTACTTTGTAAATCTGAACCAAATTCATCGGCTGCATACTCATTATGTCTACTAATTAATGAAATTAAAGGCATTAAGAAAAATGATAAAACAGGAGAAAAAATCAAAAAAAGAACAATAATTGCATATGGTTCATTTTGTAAAGTAAGACCTAGAAAAATCTCTTCACTTAAATTTCCAAAAATTGCAAAGAATACAAACATAATGACACCCATAATACCGATATTTTTTAATATATCTCCATTTTTAAAGTGTCCTAGCTCATGTCCTAAAACTGCAAGTAGTTCATTATGCGATAGTTTTTCTACTAAAGTATCAAATAGTACAACCCTTTTTGTGCTTCCCAAACCACCAAAATATGCATTTAACCTATTATCTCTTTTCGAAGCATCAACAGAAAAGACACCAGAACTTTTAAAACCTACTTCACTTAAAAGTTTTTCAATTTTGTTCTCTAATTCTTTATCTTTTAAAGGCTCAAATTTATCAAACATCTTATCTCTAATTACTGGATAAAGCATATTTATTAAAATAATTACTACAAAAATAAATACAAATCCCCAAATCCACCAGTTTAAAAAAGTCTCAATAATAAACGCAACTCCTGCAATAACAGCCGAACCAAATACTAAAAACAAAATTCCAGACTTAATTGTATCTTTTATAAAAAGTTTAGCGGTCATATTTGAAAAACCATACTTCTTATCTAGTTTAAATGTTAGATACAAATCAAAAGGAAGTCCTAATATCCAATTAATTATGATAAATGTATTTACGAAAAAAATAGCTTTTAACCAAGTAGCCTCAAAGTTCATAATAGAATCTAAAAATTTTAGACCAAAACCTAGCCAAAAAATAACTAAAATAAAACTATAAAAGGATGAAACTATTGCCATTTTCTCTTTTTCAATTGAATAGTTTGCTGCTTCTTGATACTTAAGCTTATCTAAAATTATTGGTTCTAAATTTTTTGCATTTTTTACATAAGCAATTTGCATAAATGAAGTATAAACAGTAAATAAAAAATATAAGCAATATCCTACAACAAAAACTTCTAACACTTTTTTTCCTTTTATTAAAAAAATATTAAATATTTTATCGTTTTAAACTTGTTGTAAATTGAAGATTATAATAATTTTTTTATTTTTTTGAAGGCTTATGAAGAACAACCCTATTTCTACCTGCTCTTTTTGCATCATAAAGAGCTAAGTCTGCTCTATGTAAAAGCGTATCCAAATCAGGATCTGAAGATTCTAAAATTGCAACTCCAACACTAATTGTAAACTTGATTTTTTCATTTTTATTAGTTTGATATTCAGTACTTTCTATTTCTTTTCTAATATTTTCAGCAACTTTTAAAGCTCCTCTTTTAGAAGTATTTGGAAGAACAGCTGCGAACTCTTCTCCACCAAGTCTACCAAAGATATCTGAAGTTCTTAATGTATCTTGTGCTTTTTGAGCCATTAATCTAATAACTTCATCTCCTATAGCATGACCATAAATATCATTTATCATTTTAAACTTATCAATATCAATCATAAGAACAGCTAAACTTTTGTTCTCTCTTCTATTGTATCTAATCATAGGAGCAGATGACTCATAAAAACTTCTTCTATTTCTTACACCAGATAAGGAGTCTGTTGTAGCTAAAATCTCTAATTTTATATTAATATCATTTAACTCTTTTGTTCTTTTTTCCACTGCACTTTCTAAAACTCTTTGATAATCTTTAAGTCTTCTATCTTGTGCATTTTGTTTTATTGCTTCTAATATAATTAGCTCAAAATCAACTCTATCTAATCTTTTTGATAAAACCTGATATAAAGAAGCATTATTTATGATTTCAGCTAATGATTTAATATCAAGAATATCTTCAAAAACAATATTTTTAGTATTAGGAGAGTTTTTAAAAAGTTCAACAATAAATCTTTCAGGTTTCATTGATGAAGTATCATTTCCAATGATAGTAATTAAAATTTCATTCCCAGAGATAATATAATTATAACAACCAATTAAAGCTTGTTCTGCACTAATATAACTCTCAACTATATAGTCTGAATCTACAATTCTTGAAATCTTGTTATAAAGTTCATTTAACAGGTTCACATCACTTTCAATGCATGCAATTATATATTTACTCATTAAAATTAATCTCCAAAATAAAATTTAAATTTTAACTAAATTTAAGTTTAAGAAAAATTAATTGTATAATTTTTTATTAGGAACTAATATCATACAAATTACTTTTGTAATACTTTTAATACTATATAATATACAACAAATTCAAAAAAAAATTATTATATATTTTTAATTCTACGCATAATATCCCATAATAAAACTCTTTTAATTTTTAAATAAAAATTATGAAAAAATTAATCAAAAATTTTTAGAATTTCTTTTGGAATTTTAGTAGGTTTGTAATTTTTTAAATAAGCTAATTTGATTTTTGCAGTAAATATAACTTCATCATTTCTTATAATTTCATGATAAATTTCTACTGATGCATTTTTTTTTGATAAAAGTTTTGTTGTTACATCTAACTCATCTGCAAACTTAGCTGATTTAAGATAGTCAGATTCAACTTTTTTTACCACAAAAAACTCATCATTATTATGTGGAGATAAACCTTTTTCAAAAAATAAATTACTTCTTGCTCTCTCACAAAACTTTAAGTAATTTGCATAATAGACCACTCCACCAATATCAGTATCTTCGTAATAAACTC
>CAYZST010000015.1:0-74807 GCA_964480765.1 uncultured Arcobacter sp. | reverse complement strand
TTTATCTATTAATAATATTTATTAATTCTTATTTAAAGTTTATTCAGTAGAATTTCAAAATAAAAAATATTAAAGGAAAAAAAATGTTAGTTACAAAAAAAGCTCCAGATTTTACTGCAAAAGCAGTTTTAGCAAATGGTCAAATAGTAGAGGATTTTAATTTATATAAGAATATTGGCAAAAAAGGTGCAGTATTATTTTTCTGGCCTTTAGATTTTACATTTGTTTGTCCATCTGAGATTATTGCATTTTCTAAAAGAGTTGAAGAGTTTGAAGCAAGAGGTATTCAAGTGATTGGGGTATCAGTTGATTCTCAGTTTTCGCATTTTGCTTGGAGAGAAATAGCTGTTGAAAAAGGTGGGATTGGAAGAGTCAAATTTCCTATGATTTCAGATTTAAGCAAAAAAATTGCAAGAGATTATGATGTCTTATTCAATGAAGAGGTGGCTTTAAGAGGCTCTTTTTTAATAGATAAAGATGGAACAATAAGACATGCAGTAATCAATGATTTACCTCTTGGAAGGAATATTGATGAAATGGTAAGAATGGTAGATACAATGATTTTTACAAATGAAAATGGTGAAGTCTGTCCAGCTGGATGGAATAGAGGTGATGATGGTATGAAAGCAGATACACAAGGTGTTGCAGAGTACTTAAGTAAAAATTCTGAAAAATTATAAGGAGTATTTTATGTCTAAATATATTGAATTAAATAAAGATAATATGGAACAAATAGTTAAAGAGGGTGTATCTTTAGTAGATTTTTGGGCACCTTGGTGTGGACCTTGTAGGATGATTGCTCCTGTAATTGACCAACTAGCACAAGAGTACGAAGCTAAAGCAAAGATTTGTAAGGTAAATACTGAAGAGGAACAAAATTTAACTGTACAATATCAAATTAGGTCTATTCCTACAATTTTGTTTTTTAAAGATGGTGAAATTGTAGATCAATTAATTGGTTCAACAAATAAAGTAGCACTTGAAGAAAAACTTAATAAATATTTATAACTTAAAAAGCAGTTTAAATACTGCTTTTTAAAACTTATCTGATAAGTCTATATTAATCCCTTTATTTATAAGTTCATCTTGTCTTGGTCTTAAATAGTCTAAAAAGGTATGATATTTTTTATAATATCCTCCACTTACATATCGAATTAACTCTTTAAAATGAAAACTATATAAAAGTGCGTCAATTTTTACAATCTCTTTTCTATCATCAAAAAGTACTATACCTGGTCTATAATCAAGTATCATCTCTTTTGCCCAATCATATGGTGTAGTTGTTTTCCCTTCAGGAGTGATAATTCTCTCTTTTGACATAGCATCAAATCTTACAACAGTAGTTTTTGATAACTCTTTTTGTACTTCATTATTCTTTAGAGTTGTTTTATGTAAGTAGTTACATTGTGTACAACTTCCATCTTCAAATATAACTGTTAGTGTTCCTTTTACTTTTGATAAATCAATTATATTTTTAAATATAGCGTTATCTATTAAACTATAATATGTTTTATTTTTTACTTTATCTAGATATTGTGTTAAACTCATTTTCTCATACTCTTTATTTTTTACAAAATCAAGTACAAGTTTAAAATTTTCAGGTGATCTATATCCATTTAGTCTAACTACAACTTCATTTTCTTGGTTTAAGAAGATAATTGTAGGTGTATATTGTACTTTTAAGTATGATGCATACTCTTTTTCAGTCATTTTTTTATCTTCGCTAATTGCAAGCTCTCTTGAACCTTTTATATTTATTCCTATTACATCAAAATTATCTTGAATATATTTTTGATGTTTTGAACCTTTAATAAAGTTATC
Organism: uncultured Arcobacter sp.; assembly: GCA_964480765.1. Lineage (GTDB taxonomy): Bacteria > Campylobacterota > Campylobacteria > Campylobacterales > Arcobacteraceae > Halarcobacter. The sequence goes on along the minus strand of CAYZST010000015.1, from coordinate 72,986 downwards.
ATTTAACATTTTTGTACAGTATGGACAAGAGTCTAAAGTCATAAATAATATTAGATGTTTATTGGATTCTTTTGCTTCTTCAACATCCTCATTTATATCTAAAAAACTCTCTTTAAACCAGCTTGGCATTACATGATGTAATCCTCCTGTCATCTGCCCTTTTTGTGCATATAGTGTTGTAGTAATAAAAAATAAACCTATTATTGTAATAATATGTTTTGTTAAATTATTAGTCATTTTGTTCCTCTTATACAAAAAAATATTATATATTTTTACTTAAAATAGTATAAGTATTTATTAAAAATATCAATTAATTCTTTTTTCTTGCTATTATTGATTGTTTTCTCATTCTGTAAAGTTCATATGGTTCATTGTCAAATTCATCATAATCTATTAGCTCAAAATCATCTTTAAATAACTTTTGTAATTCCTTCTGTTTTAATAAAAAATTACTATTAGATGGCTCTTTTTCATTTGAAGAGTGATGCATATATGTTTCAATAAAGATAATACCATCTTTTTTTAATGAATTAATAAGTTTAGGGATAATTGTTCTATCTAAAAAGTTTGTTTGAACAATAATATCATATGAATTTTTATTTAAAACAAACTCCTCTTCTAAATCAATTTGAATTGTATTAATATTTTTATATCCTTTTTTATCTAGAGTTTTAAGTGCAACATCTGATATATCCATTGAGTCTATAAAAAAATTGTTTTTTGCAAGATAAATAGAGTTTTTTCCTGCTCCACAAGCAATATCTAAGGCTTTGTTTCCTTTTGTATGTTTTATAGCTTCAATTAGTTTGATACTAGGTTCTCTATCCTCTAATAGTTTAGGTGTATTTTTATATTTTTCATTCCATTTTATTCTATCTTTATTTGCCATTAAAGAGTCCTATTTATTTAATACAATTGTAAATATTGCACCTATATATTTTTTATCTAAATATTGGTATTCATTGTTTTCAACATAAATTTTTCCATTCATATTTTCAATAATTTGTTTACTCATATATAAACCAATTCCTGTTCCATTTTCATTATTTTTTGTAGTAAAATAAGGCTGAAAAATTTTATCAATTATTGCAATATCAATTCCACCTGCATTATCTTTTATTTTTATAATAAGTTTACTATTTTCATCTTTAACATCAATAAAAATTAGTTTTTTATAGTCGTACTCTTTTTTTATAAGTTCATCTCTTGCATTTTTGAGAATATTGATAATTACTTGTAAAAGTTCGTTTTCATATCCTGTATATTCGTAATCTGGGATATTTATTATTATTTTGATATTATAGTTTTTAAATTGAGATGATAAAAGTTTTAATGTCTTTTCAAAAAGTTTATTAATATTAAAACTTTTTTTATCTTTATTTGGTTGAAAAAAGTTTCTAAAGTCTTCAATTGTTTCTGAAAGGTATTGTGCGGAATCATTTATTGTATCCATTGCTTTGTTAAACTCTTCATCACTTAATGTACCAAACTCTTTTTGTATTTTAGAACCAGTTGCAGCAGTTGAGATTGTTGATAAGGGTTGTCTCCATTGATGAGAAATATTTCCAATCATCTCTCCCATTGTAGCCATTTTAGATTGTTGAACTAATAGTTTTTCTTTTTCTATTGTTTTTTCTATCTCTTTTTTTATATTCTTTTTATATAAATTAAATTTTTTAGCAATAATTCTTGAAGCATAAAAAGAGATAATTAATAAAAGTAGGGTAATTGATAAACTAATAAAAAGTATATTATTAATAATATCACGATGTTTTTTTATAAGAGCATTCTCTTTATTTTTTATATCGCTATTTAGTTCTTTTAAATAGAAACCAGCACCAATAATCCAATCCCACTTTTCAAAATAGTATAAATAAGAGATTTTTTCTCTTTTTTTAGTTTTTTCATTTGGTTTTACAGAGGCTATATATGAATAGTATCCTTCTTTATTTTTTATTGAAAAAGTTATAAGGTCTTTTATAAAATTTCTACCTTTACTATCTTTTATATTAAAACCATTTGTTCCAATTTTATTCTTTTTAAAATGTGATAGATATGTTCCTTCTTTATTAAATACAAAAATATATCCATTATCTCCAAATCTAATATTTTTAATTTTTTCAAGAAATTTTGTTTTTAATTCATTTTCAAAATCTACAAGATATTCACCTGTTCCTATTGCTACATTATATGGTTCAAAATATTTATAAAAACTCATTTTTTTATAAGCTTTTATATTCTCATTTGGTTTATACCAATGATAATAATCGTATGCCTCACCTTTGTTTTTTATAGTTTCAACTATTTTTTTAACAAACTTATAACCTTTTGCATCTTCATATTCAAGTAAATTTTCACCTTCAAACTTTTTATTTAGGGGTTGAAGAAGTTTAGTTCCATTTATATCATCAATAAAAATATAACCTCTTCCATTGTTATAAATCATTCCTCCTAAAGCATGTTTTATAGTTTTAAAAATATGCTCTTTTGAATGAATATCTCCATTTTCAATATAAGAAGACTCTTTATTATAAATATTAGTTGCAATATTATGGGCTTCATAAACTTTGTTTTTTAGAAATAATTTTAATGCTTCATCGGTTTTTTTTATTTCATTATTAATTGAAGCAACTACTCTTTGAACCTCTTCTTTTACTAATTTTTTGTTATTTTGAAGATATTTGGTTTTTATAAGATTAATCTCTTCTGTTAGCTCTTTATTTTTTTCTTTTATTAAAAAGTATGTGATAAATATTGAAAAAATAACAATTGGTACAACAGCACCATATTTAATTATTCTTAAAATATTTTTTTCATTATCTAATACCTGCATTTAGCTCTTTCACTAATTCTAAAGTATAAAAATTTTATCAAAAATCAACTAAAATATTATAATTATCAATATTTTATAAAAAATAGAGATTCTTTAAAGAAGATGTTTTAACATCTTCTTCAATTTAAGAAAAAATATCTGCAGTTTGATTTTTATACCAACCAACAGCATATTCAGCTTCAAGGGCTCTAAATGTTGCATTTGCACCCATTGGACTTAATCCACCAGCATTTGGAACTTTTTTAATCTCATTCTCATGAGCTTCATAAACAGCTGCAACTGTAATACCATAGTTTGGAGCTATTAAACTATAACAAGTATTAGCTAACTTTGGAGGATTTACAATAGGTTTATCTTTTAATAATTTTGTGATTTGTAAGGCAGCAATTTTAGCTTGTGAATTTGCAGAAAAACCGGATTTAGGCATTTTACTTGCAATTGAGGCATCTCCAATTACATGCACATTTTTAACAAGTCTAGATTCAAAAGTTTTAGTATTAACAGGACACCAGTCACCTTTTGTTAATCCTGAATTAAAAGCGAGTTGACCAGCTTTTTGTGATGGAATGTAGTTTAGTACGTCAGCTTTTATAATCTCTTCTTCTGTTGTAATTTCTAATTTCTTAGGGTTTACTGAAAGAACTTTTCCACCAAATTCAGCACTTCTCCACTCTATCATGTCTCCATAAAGTTTTTCCCAACCTTCTTGGAATAGTCCTTGTTTAGAGAATTTATTTTTTTGGTCTAAAATTATAATTTTAGAGTTTGGTTTGTTGTTTTTTAAATAGTGCGCAACTAAAGAGACTCTTTCATATGGTCCAGGAGGGCATCTAAATGGATTTGCAGGAGCTACCATTACATAAGTTCCCCCATCTTTCATACCTTCAAGTTGTTCTCTTAAAAGGGTAGTTTGAGGTCCAGCTTTATAAGCGTGAGGAGCATACATTTCTGAACCTTTTTCATAACCTTTTTCATATTTAAAATCAATACCAGGTGATACAACTGCTCTATGATAAGCAATAGTTCTTCCATCTTCCAAAATTACAGAGTTTGTTGCTCCATCAACTTTTTTCACTTTTGCATGAATTACTTCTATTTTATATTTGTTTTTTAAAGTTTCATAATCATGTTTAATATATTCAATATCATTAATTCCAGCAATTACAGTATTTCCAAATGGACAAGTATAATACTCTTTATTTTGTTCAATTAGGATAACCTCAGTCTCTGGACTGAACTTTTTAATATATTTTGCTGCTGTGGCACCACCAAAACCACCACCAACTACTACAACTCTTTTTTTATCTTTAGGTAAGGATACACTAGTAATACTATTACAAGCAGCAAATGAAAGTGCTATTGAACTTATTAGTAATCTATTAAAGTTTCTTCTATTTATCATAACTTATCCTTTATCTTTCTACTTTAGAGAAGTAATAGCTAATTTGCTCTAGTTCAGCATCACTAAAACCTTTAACATGCTTTTGCATCATTGTTCCAGTTTTTTTACCATATTTATAGTCTAATAATGTTTGGTACATTACCTTTTTGCTCATACCAGCAATATATGGGGTTACTGCAACAGATTTCCCATCCGTACCGTGACATGATGCACATGATAATGATAACATCTCTCCTTGAACGGCATTATATTCTAAAGCATAACTAAAGCTATATAGACATAATAATGCTCCGATAAATTTTTTCATTTGATACCTCCCTTTATTAGTAAAAGTAATAGTTAAATATTATTATTTTTCTCTTAATTAAAGGTTAAGTAATTAGACTAATTATGAAAAAAATAGCTTTTAAGAATTTAGTATTTTAAAGTAGTTTTCCCTTGAAATGGTTTTTGCACCAAGTGAAGCTAAGTGTTCATTATATACTTGACAATCAATAAGTTTAATACCGTTATTTTTTGCTTGTTTACAAAGATGATAAAAAGCGATTTTTGAGGCATTAGATTCAAGGGAAAACATGGATTCTCCACAAAATATATCATTTATTAAAAGACCATATAATCCACCAACTAATTTTTCATCAAGATAGCATTCTATTGAGTATGCATAACCTAATTCAAAAAGATTTGTATAGGCTAAAATAAAGTTTTCATCAATCCAAGTGTCATCTTCATTTTTTCTTTTTATAGTGGAACAGTTTCTTATAACTTCTTCAAAATTTTCATTGGTTTTTATTACGAAACCTTTATTTTTTATTACTCTTTTTAAACTTTTTGTAACTTTAAATTCATCTGGATAAAGAACCATCCTTTTTTGGGGACTATACCAGTGTATATGGTTATATTCATCAATAAACCAAGGAAAAATACCATTTTCATATGCATTAATTATTCTTTGAGGATGGAAATCGCCACCAATAGCAACTAAATCATCATTCATCATACTTAAACATGGAAAGTTAAAGTTATGAAGATCAAGTAAATAAATTTTGTGTTTCTTATCTAATAGTTCCAATTTTTTCTCATTATTTATTACACTTATAACAATATTTTTTGCAGTTATATTTGTTTTATATTAAATTACTTAATTATTTTAACTTTTAACTCTTTAAAAACTTCAATTTCTTTTACTATCTTATTTAGTTGTAATATCACTTATAATATTTTAAATTATATTTTTCCAGTTTATTACCTGTTTTTTGCTTTATTATTAGTGTTTTGTTGCATTTTTTTAGTATAAATTTACTATATATTTTGTATAATTAAAACTTAATTTAAAATTTTGAGGACTACTTTATGTTTAAGTTAAAAGAGCATAAGACAAATGTTTCTACTGAACTTTCTGCTGGTTTTACAACATTTTTAACAATGATGTATATTGTTCCTGTAAATGGGTTTATTCTTGCAGATGCTGGACTTCCTATGGATGCTGTGGTTACGGCAACTGCACTTATTACTATCTTAGCTACTTTATTTAGTGGATTTTGGTCAAATACACCGATTGCAATGTCAGTTGGAATGGGCTTAAATGCTTATTTTTCGTATGGTCTTGTTTTAGGTATGAAATTGCCTTGGGAGACAGCATTAGGTATTGTATTTTTATCGGGTATTCTCTTTATGATTCTATCTCTTACTAATTTTAGAATTTGGATTATGACTTCTATTCCAATGAGCTTAAGAAGGGCAATTTCAGCTGGTATTGGTTCATTTATTGCTTTTATTGGCTTAAAGCAGATGGGAATGATTGTTGATAATCAAGCAACATTGGTTTCATTAGGTGATTTTTCAAATCCTAATGTTTTAATTGGTGTACTAGGTTTAATTCTATCTTTTTTATTTTATGCATATAAAGTTAAGGGTTCTTTTATTTTAGCTATTGCAGTTACATCGATTGTTGCTTGGAGTTTTGGAATTGGTGAACTACCAAAAGAGATTCTTTCTGCACCAAGTTCAATTGAACCAATATTTATGAAACTTGATATTATGAGTGCATTAAGTTTATCTTTATTGCCAGTAATTATTACGTTCTTAATTACAGATATGTTTGATACTTTAGGTACCTTAACTGGTGTTGGAACTAGAGCAAAACTTTTCCAAGAAAATAATAAAGATGATAAGTCTTTACAAAAAACTTTAGAAGCAGATGCTGTTGCTACAACAGCAGGTTCTTTAATAGGTGTATCAACTACAACTGCGTTTATTGAGAGTGCGTCAGGTGTAGAAGAGGGTGGTAGAACGGGATTAACAGCTGTATTTACTGGATTGTTTTTTGTAACTACACTATTTATGTTACCTCTTTTTAAATCAATTCCTTCAAATGCAATTTATCCAGTTCTTGTAGTAGTTGGTGTATTAATGTTTACCGAGCTTGGTAAAATTAATTTTGAGGATTCAGATTTAGCTACAAGTGCAGGAGCATTTTTAATTGTAATTTTAATGCCATTAACTTTTTCTATTACAAATGGTATTGCTGCTGGTTTTTTAGTTTATACAATTATTAAGATTGGTAAAAAACAGTTTAAAGATTTAAATTTAGGAATTGTAGTAATAACATTTATTAGTGCTCTAGCATTTATATTGTAATTTTAAAAAAGAGTAACTTTCTTGTTCTTTTTGAAATTGAACATATTAGAAAAAATAGAATAAAAAAAGGAAACTTATTGGAAAAACTTTATTATAGTTATGATCTATTTAAAGAAGACACACAAAAATTAGTAGATAGTTGTAGAGATTATGAGCCAGATATTCTTTTAGCTGTTGCAAGGGGTGGTTTAACTCTGGCTCATTTAATGGCTCAAGCTTTAGATATGAGAAATCTGTATACACTAAATTCGATTCATTATGAAGGTGAATTAAAGTTAGATACATTTAATATTTTTAATATTCCTGATGTATCTCATGCAAAAAGAGTTTTAGTAATTGATGATATTGTTGACTCTGGTGAAACAATGCAAGAAATTCTTAATATCTTAGAGAAAAAGTTTCCTAATGTTGAGTTTAAATTAGCAACACTATTTTATAAAAAAACAGCAGTGTTACAGCCTGATTATACCGTAAAAGAGGCTAATGAGTGGATTGACTTTTTCTGGGAGGTTGATGTTAAATAGTCTAGATTCAATCTAGACTATTCTCTATAAAATATATATATAATATATAAAAAACATCTAAAATCAAGTTTTAATTTGATATAATTTTTCAAATCTTTAATTATGGACAAAAAATGACATTTATAGAATTTAAAAAACTGCTTTTAGATGCAGAACTTACAATACCTAAATTTACCTCATTAATCAAAGTTAGTGAAAAAAATATTCAGTCTTATAAAAAGAAAGAAGAAGTTCCAAATGCAATAGCAGCAGTAGTAGCATGTTTTGCTAAAATGAATCAAGAAGGGATTGATTATAAAAATTTAATTGAAAATTTAGATTTAAAAAAGAAAGAGAAAAAAGGTGCAGGTTTTTCTTCAAAGAAAAAAGATAAAAAATAGTTAAATATCTCTTAACAATTTTTTGATATACTTCCCAAAAAATTTAGGGAAAGTATATTATGACACTTACAAAAAATGTTAAACTTTTTTTAACAATATCTTCTATTATGATGGCACTATCTATCGCTATTGGTGCTTTTGGAGCTCATGGTTTAAAAGCTATTGTCGAGCCAAATTTATTAAAAACTTATAATACTGGCGTAGAGTATATGTTTTATAATACTTTAGGTCTTTTTGCAGTAAGTTTTATCATGTTTTTAAAACCTGACTCAAAAAGGCTTGTTATAGCTTCTTGGCTTATTTTAATTGGTACAATTATCTTTTCATTCTCTTTATATGCTTTAGTACTTTTCAATATGCCAATTTTAGGTGCAATTACTCCAATTGGAGGAACTTTACAAATTGTTGCATGGCTTTTATTAGCTAGTTCAATTTATAAGGCTTAATTAAATGGCGGTAATGGAAAAAATTCAAGAGATTAGAGATGCTAGATGGTTTTCTAATCTAACAACATTTATTATTTTAGCATATGCATCTGTACTTGGATTTAAAACAATTGATAATGTTGAGACTAACTATGGAATATTTTTGCAGTTTGCGGATGCTTTTGTAACAATTTATTTTATTTTTGAAATAGCAATTAAAATGGTAGCAGAGAAGAAGTTTATTAACTTCTTTAAATCAGGTTGGAATGTTTTTGATTTTGTTATTGTGGTAATTACACTTCTTCCACTTGAACAATCAGGTTTTGTAGCAATAGCAAGGGTATTAAGAGTATTTAGAGTTCTAAGATTGTTTACAGCACGACCTGAACTTAAAGCAATAATTGATATGCTAATCAAGGCTATTCCTTCAATTATTGATATTGTAATTTTAATGTTTATTATTTTCTATATCTATGCAATTATAGGAAACTTCTATTTTCATGATTTGCCATCAGGACTTTGGGAAGATTTCTTAGTATCGATGCTAACACTATTTAGAGTATTGACATTTGAAGATTGGACAGATGTAATGTATGAAGCAATGGATGTTTATCCTTGGGCATGGATATATTTTGTTTCTTTTATAATTATTGCAGCTTTTGTATTTTTTAATCTTTTTGTTGCAGTTATTATTGGAGAGATGCAAAAAATTCAAGATGTAGATATCAATAATGAGATACATGAAGATAGTAAAAAACTAGATTTACTTTTAGAAGAGATTAAATCTTTAAGGGTAGAAGTGAGCCAATTAAAAAGTATAAAGAATGAAAAATAGAGTTACTATTTTAGGAACAGGTTGGCTTGGTCTTCCTTTATCTTTGAGTTTAAAAGAGGATTTTGAAGTAAAAGTATCTGTTAGAACAGAGGATAAAAAAGATAGTTTAATAAGTAAGGGCTTAAAACCTTACTTACTAAATGAGCAGTGTTTAGATTATCTAGATAATCTATTAGACACAGAATATCTTTTTATTAATTTTCCTCCTTCAAAATTTGAAAATTTTCATAAGTTTTTAGAAACTATTTATTCTCATAAAAAATTTGAAAAGATAAAAAAAGTAATATTCGTAAGTTCTACATCAATTTACCCTTATGAAGAAAAAACTTTTACTGAAGATATGGTTTTTACAAATCCTAAGTCACAAAAAATTTATGATATTGAAAAATTAATTGAATCAAGAACAGATGTAATTTTTAGGTGTGCTGGACTTATGGGAGCAAGTAGAGTTGCAGGAAGATATTATTCTGGTAAGGTTTTAGATAGTCAAGATGTAAAAGTTAATTATGTTCATCTTGAAGATGTTATTGAAGCAACTAAATTTGTTATAAAAAAAGATTTAAAAGGAATCTATAATTTATGTTCTAACGAACATCCAACAAGAAAAAAGATTTATTTAAATTCTTCTCAAAAGTTTGGTTTTAAACCACCAATCTTTAAAGATAAAAAAGAGTATAAACAAAGATTAATAGATGGAAGTAAAATAGAAAAAAAAGGATTTAGATATAAATATCCAAATCCTTTAGAATATTAATCATTTGTATTAAATGCTCTATCTCCTGCATCTCCAAGACCTGGTCTAATGTAGTTGTTCTCATCTAATCTTTCATCAATTTGTGCAATATAAATTTTTACATCAGGGTGTGCTTCTTCTACTTTTTTTATACCTTGAGGTGCTCCTAAAATATTTAAAGAGATAATTTTTTTAGCACCTTTATTTTTTAAATAATCGATGCCATCAATTAATGAACCACCAGTTGCAACCATTGGGTCTAGAAGTAATACAGTTTTATCTTCTAGATTTGGAATGTTTTCATAAAATAGTTTTGATTGGGCAGTTTGTTCATCTCTTTTCATTGCTAAAAAACCACTTCTTGCATATGGAAGAGTTTTTAAGATACCTGTTAACATCGGTTCACCAGCTCTTAAAATTGGAATTAGAACTATTTTTTGTACTTCTAACATTTGTACGTCAAGTGGTCCTTGCCATGTGTGAATATTTTGAGTAATAGTTGGATAATCACTTAATGCTTCGGATGTAATGATTTTTGAGATTTCTTCAATTATTAATCTAAATTCATTTGAAGTTGTCCTAACATCCCTTAATCTATTTACTAAATGTTTAACTACTACATTAGTACTTTCTTTATGCATATTTATCTACTTTTTTGTTTTTTAATTTAAGTAAATTTTACCTAAAAGTCACTTATAAATTACAAAAAATTACTTATAAATTGCATATTATTAATTCAAATTTTGATATGATAATCTAATTAATTTTGCATAATGAGGATAAATGAAGCCTACAGATTATAATTTTAGAGTAAAAGATTTTGTACTTGGTATTCAGTTTTTATTTGTTGCGTTTGGTGCTTTGGTTCTTGTACCTATTTTAACTGGGCTTGATCCTAATGTTGCACTATTTACAGCAGGTATTGGTACAATTGTTTTTCAAATTGTAAATAGGAAAAATATTCCACCTATCTTTTTAGCTTCATCATTTGCATTTATTGCTCCAATTTCACATGGTGTTAAAACTTGGGGAATTGCCGCAACTATGTCTGGACTTGTTGCAGCTGGTTTATTATATGTATTACTTAGTCTTTTAATTAGATTAAAGGGTAATGATTTCTTACATAAACTTCTTCCTGCTGTTGTGGTTGGTCCAGTTATTATCTCTATTGGACTTATTTTATCTCCTGTTGCTGTAAATATGGCTATGGGAAAAACAGGTGATGGTGCAATTCAGTTAGTTCCTTTTGAGATTGCAATTGTTATTTCTATGGTTGCTTTATTTACAATGGTTTTTATTTCATTACTTGGAAAGGGAATTTTTAAGTTGATTCCTATTTTAGGTGGAATTATTATTGGATATATAGTGTCACTATTTTATGGAATTATAGATTTTACTTCTATTGAAAAAGCATCTTGGTTTGCAATTCCAAACTTTACAGCTCCTGAGTTTAATTGGCAAGCAATTCTTTTTATCTTACCAATTGCTATTGCTCCTGCAATTGAGCATATTGGAGATATGTTAGCTATTTCAAATGTGACAAAAGAGAATTATCTTAAAAAACCAGGACTTAAAAATACATTACTTGGTGATGGTTTGGCAACTTCTGTTGCATCAATGTTTGGTGGTCCACCAAATACTACATATTCTGAGGTAACAGGAGCTGTAACTGTTACAAAGGCATTTAATCCAGCAATTATGACATGGGCAGCTATTGCAGCAATTTTACTTGCATTTATTGGAAAACTTGGAGGTCTATTGGCAACTATTCCAACTCCTGTAATGGGTGGGATTATGTTACTTTTATTTGGTATTATTGCTTCAATTGGTATCTCTACTTTAACAAGAGCAAATGTTGATTTTAATTGTCCAAGAAATTTAATTATTGTATCAATGATTTTAGTATTCTCAATTGGTGGTATGACTTTTAATTTTGGTGGTGTTCCATTTTCAGGAATTGGTTTAGGTGCTATTATTGGTATTTTTTTAAATTTAATTTTACCAAACCCGCAAAAAGAGGATCATATCTTATAGTATTATAAAGTTTGATAGAAAGATTTTTCCTCCAATATTAAAATGTATTAGTAAAAGGATATATAAATGAAAAATTGGATAATTGTTTTTTTAACATTCTCTTTTCTATCTTTTTTATATGCACAAGAAAAAATTGTACTTTCAACAATATATACTAAAGAAATAGAAGGTAAATATGAAAAGTTTGCATTATTAGCTAACTATTTAGAAAATAATAATAAAAATAATTTAAGATTTGATATAAAACTTTTTAAATCAGTAGATAATGTAATAAAAGCAATAAATTCAAATCAGGTTCATATTTTTATAGATAGCTTTTATGCAACAAAACTTATTCAAAATAATACTGATGTAATTATGAGTAGTAAAAATTGGAAAAATGGTGAAAAGGGGTATAAAAGTATAATCTTTGTTAAGAAAGATAGTTTAATACAAAATCTTGAGGATTTGAAGGATAAAACAATTGTTTTTGAAGATAAATACTCAACCTCCGCTTATTTTATACCTAGAAGAATACTTGAAAAGAAAGGTTTGAAATTAAGTAATGTAAAATTGAATTCAAAGATTAAATATGTTTTTGCACTTAGTGAAGAGAATATTGTTGCAAAAGTTTTTTTCAATCATGTTGATGCTGGGGCTTTAGATAATAAAACTTTTGAACAGGTTAATAAAGGAGAATTCAAAGTACTTTATGAGTCAGAACTTCTTCCTAGAAGTATATTATCTTTTTCAAATCTAGTTTCACAAGAGGATAAAAATGAAATATTAAAGGTATTATTTAATATGGAGTTTTCATCAGAAGGTAAAAAAGTACTTAAAAATTTTGAAAAAAGTAGTAGATTTTCAACTTTAAGTATAGAAGAATTAGAGTTCCTTAAGAGTCTATAATGCAACTACAAAACTCTTTAAAATATAAACTATTTAGAAAAATCATCATACTATTTCTACTATTTTTAGTATTAGATACTTTATATATATATAATAACACAAAAAAAGAGTCTGAAATTGAGCTAAAAATGCTTAATGAAAATATTGCTCAAACTTTATCTCGACAAATTTTAATGGATTTTATTAATTATAACTATACCGAGGCAAAACATATTTTAGATGCTTATATAAATAAGATGATAAAAGATATTATTGTTGTAACAAATGATGGTTTTATATTTATTCAAAGAAATAACCCTAATTTGGAGCTAAAAAGATATGAATTATTTGATGAAGTAAAAAATAGTGCTATTGAAGCTAAGTTTATTTATATTTATCCAATTAAGGTTGTTGATAAAAAGTTAGGTTATATAATTATTCAAAATAATAAAGAAGAAGTTCAAAAAAAACTTGATAAGAATTTTGAAGAGATAAATAGAATTATCTTTAGTATGTTGATTGTATTATTAATTATTTTATATTTTTTTAATTCGGTAGTTATCAAGCCTATAAATAGTATTGTAAAGAGTATAAAAGAAAAATCCTCTGATGATTTATTAAGAATTGATTATAGGAAAAATGATGAATTGGGTTATTTAGCAAGAGTAATTGAAGAAAATCATAAAAAAGTAATTGATTTAAATAAAGAGCTGAATGTAAAAATAGATAATGTCATTTTAATGAATAAAACAATTAAAAAACAAAATGAGGATATAAAAAAACAAGAGAATTTAATTGTAGAACAATCTAAAATGGTGGCACTTGGTGAAATGATTGAAAATATCGCACATCAATGGAGGCAACCACTTTCTGCAATATCTAGCCAAGTAACTGGATTGATTTTGGAGAAAGAACTAGGTATGTTCAATAATGAAAAAGTAGTTCAAGTTTGTAATAGTGTTAATTCAAATGCACAATATCTATCCAATACCATTGAGGTATTTCAAAACTTTGTTAATAGAAATACAAAAAAGAAAAAAATAGATTTAAAAGAGTTGATAAATGGCTTTATTGATTTAATTAAAGGTAATTCAAAAAGTAATAATATAGAGTTAATATTTTCTATGAAAGAGAATATTATAATTACCTCATATCCGAATGAGTTAGTTCAGTGTTTTATGAATATTTATTATAATTCAAAGGATGCCCTTACAGATAAACAGATTGAAAATAGACTATTTTTTATAGAGATAAAAAGAGACAACGAAAAAATAAAAATATCTTTTTATGATAATGCAGGTGGAATCTCAGAAAAACTAATATCTAAAATTTTCGAACCATATTTTACAACAAAACATAGAAGTCAAGGTACAGGGTTAGGTTTATATATAACATACACTCTTATTACTAAACAGATAAAAGGTAGGATAGATGCTTTTAATAAAGAGTTTACTTATAAGGAAAAGAGCTACTTAGGTGCAAGCTTTGAAATATTTTTAAATTATTAGTGTTATTACATTTTTTTATTTTCTTTAACTTTTTATAATTTTAATAAATTTATTTATCTAAATTAATCTATAATACTCTTCTTAATTTTTTAGGAAGATGTTATGGAACTTTTAATAATAAAATCAATCTCTGTTGTAAGTTTAGTATTAATTCTTAGTTTTATTGCAGAAAAGTTAAGTCCTAGGGTTTCTGGTATTTTATCAGGTCTTCCAGTTGGAAGTTCAATTACTTTACTTTTTTTTGCAATTGAAAATGGTGTAGATTATGTTACAAAGGTAGCTTTATATAATATTCATGGATTATTTGCAGCATTAGCTTTTTGTATTGGTTACTATTTAAGTACTTTTTATACTGGAAAACTAGAGATTTTTTTAAGTCTTTTGGCCTCGTTTTTCTCATATTTGTTTATTGCTTTTATTATTTCATTTATACCTCCTCATATAGTTTTTACTCCTTTAGTTGTAATTATCTTGATGTATATTGTTTCAATATACTTTGCTACAAAAGAGAACTTTCCTACTGTTAAACATACAAGAGTAACAATCTCTGATTTAGCTTTTAGATCTTTTTTAACAATTGGTATTTTTTTAATAGTATCAAGTTTACCTAAATATGTTTCTGCAAATTTTGCTGGTATTTTTTCTGCTTTTCCTACAGTTTTATTGCCATTATTATTGATTATTCATTTTAGGCATAGTAATTTACAAGCAAGAACTATTATAAAAAATACTCCTTTTGGATTAAGTTCAGTTGTTGTTTATTCTTTAATTGTCTTTTTTACATATGATAAGATTGGAATATTTTTTGGTACGATTCTAGCTTTAAGTTTTTCAGTTGTTTATATTATTCTTCAAACTAAGTTGTTTAAACTACTTAGATGGATTTAATTGGTATCACATCTTAAATCTTTTATAATAGAAAAATTTTTTTAGGAAGTATATAATATGGCAAAAGAACATAGTTTTGATATCTCTGCTAAATTAGATATGCAAGAGATGAAAAATGCTGTAATTCAAGCACAAAAAGAGATAGATACTAGATACGATTTTAAAGGGATTGCAAAAGATATAGATTTTAATCAAGCTACTAAAACTGTAACACTTAACTCTTCAAGTGATAACAAAGTAGAGGCTATGTATGATATCTTAATCTCTAAAATGAATAAAAGAGGTTTATCTATTAACTCACTTGAAGAGTCTAGGAAAGAGGATAGCTCAGGCGGTAATAGAAAATATATCTATGCAATTATTGACTCTATTAAATCTGATGAAGCAAAACAGATTCAAACAGAAATTAAAAAATTGAAAATAAAAGTAAAAGCAGTAAATCAAGGTGATGAGATTAGAGTATCTGGAAAAAATATTGATGATTTACAAGCTGTAATGAGACATATCAAATCTCTTGATTTTAAATCTCCATTAGTATTTGATAATTTTAAATAGGCTCAATAAATTTTAAAACTATTTTACACAAACTTTTTTATATTCGTCAAATTTTATTGTTTTTAGTACACACAGGATTAACAAATCTTTTGTATAATTTGATTCTCAAAGGATTTAAAGTGAAAGTTTTACTATTAGAAGATGACTTGGCATTAAACGATTTACTAAGTGAGCATTTAAGAGATAAAGGTTATGAAGTAGTTTTAGCAACTAATGGTCAAGAAGCTTTGGAGTACTTAATTGATGATGTTTTTGATTTAGCTTTACTTGATATTAATACTCCTATAATAAGTGGAATTAACGTCTTAAAAACAATTAGAGAAGATTATAAAAATAACACTCCTACAATAATTCTTACTGCATATCAAGATACTAAACATCTAAAAGAGTCTTTTGAAAGTGGAGTTGATGATTATATTAAAAAACCTTTTGATTTAGAAGAATTAGATCAAAGAATATTAAAACTATGTAAACATTTTAATATAAATCAAAATAGTGAACTATTAATAGGAAGTAATATTAAGTTTTTACCAGAAGTTTGCCAGTTGAAAATAGATGGTGAAGAAAAACATTTAGCTTTAAAAGAGAGAGATATTTTAAAATACTTTTGTAGTCATAAAAATCGAGTTATTTCAAGTGCAGAGTTATTACAAAATATTTGGGCGTATGAGGAGATGCCAACAGATGCAACAATTAGAGTTTATATAAAAAACTTAAGAGAACTTCTAGGAAAAGATAGAATTCAAACAATTAGAGGAATAGGGTATAAATTTGAATTATAGTGAAAAAAAAGCATTAATTAGTTTTTTATCAATATATGTAAGTTCTGCAATTTTTTTAATAGGTATTCTTCTTTATATATATTATCAAGAAGAAATAAAAAGTCTTGAAAATAGTTGCAGTATGCAACTTAGTAATGCTTCTATGGAGATAAAAACTGAAATTTTAAACTCTTATGTGAATAATAAAAAGTTTATTCCTAAAAAATTAGAAAAAGATGAAATTAGATATGCTCTTTATGATAAACATGGAAAATTGATCTATTCATACCTAAATGGTAAAGAGTTTGTTGATTTTAATAAGAAGTTTTACGAACGTAGTCATTATAACTTTTATGTAGAAGAGTTAAATGAAGAATCAATACCTATAAAATATATAGTAATAGAAACCTGTGAAGGGATTGAAAATAGGGATAGTTTAAAAATTTATATAGTAATTGCATTAATTCTAAGTGCAATATTTGTAGGCTTTATTGGGTATTTTTTATCAAAAATTTTATTAAAACCAGTACGAGATAAGATAAACCATATGGATAATTTTATTAAAGATTCTGCACATGAATTAAATACACCTATTTCCGTTCTTATGACCTCTGTTTCAATGTTAAAAAAAGGCAAGAATCCAGAGAAAATGATGAAATATATATTAAGTAGTTCTAAACAGATTTCTCAAATTTACAATGATATACATTTTTCTGCATTTGATGTTTTACATGAAAGTCATGATGAAAAATTCAATTTAAAAGATTTAGTTTATGATAGTGTGGAGTATTTTTCAGATATTGCAGTAACGAAAAATATTCTTATTGAGTCTGATTTAGATGATTTAGAAATTACTATGGATAAAACAAAAACTCAAAAAATAGTAAACAATCTTATTTCAAATGCAATTAAATATAGTGATATAAATAGTAAAATTTTAGTTTACATAAAAGGTACAAAACTTTTAGTAAAGGATTTTGGAATAGGAATAAGTCAAAGTGAACAAGAAGAGATTTTTAAAAGATATAAAAGAGGCAATAATATTGAAGGTGGCTTTGGTATAGGCTTAGATATTGTAAGTAGAATTTGTAAGGATTATGCTTTAAAGCCAAGTGTAGAGTCTGTTTTAAATATGGGATCTACCTTTACAATTGATTTTAAGTCAATAGTAATAAAAGATTAAAATCTATTAGGAAATAGAGTTAATCTTTAGTGAAACAAAGATTGATTCTTCTTTATGCAAGATATTAAGAGTAGAAGCTATTGATCTTTTTTCATGATTAGATAGCTCCCCTTGTATTGATTGTAATACATGCCAAAAACTAGTATTAAAAGGTATATTTATCTCTTTTAATTTATGTTCAAAGATATCATCTACTATAGTTTTAATTAAATGATTATAGATAATTTTATTTGTCTCTCTTTGAAGTCTATATTTTTTCATAATAATAAGATTACTTTTAAGGGCATCTTGTTCTATTTTATTTAGTTCTTTGTGTGTTTTAGTCTCTTCAATTTCAGTATCAAGTAACTTTTCAAATTTATTAATCTCTAGTAAACATATATTTTTTAGATTTGGTTCTAAGCTGATGACTCTTTTTAAAATCTCTTCATCACTTAAATGCTCATTTTTTATTTTATGAGAATATATTTTATCTTTCTTATAGTCGTGATGTATTGCATAGTATATTTGTATAGCTGATTGGATATAGACATATTTGTCATCTTTTCCACTTTTAAAATCAATTCCATGAGATGAGATTATTTCTTTAGGTCCAGTATACTTTAGTTTCATAAATAGACTTTTTTTATTAAATTAAATTAAATTATGTTATATTATATTAAATTATATTATATTATATTTAATTTAAAATATTAAAAAGGTTTTTAAATGAATAATAAGATTGAAGAGTTTAAAACAAATCCTCTAAAGGATACGAAATTTGTGCATCCAGTAAAGATAACCTATAAACAGAATGGAAAAAAGAAAGCTTGGGAAGCAGTAAAAAGTTTTGATTCTGTTGCAGTTTTATTATACCATGAGCAAAAAGATGCTTTTTTACTTGTAAAACAGTTTAGACCACCTGTGTATCTTAATGATTCTTCAAAGCTTTGTACATATGAGCTTTGTGCGGGGTTAGTTGATAAAAAGAAACCTCTTGATGTTATTATTCAAGAAGAAATAGATGAAGAGTGTGGTTATCAAGTTCCCTTGGAAAATATAGAAAAAGTTACCTCTTTTTACACAAATGTTGGAATAAGTGGTGGGTGTCAATCTCTATTTTTTGCAAGAATAGATGAATCAATGAAGGTTCATGCTGGAGGTGGAATACGGGATGAAGAAATAGAGTTGATTTTTTTACCTGTAAAAGATTTTAAAAAGTTTATGTATAAAGAAGAGTTTGCAAAAACTCCTGGTCTCATGTTTTCATTTATGTGGTTTATGGAGAATAAGTATAAGACTATCTAGATAAACTTATACCTATACCAAGTCTATCAACTCTTCTATCATAATCAATTAAACTATCTCCATATCCTGTTGAGGCTTGAATATATCCAAAATAGTTTTTTGAGTTAAAAAATGGAAGAGTCCAATTAAGTTGTGCATAACCTTTATTATCATCACTTTTTCTTAGATTATTTCTAAGAAGAAGTTTAAATGTATGTTGTTTATATGCATATGCCAAAGTTAAGTCACCATAACCTAAATATTTCTCTATATCTGGATTATCATCATTTTTCTCATCCTCTTTTAACCTATGCCAAATGCGAGGTATGATGAAGAGATTTCCAGCTTGTAAAAAATTAGTTAAATAGACTCTATTCCATGATCTAGAATTCTCTTCATTTTGACCATTTGACTCATGTAAAACTCCAAGCTTAAAACCCTTTAGAACTGTTTTATCTTTTTTGCCGTATGGAATTTCCATAAAAATTTCAGGTTTGTAGTTTGTTTCTCTAAAAGGGGCAGACTGCTTATATAATTGCCACCAAGATGTCTGTGTATATCCAAAGTTTATTGTTTCCTTCATCTTAAATAGATTATAAAAAATAGGTTTTTTTAAACTTACTTGAAACTTTACTTCATTTTGTTCTCTATTCTCTTTTTTTTTTATATCATATGATAAAGGAAGTAGATAGTTCTCTTTATAAGGGTATAGATTAAAATTTGAGGCTATTATTTGTTTAATTGTGTTTTCTGTCTCTTTATCTTCAATTTTATTTAATATATTTGAGGTTACTTTTTGTGCTTTAACTCTCCTCTCATCTATATAGAGTCTATTTGTTTTAGTTTGTTCTAAAGCAACGATTTTATATAGTTTCATAGCCTCTTTGTACTCACCTTTTTTTTCAAGCTCCTTTGCTTTATTTAAAAGTTCATCTGTTGTTTGTGCATTTAAAAGTGTAAAGGCTAAAACTAAAAAAGTTAAATTTTTTTTCATATTAGTTATTGTTATACTTTATTCCCAAAGAGTATTCAAGTTTTGCAATATCTGTAAGATAAGAATAGTAACTATTAACTAAATTTGTTTTAGATTGTGTATACTCAAATTTTGCATCGTTTAATTCAAGTAAATCATTTAATCCAGATTTATATCTTTGTGTTGCAAGATTTAGATTTTTTGTTGCTAAATCTAAATTTAATAAACTAATATCAATAGTTTCAAAACTCTGTTTTAGATTTAAAAAAGCAGTTGTTATTTCTTGTGTTATCTCTAGTTTTTTTTGTTCAAACTGTTTATTTATATTTTTAAGATTTGTTATTGCTATCTCTTTTTCCGCTTTAGTTGAATCTCCTGTAAAAATATTCCATTTAAGACCTAGCATAATTGCTGATTGTTCATTATCTAAACTTGTAATATCATCAGAGTTTTTGTCACTATATGAAGCATTTAAATCTATTCTTGGATAATATTGTGCTTTTACATTTCTTATATTCTCTTTGTTTGATTTTATCAAAAACTTATATTTTTTAAGCTCCTCTCTAGAGTTTATACCTATCTCAATTAACTCATTAAGATTTTCATATTTTAGTGTTTTGTTTTCTGATAACTCTATTAGGCTTCTTTCATCTCTTTTAATATCAATATTAGTATTAATATTTTTACCTAAAATAGAGATGAGCTTTGCTTTTGCAGTCTTTAAGTTATACTCTTCTTGAAGTAGTTTTAATTTTGAACTAGATAACTTTAGTTGGGCATTTGTAACATCAATTTGTGTTCTAACTCCTGCTTTAAAATACTCTTTTGCTTGTGATAGTTGAAGTTCATCAAGTTTAACTGACTCATTTGCTACTGCTATTTGTTCATATTTATTTAAGATGTCAAAATAGGCTTCTTTAACAGATAAAATAGTAGCTTGAATCGAAGAATTTATATCATTATTAGTAGCTTCAAGATTATATTTAGAAGCATCTATTAAACTGCTTGTTTTTCCAAAGTCATAGATTAATTGATTTGCGTTTAATGTAACTGAGTTTGCATCCCCATCTTCTCTTATTGCATTTGACTTAATATCATAATGACCTATATCAGCATTTGCTGATATTTGAGGAAGATAAGTGGCTTTGGCTTTTTTCAATTCATGTTTTTTTATCTCTTGTTGATTTTTATTTAACTGAATATTAGTATTATTTTTTAGTGCAATATCAATTAATTCTTTTAAGTTTAACTCTTGTGCATTTATAGTTGTATATGAAGATATTGCTATAATTACCATTAAAACTTTAAATTTTTTACTCATTTGAGGTTTCCTTTATTTGTTTTCTCTCTTAATTTCTGTAAAATTACAAATAGAACAGGTGTTAAAAAAAATGTTAAAAAAGTTGACATTAACATACCTCCAAATACTGCTGTACCTAAAGATTGTCTTGAAACTGCACCAGCACCACTTGCAAATACTAGTGGCAAGATTCCTAATAGAAATGCAAAAATTGTCATTAGAATTGCTCTTAATCTAAGTATTGAAGCATTTATTGCAGCATCTATTATGGATTGTCCTTTTTCTCTTAAATCTTTTGCAAATTCAACAATTAAAATAGCATTTTTTGATGACATACCAATTAAGAGTACAAGTCCAATTTGTGTATAAGTATCATTTAATAAACCAACTAACATATTTGCTCCAAGTGCTCCAAGCATAACAGCAGGTATTGGAAGCATAATCATTAATGGCATCATCCAAGACTCATATTGTGCTGCAAGAAATAAAAATACCATTAAGATTGATAAAGCAAAGATATAAACTGCTGCATTTCCAGCCTCTTTTTCTTGTAGACTCATTCCTGAAAACTCATATCCAATATCTTTTGGAAGATTAATTTCTGCAATTTTTGTAATAGCAGTTAAAGCATCTCCTGAGCTATATCCTCCTCTAATATTATGAACACCATTTATAGCAATACTTTGATAAGAGTTAAAGTGTGTAATAGTACTAACTCCACTTACTTGTTTTATATCTACAATTGTACTAAGTGGTACATTTTCTCCTTTAGAATTTTGTACGAAATAGTTTGATATAGATGTCTTATAGGCTCTAAAGTCTTGATCTGCTTGAATAAATACTTTATAAGTTTTTCCATATTTATCAAAATCATTTACATAAAGTGAACCTAAATATGTTTGAAGTACTGAGAATACATCATTTAATTTTAGATTTAAAGAGGAAACTTTATCTCTATTTATATCCACATAATATTGGGGATAATTACTATTAAATGTTGTATATGCCATCATTATAGATTCATCCTCATTTAGTTTTTGTATAAAATCTCTTGCTTTTTTTTCAAACTCTTTAATTGGCATTGCAGATAGATTTTGAAGTTTTAATTCAAATCCTCCAACAGCAGATATACCAGGTATAGAAGGTGTATTAAAGACCTTCACATTTGCATTGTTTATCTCTTTATTTGCTCTTTTATTTATGGAGTTTGTTATAGCTTCTATTGAAGTCTCATAATCAGTTCTTTTTTTCCAATCCTCTAAAGTTATAAAGATAATACCTGATGAAGAGTCAAGTGCACCTGTAATTAGGTTAAATCCTGCTACACTAAGTACATCTTTTACCCCTTTTGTGTTTTTAACTATTTCTACTGTTTTTTCTATACTCTCTTCTGTTAAAGCTAATGTTGTTCCCGATTCAAGAGAGATAGAAGCAAGAAGGGTACCTTGGTCTTCATTTGGAATAAATCCAGTGGGAAGAATCTTAAATACTAAATATGTTGCACCTAATAAAAGTACATATATAAAAATTGCTATATACCAAAACTTGATTATTTTTTCTAAAACTTTTTTATAAAATTTTTTAAAACTCTCTAATGAGTCATCAAATTTTTTAAAAACTATATTTTTTTCACCCTCTTTTTTTCTTTTTAAAATTGTTGAACAAAGTGCAGGTGAAAGAGTCAAAGCATTAATTGCTGAAATAAGAACGGCAAAGGCAATGGTTAATGCAAACTGTTGATATAAAGCCCCTGAAATTCCTGGAATAAAAGTTACAGGTATGAAAACAGCCATAAGAACTAGTGTTGTTGAAATAATTGGTGCGAAAACCTCTTTCATTGCAAGAGTTGTTGCTTCTTTTAATGAAATATCAGGGTTCTTTTCTAAATTTGCTTCAACATTTTCTACAACAATAATTGCATCATCAACTACAATTCCAATTGCAAGAATTAAACCAAATAGGGTTAAGGTATTTATAGAAAAATTTACCGCCATCAAAATAGCAAAAGTACCAATTAATGATACAGGAATAGCAATAGCAGGAATAATTGTTGTTCTAAATGATTGTAAAAAGAAATAAACTACAAGCAGAACTAATATTAATGCTTCAAATAGTGTTGAAACTACTTCTTCTATGGATACTTCAACAAATTTTGTTGTATCATAACCAGCTTCGATAGATAGACCTTCAGGAAATCTTTTTGACAAAGCATTAATCTTTTCTTCTATTTTTTTTGCAACATCTAATGCATTTGCTCCTGGAAGTTGGTATATACCAAGTAGTGCTGTATCTTTATTATTTAGTTTAGCACTCCATGAGTAGTTTTCAGCTCCTAACTCAACCCTTGCAATATCTTGTAATCTAACTTTACTTCCATCATTATTTTGCATTACAATAATATCTTCAAACTCTTTTTTATCACTTAACCTAGTTTTTGAGATTAAAGTATATTGAAATTTATTTGTTGCATTTATTGGGGAACTTCCAATTGTTCCAAGTGCAGCTTGGAGGTTTTGCTCTTTTATTGCTGTTATTATATGATTAACAGTAAGTCCTAAGTTTGATAATTTATCTGGATTTATCCAGATTCTCATTGAGTATTTTCTCTCTCCTAAGTTTCGTACATCTCCAACCCCTTCAACTCTTTTTAACTCTTCAACAATATTTAAGCTTGCATAGTTTGATAAAAATAGGGCATCATGATTTGGATTTGATGATTTTAGTGTAAGGATTTGAACCATTGATGTAGATTTTTTCTTGGTTGTAACCCCTAGTTGTTTTACACTATCTGGTAAAGATGGAGTTGCTAAAGCAACTCTATTTTGTACATCAATTGCAGCAATGTTTAAATCATATCCTGATTTAAAATATAGATTTATATTAGAGTTTCCATCTGAAGCTGATGTTGATTCCATATAAATCATTCCTTCTACACCATTTAATTGTTCTTCTAAAACCTTTGTTACAGCACTCTCTACAACATCAGCACTTCCGCCTGTATATTTAGCACTAACTGCAATTGTAGGAGGTGTGATTTGAGGGAATTGTGCAACTGGTAAAAGATATAATGCAATAAAACCTACAATTACTATAAAAATTGAGATTACTTTGGCAAATATAGGTCTATTTATAAAAAATATTGAAAACATTTTATCCTACTTTTTTATTGGATTTTCTACTTCTTTTGGATTAACTAATAATCCGTCTTTTAGTTTTGTAATATTACTTACAATAACTCTATCTCCCTCATTTAATCCATCTTTAATTAGTACTAAGTCATTGTTGCTATATTGAGACTCAATTTGTCTAATTCTAATTTTATTTTCACTATCTACTATATAAACAAAGCTACCTAATTGATTTTGACCTAAAGTATTTGGATGTACAGCAATTAAAGGTATTTTATCTGTAATAAAAAGTTTTATTTCAACGAAAGTTCCAGGGAAAATAATATTCTCTTTGTTATCTATTTTTGCTCTTATAAATACAGTTCCTGTTGTTTCATTTGTATTATTGTCAATAAAATCAATATTTCCTTTTACTTCAATTCTGTCATCACTATTTTCAAGTCTTACTTTTACTCTAGGATTATCTTCAGATTTATATTTTTTAATAAGTGAAACCTCTTTTGAACTAGGATTAAAATTTACATATAGATATTCAGAATCAACGATTTTTGCTAAAGTTGTACTTGATACGTTAACTAAGTTACCCACATCAACTAATGATTTACCTATTTGTCCATCAATTGTAGCTCTTATTGTTGTGTATTCTACATCAAGTTCAGCCTGTTTAATAGTTGCACTATCTGCATTAACTACTGCTTGCAGTTGTTTTTGGTTTGCAAGAAGTTCATCTAGTTTTTCTCTTGGAGCTAAACCTTTTTCCACTAATGGTTTATATCTTTTTACATTTGCAATAGCTAAGTTAAGAGATGCTTTGTTTTTTTGGAGGGATGCCATTTTTTGTTCTAAAATCGCTTTATATTGACTATCATCAATTTTAAATAATAAATCACCCTTTTTTACATTATCTCCTGCTTCAAAGAATATCTTTTTTAATTCTCCACCAACTCTTGATGTAACATTTACGCTTTTAAAAGCTTCTGTTTTTCCAGAAAAATCAACCCAGATTTCATATTGCTCTTTTTTCAAAGTATGTACATCTACATCAACTTTTTTAATCTCTTTTTTTACTTCAATTTTTGGTTCTTTTTTATCTTCACAAGCTGATAATAATAGAGCCAAGATGGTAATAAGTATTAGTAAGAGTTTGTTCTTTTTCAAAATAAATCCTTTTTTGCAGATAATGAAACGTATTATAACTAAGTCCATATAAACTTATTCTATATTTTGAAGAAAAACAAATATATTTTTTGTTTTTCAGCCTTTTTAAAGTAAAGAGTTGATTTTCATAAAAAATATTCTTATTAGCTAATTTCTATATTATAAGAAGAAAATGGTATAATCGCGTTAATGTTATATTCAAAAGGTTTATTAATGCTTGTAGCACCTTCAATTTTATCGGCAAATTTTGGAAAGTTAGATGAGGAGATTAAGGCTATTTGTGATGGTGGATGTGATTTAATTCATGTAGATGTAATGGATGGATATTTTGTTCCTAACATGACAATTGGACCTGTGGTTGTTGCTCCTGTTGCAAAAGCTTCGACAAAGCCACTTGATGTTCATTTGATGGTTGAAAACAACACTTTTTTTGTAGAACTTTTTGCTCCTTTAAAACCTGAATATATCTCTTTTCATATTGAAAGTGAGAAACACCCCAATAGACTTATTCAAAAAATCAGATCTTATGGAATTAAACCAGCAATTGTTTTAAATCCACACTCGACACCTGAATCAATTGAGTATTTATTAGAAGATTTAGATATGGTTTTATTGATGTCAGTAAACCCTGGTTTTGGTGGACAAAAGTTTATTTCAAGTGTTATTGAAAAGGCAAAAAGATTAAAAGAACTAATTAATAAAAGAAATCCTGCTTGTTTAATCCAAGTTGATGGTGGAGTAAATGATAAAAATATTTATGAACTTAAAGATTCAGGAGTTGATGTAGTTGTAGCTGGTTCTTATGTATTTGGAAGTGAGGACTATTCAAAAGCAATTAAGAGTTTGCAGGTTTAAAATGAAAATTAAAATTTGTGGAATTACAAATTTACAAGACGCTCTTGACGCAATAAAAGCAGGTGCAAATGCATTGGGTTTTGTGTTTTATAAGAAAAGTCCAAGATATATAAATCCAGAAAAAGCAAGACAGATTGTAGAAAAACTGCCTCCTTTTGTACAAACAGTTGGACTTTTTGTAAATGAAAAAACATCTTTTATTAATGAGATATGTTTTCAGTCAAAAATGCAACTAGCACAGATAATTGATGATGAAAACCATACAGACTTTGATAGTTTAAACTACAAATATCTAAGAGTTGTTCGAGCAAAATCAAAAGATGACATTTTAAAATATCAAGATGAATATATTTTAGTTGATTCTTTTGTTGACTCTTTTGGTGGAGAGGGTAAAAGAGTAGTATTAGAGTGGTTTGAAGATGTGGATTGTTCTAAAATTGTTTTAGCAGGTGGATTAACGCAGGATAATTTATCTGAATTAAAATTTTATAATTTTTTTGCAGTTGATGTAAGTTCAGGAGTTGAATTATCTAAGGGGAAGAAAGATAGACAAAAAATGATAGATTTTGTAAAAGTAGCAAATGAAATCTAAAAATCAAAATTTTATAACAAAACTAGTGACTAAATTAAAAAAAGAGTCAATGCCTTTTGAACTTTTTTTAGAAGAGTTATCTAAAAACAAAGATAGGTTTTTTGATAATCCAGAGCTTGAATTTGAACTTTTACTTTCAAATGGACTTCCTCTTGATATTATTGATAATAATATTGTTTTAAAAACTAAAGAAAACTTAATAAGTGAACAGAGCTTTTGTATTGTAGATATTGAAACTAATGGAGGTCATGTAAATAAAGGTCACCAAATAATAGAATTAGGTGCAGTGAAATATAAAAATGGTCAAATAATTGATAAATTTGACTCCTTAGTTTATGCAAAAAATATACCTGAATATATACAAGATGTTACAGGAATAACTCCTAATATGCTTGAAAATGCCTCTACAATTGAAAGAGTATTAAAAGAGTTTAAACTTTTTTTAGAAGATGATGTTTTTGTAGCTCATGATATAAAGTTTGATTATAACTTTATCTCTAACTCTTTGCAAAAGTATGATTTGGGAAAATTAGAGAATAGAAAACTATGTACTATTGATTTAGCAAGACGTACAATAAAAGCTGAGAAATATGGTTTAAAATCATTAAAAGAGCTTTTAAAGATAAATATAGATAATCATCATAGAGCTTATAGTGATGCACTAAGTACAACATATATCTTAGAAGAGTCACTTAAATATTTAGATGATAGTGTAAATAGAGTTGAAGATTTGATAAGTTTTTCAAAAAATGCAAAGCCTGTGATGACAAAACTTCATGTGAATAGTGGAAAAAAAAATAAATAGAAGAAAAGAGGATAATTAATTATGTTTTCTCAAGAAAAATATTTAAAAGCATTAAATTTTGCAGCAAAAGCACATGGTGAACAAAAAACGCCATATAATTTACCTTATTTAGTTCATCTTTCATCAGTTGTAATGGAAGTTATGCATGCTTGTATTAAGAGTAAGCTAGACCAAGAGAAATTCGATAAAGTAATAGCAGTCGCTTTTTTACATGATACTATAGAGGATACAGATATTACATATGATGATATATATGAGGAGTTTGGTATTGATGTAGCTGAAGGAGTTGAAGCTTTAACAAAAGATGAAACACTCCCTAAAAAAGAGCAGATGGCTGATAGTATAAATAAACTTTTAACTCAAGGTTATGAAATTCAAATGATAAAATTAGCAGATAGAATAGCAAATATGCAAAAACCTCCTGAACATTGGGATTCAGAAAAAATATTTAACTATCATAAAGAGGCGAAATTTATTCTATCATGTTTAAAAAATTCTAATGCATATCTTTCTAAAAGATTAGAAGAGAAGATTAATAATTATATTATATATATTAAATAATTGTTAAAGAGAATTTATTACTTTTACTAAATAGTTTTTTATATTTATAATATTATTTTTTATTAAATATGAAAGTATTAAACTTATTATAAAAATAGTCACCCCTATAATATGCTTTAAAACTATATTATAGTATGATAATAATATATAATTAAAAAGATCTTATTATGAATAAAAAATTATTTATTAGTTTTTTTCTGGTTTTTTTTGCTTCTTGTAGTCAAAATAGCGAAAAATGGAGTGATATTTTTATTAAAGAAGAAACTTCATCATCTGAAGATGATTATTGTGAATATAATAATATATTTTTAGAAAATAAAGTATTTACAACATATGAGAATAAAAAGATTGAAATAATTGGTGTTTCCTCAAGAACTTGCAAAGATAATTTAAATGGAATAGTAACTATTGATAGATATTATGCTTTAATAAATATTAATAATAAGTCACCTAAAAAATTAAGAATTGTATTTCCTGCATATATGAGTTTGTCTACTGGTAATGAAAGTTATTATGATAAATTTAGAAAAGATAAACGTTCCTTATCAATATCTTATAGTGATTAATTATAGGATAAATAACTAGTAGCAAATTGCTACTAGTTAAGCCATAGCCTTTTTTGCATATTTTAAGCCTAGGTCGAAAGCTTTGTTATTTATATCATGTACTTTTTCAGGTACTTTAGAGAGCATTGTTTCTCTTAAAGTCTCATTATCAACTGTTTCTCCTGTCATAAGATTTGCAATAGATAGGGCAAGTACCGATTGTGTAATTACATTTCCTACTTCTTCTTTAGCAATTGTAATAATTGGAATTTCATAAATATTCCATATTTTTTTATCTTCATCTGTTGGAGTTACTAAATTTGGTTCAACAACTATTGTTCCTCCTGCTTTTACTCCATTTTTAAATTGATCATAAGAGATTTGTGCAACAGAAAGCATAAAATCTATCTCCCCATCATTTGCATATGGATATAAAATTGGCTCATCCTCAAGGGTAATATCAACAACTGTAGCTCCACCTCTTACTTGAGAAGTATATGTTGCAGTTTTTAAACCATATCCACCAGATTTAATTTTAGCTGCTGCAAAAATAGATCCTGCAAGAAGTACACCTTGTCCACCTACACCAGTAAATCTCATTAATGTTTTAGCCATGATATTCTCCTTATAGTTGTACCATAGTTTTATTTTGATGAGCTTCTTGAACAAGTTTGTACATATCTGTATACTCTTTTTGTTCTGTATCATGTTTTAAAATACCAGTTGGGAATAGTCCAACTCTCTCGTCATCACTCATTTTGTCATATTTAGTTTTAGCAACTGTTATTTCATCAATCCATTCTAAATTTGCCATTGCAGAAGCCATTTTATTTTTTCTTCCTAAATTTACGTGACAATTAGAAAAAATATCAAAGAATGAATATCCTTTATGTTCT
Organism: uncultured Arcobacter sp.; assembly: GCA_964480765.1. Classification (GTDB taxonomy): domain Bacteria; phylum Campylobacterota; class Campylobacteria; order Campylobacterales; family Arcobacteraceae; genus Halarcobacter. The sequence goes on along the minus strand of CAYZST010000015.1, from coordinate 43,339 downwards.
AATCCTTTTATAAATATTCTTTCTAATTTTTTAGGATCAAGCATAGTCTCTCTTGCCACAAATGTTGCACCTGCACCAATTGCCAAATTACAGGCATTGAAAGTAGGGTCAATATTTCCTTTTTTTGCTGTAACTGTCCACATTCCTTGCGGTGTTGTAGGACTTGTTTGAGAGTTTGTTAATCCATAAATAAAGTTGTTAATAACAATTTGATTAATATCAATATTTCTTCTACATCCGTGAATAGTATGATTTCCACCAATGGCAAGACCATCTCCATCTCCTGTTACACATATTACATGTTTATCAGGGTTTGCCAATTTAACACCTGTTGCATATGCAATAGTTCTACCATGTGTGGTGTGTATAGTATTGCAGTTAATATAAGATGAGAATCTTCCAGAACAACCAATACCTGAAACAACACAGACATCATCCATATTCCAACCAAGTTTATCAATTGCTCTAATAAGTGCTTTTAAAATAACACCATCACCACATCCCCAACACCAAAGTGTAGGCATCTTGTTAGTTCTTAAGTATTCATCATAATTAAAAGCCATTTTACATTCCTTTTATTTTTTCAATGATTTCAAGTGGTGCAATTGGTCTTCCATTTGCTTTAAATAGGGTATTAAAATCTCTTCTTCCACTTACTCTTTCAATCTCTTGAATGTATTGTCCCATATTTAATTCAGTTACTAAAACTTTATCAAATTTGTCACATAACTCTTTGATTTTTGCTTCTGGACTAGGCCATAAAGTAATTGGTCTAAACATACCAACTTTAATACCTACATCTCTTAATCTATTAATTGCTTCTCTAACTGAAAGTGCCATAGAACCATATGCAATAATCATTATATCTGCATCTTCTAATTTATACTCTTCATATAGCTCAATCTCATCAACATGTGCTTTTACTTTATTAAATAATCTTTCAATTAAGTTTTGGCACATTGTAGCATCTTCAGTTGGATGACCATTGAAATCGTGATGTAGACCAGTATAATGGTATCTATAACCTTTAAACATTGGATTTAAAATTGCAGGTTCATCTTGTGGTACATTATATGGTTCATACTCTTTTGGATCACCATTAAATGTTCTTCTTGTTTTGATATTTGCTTTTACTTCTTCTAAGTCTGGAAGTACTGCTTTGCCACTCATATGACCAATTGTTTCATCTAAAAGTACAAATACAGGTTGCATAAATCTATCTGCAAGATTAAATGCTCTTACAGTTTGTGTATAACACTCTTCTAGTGTAGAGGCACATAGAGTAATAGAGTTATAATCACCATGTGTAGGAGTCTTAGCTTGAAGCACATCTCCTTGTTGTACTCTTGTTGGAAGACCTGTTGATGGTCCACCTCTCATTACATTGATGATAACTAACGGTACTTCAGCAATATATCCTAATCCAATATTCTCTGCTTTTAGTGAAATTCCTGGACCAGATGTAGCAGTCAATGCTCTTTTACCTGTCATTGCGGCACCCAATGCTGCACAAATACCAGCAATTTCATCTTCCATTTGAATTGCCGCACCACCATTTTTTGGTAATAGGTCTGTAATAGTATGCATTATTTCAGATGAAGGCGTAATAGGATATCCACTAAAAAACTCACATTCAGCATCTACAGCTGCAATTGCAGCTAAATCGTTACCAGTTGAAATTATCTCTCTTGCCATCAGTTCTCCTTAAGCATCTAGCTTTCTATAATTGTTCTTTTTTATCGCTTCGCCTCTTTGTTTTGCTTCATCTGTTAATTTAGCGAATTTAAACTGTTTTTTATCCGCAACATATATTGCAAAATCTGGACATGATAATTCGCAGTCATTACATCCAATACATGAATCTTTTGCTATAATTTGAACCATTGCTCCTAGTGTTGATTTAGGTTCTGGTCTCATAGCTAGTACTCCTGCTGGACATACAGATACACACACGTCACATGCTTTACATCTACTTTCATTTACCCATACAGGAGTGTTTTCAGGAGCTTCCATTATTGCCATTTTATCCCCTTATAAAATTTGATGTAATATAGAGTTAAACTCAGATATTATTTAAATATGATAACTAATTGTTTAAATAAAGTTAATTTAAAACAATATATATCTATATATAAAATCATCAATGTTACTTAATTACACATGATAATTTTGCTTAAATTTGAATAGTAATTATTCATTATAAAAACTAATAAATAACTGTATAAATTCTTTATTGAGCGTTATTTCACTATATTTATATCACTTTTTTTAAATGATTTATTAGATATAATCCGTTAAATTTATAAAAAGGTATTTTTTTGGTATTGTATCAACCTAGCAATGGATATTGTTATAATAGTGACACTCATTTTTTACATCATTTTATAAACAAGAATTTAAAAAAATTTAAAAATATTAATGGTGAACTTCTTGATATTGGAAGTGGAAGTGGAATATTAGGATTATTAGTTGCAAGAGACAATCCAAAATTAAATTTGAATCAGTGTGAAATTCAAGAAGTTTTTCAAGATTTTTCACAAATAAATGCTAAATGCAACAAAATTAATGCAACTATGTATAAAGGATCATTTTTAGAGTATAAATTTGATAAGAGTTTTGATATTTGTGTCTCTAATCCTCCCTTTTATCATTCGAATGTTATTAAAAGTGAAAATGAGAATTTAAAAATTGCAAGGTATAATGATTCAATGCCTTTAGAAGAGTTTATAAGAAAAGTATCAAAGATTTTAAATAATTCAGGTAAACTCTTTTTTTGTTATGATGTTAAACAATTAAATGAGATAGTAAGATTACTAAATGAGTATAAACTAAATATGGAAACCTTACAGTTTGTTTATCCTAAGAAGAGGAAAGAGGCCACTTTAGTTTTAGTTTATGCTAGAAAAAATTCAAAATCACTATTAAAGGTTATTGAGCCTTTAACTGTCTTTGAGAATGAAGAGTTTAGTGAAGATGCAAAAGAAATATATGAGCATTCATCTACACATAGTATTAAAGTAGAGATATGAATTTAGTTACAAAAGAGGGTTTTGATTTTGTTTTTGATTTATCAGGATGTGAATCTTGTGGTGGTAACTGTTGTATAGGTGAGAGTGGAAATATTTGGATTAGTAAACAAGAAATCTTAAATTTAAGTATTTATTTAAATATAGGATTAGACAAACTTTTCTCTGATTTTTTAGAGAAAAGAGGATACAAATATAGTATAAAAGAGGTCAAAATATCAAAGGATAATTTTGTTTGTATCTTTTTTGATTTAGATAAAAAACAATGTAGTGTTTATGAAGCAAGACCAATGCAGTGTAGAACTTTCCCTTTTTGGGACTATTTTAAGAGTAATAAAGAAGAGGTATTTAAAGAGTGTCCAGCAATAAAAGAGTTATAATTGTTATCCTGTTTTCTTTTTTTCTTTATGGATGTGTACAATTGCAAAACAATAATGAATTTGATAAAAATTTATTAAAAAAGAAGTTTACTTATAAAGAGTATGCCTATGAAGACAAATTTATTATGTTTGCATTAGAGTATAATAAAATTGGTAAAAAAGAAGAAGCACGTGAACTTTTTTTAAAGCTCTATAATGAAACATCAAAAGATGAGTATCTTCTTGAGTATATAAAGAACTCTTTTTTCTTAAAAAAAGAGGAACAAATAATCTCAATTGTTGAAAAAAATCTTTCTAGAATAGATGAGTATAAAAATAGAATTTTAAAGATTTATATTTTAGCATTAGCAAGAAATAAAGAACTAGAAAAAGCAGAAAAATATGCACAAGAACTTATTGAAGCAGAAAAAAAAGATGTAAATTATGAACTTCTTGGAACAATTCTTTTACAAAAAGAGGAGTTTGTGAAGGCAAAAAAACTTTTTAAAAAAGCATATAAAAGCTCTTTTTCTTTAAGTTCAATATTAAATCTTACCAATGTGATGTATGTCTATTTAGATGAAAAAAAAGAGGCAATAACTCTACTTGAAGAGTATATTGAAAAAAATGGTTGTGATAACTTAAGCTGTGCAAAACTTCTTGCTTTTTATCAAGAAGAAAAAAATATTGATGGAGTAATCTCTGTTCTTAAGAGAACCTATTTTAATCTAAAAAAGAAAGAGACACCAACAGTTACATTAAATAGGGTTTATAAGCTACTAATGTATTATTTAGAAAAAAAAGATATAAATAAGGCAATTGAGTTTTTGAAAACAAGTCATCATGATGATGATAAGCTTCTAGATCTTTATAAAAACTCTTTACAGTATAAAGAAGCATTAAAGTTAGCTAATAAACTTTATGAAAAGAGTTCAAATATTGATTATTTAGCACAGATAGCAATAATTGAATTTGAAAGTGCAGGGGATAAGAAAAAAGCTTTACCAAGTGTTATTGAAAAGTTTGAAAATGTTTTATCTGTCTTAGATAATCATATTTACCAAAACTATTTGGGGTATATTTTAATTGATTTTGATATTGATGTAGAAAAAGGGATAAGTTATGTTAAAAAGGCTTTAGAGAAAGACCCAAATAATATAGCCTATCTTGACTCTCTTGCTTGGGGACAATATAAATTAAAAGAGTGTAAAAAAGCCTATGAAAATATGAAGAAGGTAGTTGATAGAACAGGTTTAGTTGATGAAGAGATTAAAGCACATTGGGAAAAAATAAAGGAGTGTAATAAGTGATATTAGATGAAATTAATAAAAAGACCTTAGAGGATGTAGAAAAGAGAAAAAAAGAGATTCCTCTTGATCTATTAGGTAGAAGTTTAAGTGCAAATCCATACGTACCAAGAGATATTAAACCATATCTAACTTCTACAAAAGAGGAACCAATTAGAATTATTGCAGAAGTAAAAAAAGCAAGTCCTAGTAAAGGTGTAATAAAAGAGGAGTTTGATCCATTAAAAATTGCACAAGAGTATTCAGCAAATGGAGCAAATGCAATTTCAGTTTTAACTGAACCTCACTATTTTCAAGGTAATTTAGAGTATTTAACACAAATTAGAAGGTATGTATCAACACCTTTACTTAGAAAAGATTTTATTTTAGATAAATATCAAATTGTTGAAGCTTTAGTTTATGGAGCAGATTTTATTTTATTAATTGCTAAATCATTAAGTACAAAAAATTTAAAAGAGTTATATGATTATGCTCTTCATTTAGGTTTAGAGGTTTTAGTTGAGATACATGACAAAGAGGATTTAATAAAAGCAATGAAGTGTGGAGCAAATATTATAGGAATTAATCATAGAAATCTTGAAACTTTTCAGATGGATATGACTCTTTGTGAACAATTAATTCCAATGATTCCAAATGGAAAAATTATTGTTGCGGAATCAGGTGTTTCAAATATTGAAACTATAAAAAGATTAAACTCAATTGGTGCTGATGCTTTCTTAATAGGTGAGCATTTTATGGTAGTGCCATCTATAAAAAAGGAACTTCAAAAGTTTAAAAAAGCTATTAATTAAATAGCTTTTACTTTTTTTTCATTTCAATTAGTTGTCCATTTCCAGATATTAATATGGCAAGAGCCCTAGTGGATTGAAATTGAGAGAAAATAATCATTAAAATAACCATAAGAGGTACTGAAAGGAACATTCCAATAGTTCCCCACATAGCTCCCCAAACTACAAGAGATAGTATAACTACAAATTGAGAGATATTAAGTCTATTTCCCATAAGTCTTGGTTGTACAATATTCCCTAATGTAAATTGAACTACTCCTAATACTGGAATTAAAAATAAAGCTGAGGTCAAATCTAATTGAACAAGTGCAAAGAAAAATGGTGTAAGTACAGCAATAATACTTCCAATTGTGGGTATAAAATTTAAAATAAAAGCTATAAACCCCCATAATCCAGCACCATCTAAACCAAATAGTTCACAAATAAGATAAGTTAAGGTACCAGTAATTAAACTTACAATTGTTGTAATTGAAATATATGCTTTTATATTTTCTGAAATAGAGTGTAATATATTGTTTGCTTTTTTTCTATTCTCTTCATTTGGAAATAGTGCTTTCATTTTCATATCAAAATATTGTTGATCTAAAAGTAAGAAAAGCACATATAAAAGTATTTGAACAGCATTTCCAAGTATGGTAGTAAAAATAGCAACTATTTTATTAATAATTGAACTTATACTAAACTGTTGGAAGATATTGTTATAGTTCTCTTCTATATCAATACCTAATGTAGTAGAGAGTTTTTCTATTGTAGTAAGTACTTTTGTATCAAGTCCACTAAGTGCAGTTGTAAGTTCAGAGATGTTTACTGCAATAAAGCTTGTAACTTGAAAAAGACCTACAAAAATTATAATAAGAGATAGGGGAATTACTAAATAGTCTGCGAATTTATTTTTAAGTAAAGGAATCAATCTTAATTTTGAAGCTAAAGAGTTTATTAAAAACCAAATTAATATTGAGATAGCAATTGAGGTTAAAATAGTACTAAGTTTACTTAATGAATAGATTATAATAAATAAAAATGCGATAAAATAAAAAGGTCCTGAAAAACTTTCTCCTTTTAATCTAAAAACTTGATTATTGTTTTCCATATATTAATCCTTTTTTAATAATACTTTTACTCTTTATAAAAAAGTAGAGCTTTGTTCATGGTTTAGCTATAAGATTTAAGTTTTGTGAGTATTGTAGTATATCTGGATTATGTACAGGAAATCTAATATTTGGATCATTTAACTCAGTACTAGATAGTGCTCTTGTTGATAAATCTACTTTAAAAGCTTCAAAGAAATTTTTTACTCTATTTATTTTTCTAAGAGGGTTTATCTCTCCTAAATTAGTATTAGTTTGAATAGTAGAGTCATATCTGTTAAAATTGTTAGAAATTTCCATCTATGACTCTCCTTTTTTATATTTCTTGACTAAATACAGATTGAAGAATCTCTTCTTCACTTAACTCTTTTTTAACATTATCTTTTGGTGGATTCTTAATAAATAAAACCATCTCTTTTAAATCATTTAGATTATATTTTGACAAGTTTTTGATTAATTGGTCATTAATCATCTCTTTTTTTAAGGTATCATTATTAATCATTTTTGTAATTACACTTTGAAGATTTCTTTTTGTTTTTTCATAAACCTGCTCTTCTTGCGTAAGAACTTTACACTCTTTTTCTATGTATTCACTGATTGCTTCGCCAGAATATTTATAAGTAATTACTGAGTTATAACTAAACTCTTGATATTTTAATGTTTCAACTAAAATATTTGTGAAAACGTTTCCTCCAACATATACAATACCTGCAAGTGATTTAAGAGGATTATGTGAACAGATATAATCCTCTTTTACTTTAACAGGAGAGTACTCAAGTGAATTTATATTGTTTCTTAAGATAATAAAGTTTTTACCAACTTCAATAGGTCCACCTTTAAGTGTATTTAGTTCATTTTTATAAGCTAAAAAACTACCACCTACTCTTTTGGGTGAGCCCTCTAATGTTAGAAGTTCATTATCACTTACATCAAAATCACCTGCCACTTCATGAAATCTAAGGGGTAATTTTGAAAGGTTTTCAAGTTTTCCTGATAGGTTTACATCTCCTTGAACCTTTACAGAGTTATCTTTTAAAATATGATAGCCTGAGATACCTTTTTTATGTAACCATCTACTTATATCATCTTTATCTGTTAAATCAAGTAAAGGTTTATAGATATGACCAATTACCTCTTCACCCTTGTATGTCCAGAAGTTTTTTTCTTCATTGTAACTTTTTGTTATGTGATTTAATGAAATATCGGTAATTAAACTCCATCCAATTTCGTCTGCAATATCATTTAAATTTTTAAGCTGATTCCAATAACAAATATAATCTTGTCCTACTGTTATTGGTCCACCTTTTAATTTTTCAAGTCTATTTTGTGAACAGTTGAAATATCCATCAACATATTTAGGTCCTCCCTGTAAGGTTGTAATTAGATTATTCTCACAGTTAAAATATTCAATTATACTTCTTGGAGCACCTTCAATTGAAATTAATCTATTATTTGAACAGTTATAGTATCCCAAAACCTCTTTGGGACCATATGATAAATCTTTTTTTAATTCATTAAATGAACAATTAAAATCTCCAACTATTTGAGGTCCACCAAATAAAGATGAAATTTTATTATTTGAACAATCAAAATCTTTTCCGACTTTTTGAGGACAACCTTCTAAGCTAATTAAATCATTATTCGCAATATTAAAGTATCCATCTATAACATCAAATTTAACTGGTAATTTAGGAGAGTTTAATTTTCCTTCTAAATTAACATCTCCATGTACTGTAACATGTAGTTCAGCGGAAATAGTATAGTTTTCAATATCTTTTGATTCTAACCATTTCCTAACTTCTTTTAGTGTGCTCATTGCAAACCTTTGGTTAATAAAAATATATTTTTATAGATGTAAAAATTATTTTATCATTATATCATAATAAATTTAAGAGTTTAGTTCTATTTAAATAAAGTAGAACCAACTCTAATCATATTCGAACCGCAAGCTATTGCTAAATCATAGTCCGAACTCATTCCCATTGAACAATATTTTGCTCCAAACTTTTGTAAATCATTAAAAATACTTTTAGTGATTATAAAAGAGCTTTTAATTATTTTTTTATCTTCTGTATGTGCACCAATACTCATAATTCCTTTTAATTTAATATTAGGACACTCTTTTAAAATTTGTTTATAAATATTAACTGCATTTTCAGGCATTACTCCTGTTTTACTCTGCTCTTTTGCAGAATTTATTTGAAGGAGACATGACATTTTCTTATTTTTTGCTTCAAGTTTTTTATCTAATTCAATTGCAAGTTCAAATGAATCAAGTGAATGCATTAATGTTGGATTTAAATCAATTAAATTATTGATTTTATTTTTTTGAAGTCTTCCAACAAAATGCCACTCAAGTGGAAGCTCTTCTAACTCTTGAGATTTAACTTTTAAATCTTGAACTTTATTCTCTCCAAAAGCCCTTTGTCCAGCTTCATATAAAGTTGCAATATCTTTAGCCTCAGAGTATTTTGAAATACCAATAATTTTTACAATATGATGTTCAGAAACTTTAAGTCTTGCAGCTTCTACTTTGGAAATAACTTTATCTAAATTTTCTACAGCTTTTTTTAATTCCATTGTTTATCCTAATAGTCTATTAATATCATTATAAATACCAAGAAGCATAAGTGAAGCCAAAATTATCCATCCAGCTATAGTTAAGTACATAAAAACTTTATCATTTGGTTTTCTTCTTGTAATTATTTCATAAAAGTTAAACATAATATGTCCACCATCAAGTGCAGGAATTGGTAAAAGATTTAAAACTCCTAAGTTTACAGAGATAAGTGCAGTAATTGTAAGTAGTGCAATTATAGATGATTCACTTGCTTCTGAGATTACTTTTTCAATAAGGATTATTCCACCTACTTCAGAGCTTGGAATAATTCCTTGAATAAGTTTTTGCACACTTTGGAATATCATTTTAGATGAGTCTATTGTTTTATCCCAAGCAAAGCCTAATGCTGAAATAGGATCATGATATATTGTAACAAGTTTTGGTGCAGGAGAGATTCCTATCATCCTTTTTTTTATTGTTTCTTTAAAAATATTTTCAGCTTCAGAGATATGTGGATTTACTGTTTTTACAATAAATTTACCGTCTCTTTTTATATAAAAGTTTAAAGATCCCTGACTTGCAATAATTGTTTTACCAATTTGTTCCCATGTTTTTATCTCTATATCATTAATTCTAAGTATTTCATCTCCACTTTGAATTCCTGCTTTTTGTGCAGGAGAGTTCTCTTGGATTTTTCCAACAGTTGGTGATAAAGAGTTCGCTCCTGCTATAGCGATTGCAAAATATAAAATGACAGCTAATAAAAAGTTCGCAAATGGTCCTGCAAAAAGTATAATAATTCTTTGCCAGGGAGCTTTATTATTATATGAATCCTGTCCTTCTTCTTGAAGTCCAGGTTTTGCATCATCTTGCCCCTTCATTTTTACATAACCACCAAGAGGTATTAATGCAAATTGCCAAGTAGTACCTAGCCACTTTTTTGCAAATAGTTGTTTACCAAAGCCAATAGAGAAAACATGAACTTTTACACCAAAATAACGGGCAGCCAAAAAATGCCCTAACTCGTGAAAAAATACTAAAAATGAAAGTACAAGTAAAAAAGTAATAGTACCCAAATAATACTCCAAAAATAAATTTAATTTTTAAAATAGTCTCTTGTATACTCATACCCTGAGTATAAAGTTAATACAACAGCAATCCATAATAGTGCAGTTGCAAAAGGCCAATTCATAAGCAAAAACCCAATTGCTATCATTTGAACAACTGTTTTGACTTTTCCAACCATTGTTGAAGCAACATTCTTTCCTTCACTTACTGCAACAACTCTCAAACCAGTTATAAAAAACTCTCTTGATAGTATTAGAAAAACAGCCCATGCAGAGGCTCTATCTATTATTATAAGTCCTATGAAACCTGCAAGTATTAACATTTTGTCAGCAAGTGGATCAAGAATACTTCCTAATTTTGTCTTTTGGTTCCATTGTCTTGCAATAAAACCATCGAAAAAATCTGTAACAGATGCTATAACAAAAATTAATCCAGCAAAATAGTCAAGCCAACTTGGATGCCATGAAACAAAAATTACATTATCTCTATCAAGTAAAAACCATAACATTAGCGGAGCTAATGCTATTCTAAATAGGGCTAATGTATTTGGAAGGTTTAAAGTTTTTGACATTATTTAAAAGTTGTCCCTCCATCAACAATTAGTGTATGACCTGTAATCCATGATGCATCTTGTGTACATAAGAAAAAACAAGATTGTGCTAAATCTTCTGGTTGGCCAATCCTTTTTAATGGAGAGTATTCAGCTGTTTTTGCTTTTACCTCTTCATAGTTTGTAAAGGCTTTCAATGCATCCGTATCAATTGGACCTCCTGATACAGCATTTACTCTAATATTCATCTCTCCAAGTTCAGTTGCCGCATATCTTACCATCGCTTCAACGGCAGCTTTATTTGTACCATGTCCTGCATAATTTTCAATATATACTAAGTTTCCAGTTGATGATAAAGAGACAATTGCTCCTCCTCCAACCTTTTCCATTCTTTTTGCAGCTTGTTGTGCTCCACAAACAAAAGCATTTACAGTTGCAGTATAGATATTATTTAATCCTCTAGGTTTTAATTTCATAAATTTACCATATCCACCAACGACAGCTCTTCCATAAATCATTGCATTTGAAATAAAAAAATCAACTCTATCAAAATCTTTGTCAATTTCTAAAAATAACTCTTTATATGTTTCAGGTTCTAAAACATTAAATGGATAACATTTAGATTTTACACCATATTTTTCCTCTATATCTTTACAAATTTCTTTTGCAATTTCAGGATTTGAGTTGTAAGTAAATGCTACATTTACACCATTACTAGCAAATTTGTATACACATTGTTTACCAATACCTTTTGTTCCACCACTAATAACTAACGTTTTACCCTTCATAAATTCATTCATTATTTTATCACCTCATAATTTTTTAATACTTCTTCTAATTTTTTCATAGTTTTAGCACTTGGTGCTGTTAACGGTAATCTATACTCTAATGTGTCAAGTAAGCCTGCAAGATACATTGCAGCCTTGATAGGAATAGGGTTAGATTCAATAAATAGAATACTATTTAATTTATATAAATCATTATTTATTTCTCTGGCACGTTTATAATCTCCTTCAAACACTGAATGTACTAACTTGGATTTCAAATTAGGTAATAAGTTTGATGTAACTGAAATAATACCTTTTGCACCATTTGCAAGCATTGGAAAATCAATTGTATCATCACCTGAGACTACACAAAAGTCTGGTCTTTGAGAATTTATTTCAATGGCTCTTTCTAATGAACCTGTTGCTTCTTTAATTGCATAAATATTTTTAACATCATCAAAAAGTCTAATTGCAGTTTTAGCTAAAATATCTACTCCTGTTCTTCCTGGAACATTATAAATCATAAAAGGAATTTCTACAGATTCTGCAATAGCCTTATAGTGTTGGTATAAACCCTCTTGAGTTGGTTTATTATAGTATGGTGCAACAGATAAAAGTCCATCTGCTCCTACATTTTGAGCGTGTTTTGCAATGTCACAAGCTTCATGAGTTGCATTTGAACCTGCACCTGCAATTACTTTTACATTAGTTCCTTTACAAGTTGCAACTGCTATTTCAATACACTCTTTGTGTTCATCATGTGATAATGTAGCACTTTCTCCTGTAGTTCCAACAGGAACGACAACATCCATTCCTTGTGCAATTTGTCTTTTAATCAATGACTCATATTTTGCACCATCAATTTTACCGTTTTTAAATGGTGTAATAAGTGCAGTCATTGCACCAGTAAGATTATTCATATAATTCCTTCTTCCTTTCATTTTTTTAATATTAGTGTTGTTGAATTATTTTTAGTTAAATATTTTTTAGCAACTTCAACAATATCTTTTTTCTTTAGTTTATCCACTCTTGCTTCATATTCAAATAGAGGTTTTGTATTTCCTCTTACAAAAAAACTTCCGTATAAAGAAGCAACTGAACTAGAGCTTTCTAATGAGAATATAAAATCAGCTTTTGTATTGATTTTAATTTTATTAATCTCTTCTTTTGTTATTTTACCATCTTTTATATTTTTAATAATTTTGTTAATCTCTTCTTTTACATCTTTTGCTTTTATTCCCTCATTACATACAGCAACAAACATAAAAAGACCTGGATCAGTTAGCTCAACATTATAAGCATAAATTGAATTGACCATTCTTTTTTCATCTACAAGTATTTTTTGAAGATAAGAACTTTTTCCTGAACTTAGAAGTTCACTTAAGGCACTTAATGCAACTTGATCTTCATGCTCATAGTTTGGAATATGAAAAGCAACTGCAAGCATTTCAACTTGTGTATCTCTATTTATAACTATATTTTTTTCACCATCTTGTTTTGGTTCAACCATATGAACTTTTTTTGGAATCTTTTTTCTATTCTTTATATCACCAAAATATTTTTCAGCAGATGCAAAAACTTCTTCCTTTGTAATATCTCCTGCAACAACTATAACTGCATTTTTAGGTTGATAATATGTTTCATGAAAAGTTTTTATATCTTCTATTGTCCAGTTCTTAATATCATTTGTAAATCCTATTGGAGTCCAATGATATGGATGGTAAATATAGGCATTGTTAAAAAGTCTATACTGTAAATATCCCATAGGATTATTGTCAGTTCTCCACCTTCTCTCTTCTGCAACAACATCTCTTTCTGGTTGAAACTCTTCATCTTTTAAAGTTAAATTTTCCATTAATTCAGCAAAAAGCTCTAAAGATTTATCCAAATTTTTAGAACTCGATTTTATATAATATTTTGTATAGTCAAAAGATGTTGAAGCATTATTTACTCCACCAAAACCTTTAACAATTTCATCAAATTCACCAGCTTTTAGCTTTTTTGTAGATTTGAAGTTTAAGTGTTCAAGCATATGTGCAATTCCACTTTTACCCATAATTTCATTTCTACTTCCTACATTGTAAAAAATATTAGTCGATACTACATTTGAACTATTATCCATAGGAATAACAACTATTTGTAGTTTATTTTCTAATGTCTTAGTATAATATTTAGGTAAACTTTGACCCATTAATTCTCCTAAAAAAAGAAAAAGGAACAAAAAAGATATTAGCTTTTTCAAATATGTCCTCTCTTTAATAACTTATTTTAAATCAGAACCTATAACTTCTGAGATATGATTAAAACCATCTCTTTGCATTAGTTCTAAAATCTCTTCATTTATTTTTCTTACCATAGATGGTCCTTCAAAAATCATACCTGAGTATGATTGTACAAGTGAAGCACCTGCTTTCAATCTTCTATATGCTTCCTCACCAGTTGAAATACCACCAACTGAGATAAGTGTTGTTTTTCCATAAAGTTCACGTGCAATCTCTTTGAAAAGATTGTATGACTTATCTGTTAAACAAGCACCACTTAAACCACCAAAATTTTCGCAATTTGGAACAAGTGAATAATCAATTGTTGTATTTGTAGCAATAATTCCTTTAGCACCAGCATCTACAGCTGTATTACAAAGTTCGATTGCCACATCAACTTCCATATCAGGAGCGATTTTTAAAAAGATTGGTTTTTGGCTTAACTCTTTAGCTACTGTAAATAGTTCTTTAATAAACTTCTCATTTTGTAAATCTCTTAAATTTGGTGTATTTGGACTTGAGATATTTATAACTAAATAATCACTTGTTCCTTCAAACTTCCTAATAAGAGTTTTATAATCTAAAAGTGCATACTCTTCTGGTGTAGCTTTATTTTTTCCAATATTTGCACCAACTGGTATTTTATAAGGATATACTTTTTTTAAAGTTGTTAAAACTTTTGCAGAACCATTATTATTAAATCCCATTGCATTTTGTATACAGTTTTGTTCTGGATATCTAAACATTCTAGGTTTTGGATTTCCTTCTTGTGCTCTTGGAGTTATTGTTCCAATTTCAGTAAAACCAAATCCAAGTGCTGGCATAGATTCAATCATTGTTGCATTTTTATCAAAACCAGCAGCAAGACCAACAGGGTTAGGAAATTTAATACCTAAAATATCTTGTGATAATTTTGGGTTAATAATAAAGTTTTTCTCAACCATTTGATTATTTATAATTCCAATTTTTGGTAATACTCTTAAACCAAACTCTACAATATTATGTGCAGTTTCAGGTTGAAATAAAAATAGTATTTTTTTTAAAGTTTTATAGTTAAACAATTTTAACCCTTTTTTAAAATTTTAGTATTTTATCTAAAAACTATTGAAAGAAAGTTAATAGCTTTTAGATATTAGCAAGGTTGTATAATCTTTGATATTCTGGGCAGTTTTTTAGTAGATTTTCTTCTCTATCAACACATACAATTTCACCTTTTTTAAATACGGCAATTTTATCTGAATTTTTGATTGTACTTAATCTGTGTGCAATAACAAAAGTAATTCTATTTTGACATACATCATCAATAACTTCAGAAATAATTGATTCACTCTCATTGTCAAGAGCTGATGTAGCTTCATCTAAGATTAAAATTTGTGGATTCTTATAAAGTGCTCTTGCAATTGCGATTCTTTGTCGTTGACCTCCACTTAAATTTGTACCAAACTCATCAAGTACACTATAAATACCTTGTTTCATTGTTTCAACAAAATCATATGCATGGGCTTGTTTTAGTGCTTCAATAACTTTTTGCTCATCTAATTTTTCACCATATGCAACATTTGCTGCAATTGTATCATTAAAAATATAGACTCTTTGTGTAACAACTGAAATATTTTTTCTTAAATCTTTTATACAGATATCTCTTAGACAAGTATTATTAAATAGAATTTGACCTTTACTTGTATCATAAAATCTAATTATTAGATTAATTAGTGAAGATTTTCCTCCCCCACTATCTCCTACAAGAGCAATTTTTTCTCCTATTTTTGCACTTAAATTGATGTTTTTTAAAGCAATAAAATTATCATATTTTAGTTCTACATCTTTAAATTCAATTGATTCAACTCTTGATGGGATGTTTTTGTCTCCTGTCAAGATTGTAGGTTGAATTTCATATACAGACAAAATTCTTTCATGGGCTGCAATTGCACTTTGGAGTTTATTATAGATTGAAGATAATCTTTTTATTGGAGCATAAAGCATAAAAAGAGCAGCAATAAATGACATAAATGTACCAGTTGTCATCTCTCCTGAAATTACTTGGCTACCACCATAAAGGATAACAACAGCTGCTGCTATTGCTCCTAGAAACTCCATTAATGGAGAAGTAAGTTCAGAGGTTTTAACTGATTTTATATTAATATCAAAGAATTTTTTATTATGTTTTTCAAATTTTTCAATCTCTGGTATCTCTGCTGAATTTGCTTTGATAATCTCTACATTATTGAATACCTCACTTAAATGGGAAGTAATATTTGAGGCTATTTCTTGAGATTTAAAAGATAACTTTTTCATTTTTTTAGCAAGTATAGCTAAGGGATATAAAGCTAAAGGCATGATTATAAGACCATAAAAAGCCAATTCAGTACTTTGGTAGATTACAACTCCAACTAGTGCAATAATAGTTAAACTTTCCCTAATCATACCTGCAATTTGAGTAGAGACTGCTGATTGTATTTTATTAATATCATTTGTAACCCTTGAGATTAATTCTCCACCATGCTTTTTTTGGAAAAAATCTATATCTAAAGTTAAAATATGTTCTAAAAGTTTGTCTCTAATTATTCTAATAATATCTTGACCAATATAAGAGGTATAATAAATCTGAACATACTTACCAAGACCTTGAGTTGTTTGTGCAACAATTAGTAAAATAGGTACTAAATAAAGCATCTGCTGATCTTTTTCAATAAATACATGGTCTAATAGAGGTTTTATTATATAAGCTAAACCTGCTGAGCCACCAGCAACACATAAAATACCAATAAGCGCAAAAAATATTTTTAGTTTGTAGTTTTTAT
Source organism: uncultured Arcobacter sp. (assembly GCA_964480765.1). Classification (GTDB taxonomy): domain Bacteria; phylum Campylobacterota; class Campylobacteria; order Campylobacterales; family Arcobacteraceae; genus Halarcobacter. Next base: position 26,764 of record CAYZST010000015.1, on the reverse strand, counting down.
AATAAGGAAGATAATATTTGAAAAAATCTTTCATTTCTCTCCTATGAATGTTTTTTAAAAGTTAATATTATAACTAATATTAGCTAAAATACAAAGATTTAACTCTATTAAAGCCAAACTCTTTTAGGGTTAAAAACAGTAGAATAAAGCCACTTAAAGTAGATGCAAAAGCAAGTCCTGCAGCTTCATAGGGGACAATTAAAGCTAATGAAAAAACTATATTCCAAGCTAAGGCTTTCATAGAGATTTTTGCGGCTAAAAACTGTTTCTCATTTGCATAAAGCCAAAGTGAAAAAATTTTTGCAAGACCAAAGGGAAGAAGTCCTAATAGATACATTGTAAGGATAAGTGCTGTATTACTAGTATCGGTTGTATTAAAAGCACCTCTTTCAAATAGAAGCCAAATAATTAGCTCATTAAACACTATACCAATAAGTGTTGCAAGGAATAATAAAACAATTAAAATAAGAGAAGATTTTTTCATTAAAAATAAAGCTCTATTTTCATCTTTGTTTTTAATAGCTTTTGCTATCATTGGGAATAGAGCAACTGAGGTGGCAATAGCAAAAAGAGCAAGGGGAAGTTGGAAAACTCTATTTGCATAATAGAGATAAGAGATTGACCCACTTACTAAAAATGAAGCTAACCAAGTATCTAAAAATGCAGAGATATGAGCTGTTGAACTTCCTATTGTTGCTCCAAAAAAACTTTTATAAAATCTATTTTCCTCTTTTTTCTTATGTTTTTTAAAAGTAAATACTTTACATAGATTATGTTTTTTTATTGCAACTAGATGAGCTAAAACTTGTAATACTCCTCCAACTAAAACACCATATGAGAGATAATAAGTTATCTCATATTTTTCTAAATCTTTTGAGATTAGTAAGGCTGCAATTAAGGCAATATTTAATAGTGCAGTTGAAAAAGCAGTTGTAGCAAAGTGATGTTTATATTGAAGTAGGGCTGCCATAAAGGTAACTATAAAAATAAGTGGAAGATAGTAAAAATTAATAGCTACTAAAGGTGCTGCAAGATCTACTGTTTTTGTATCAAATCCAAGAGCAATAGCTTTTGTAATGAAGGATGAAAATAGTGTTACTATTAATGATAAGATTAATAAAAAAGCAATTAGTTGTAAAAAAATAATTGAAGAGAATCTAATTTTATATTTTGATTTTGCATATGCAGGTATAAAAGCTTGAGTAAAAGCTCCTTCTGCAAAAATTCTTCTAAAAAGATTAGGTAATTTATAAGCAACAAAAAATATATCAGAATATATATTTGCTCCAAGAATTGAAGCAGTTAATAAATCTCTTATAAATCCTAAGATTCTTGAAACTAAAATACCACTACTATTTGTAAAAATTGATTTAATCAACATATGTTATATCACTTTGATTGAAGATTACTAATTGAATTTTATCGATATAATATCCTAATTGTGCTCTTTTTATGATAATAGAAGAACCATTTTTAGGAATAAAATCTCTATTTTTAAAATATATAGCTATTTTTTTATCTTCAAAATAGAGTTTTCCTTTTTTATAAACTCCTTTTAAATCTGTTATTATTTCATTTTGGTTATTTATATTAAAAAGGTCAATATCGCTTGCTTTATTATATAGAGTTTTATAGTTTTGAACTTTTTTCTTTAAACTTATAACTTTAAAATCACTTATCTGTCTTAAACCTTTAAAATTTCTAATTTTTTTTACCTCCAAGTCATAAGAAAAGCCCTCTTCTAACTCATTTTTTTGGCTATATATAAAAATTGCTCTATCGTCTTTTTGCTTAATAAGTAGATTTTTTTTATCTTTTAATAAAACAATACAATCTTTTAAGAAAATAGAATCAATAAGCTTATGTGTCTTATATAAATCTTTTATGCTTGTAGGTTTTTTATTAATAATTTTTTCTTGTTTTATAGTTGAAAAAGTTGCAACTATTGGTAGATGGTCTGAAAAACCTTTATTTAGGTGAACACCATTTTTTATTTGCCATCTATTAACTTTACTATTTTTGTATAAATAGCTTGGCTTAAAAACTTTGAAACTATTGTTTACATAAGAGATTTTTTCAGAGTCAAACATTGAGTAGGGTAACAAAATATTATCAGGAGTTATATTCTTCCCTCTAAATTTACTTGAAAATCTTTCATTTATATCTAATTCTAACCATAGATTATAAAAAACTCTTTGTTTATAATTTAAAATCTCTTGTTTACCTATAAAATGTTCATCAATATAACTATTTAATATATGATTAATTCCAGTTAAGCCATTAGTACTATTTAACTTTTTTTCATAATAAATTGTTTCAAACTCATTATAATTTGAGTTAAAATCTCCAACTAAAATATAGTCATAACTCTTTGGCAAGAGATTTATTCTATCAAAAAGCTTTTTTGCATATTTTATTCTATAACTTTCATTAACTCTTTTTGATGGCCAATGATTATTAAAAATTTTGAATTCTTGATTTTCAAATAGAAATGTAGTTTCTAAAATAGGGCGAAAAGATTTATCTGCAAACTTTATGTTTATTGTTTTTTCATCAATAATTTTAATTTTACTTAAAAAACCAAGACCAACACTTGAATTTGAATATTTTGAAAAAGAGCTATATTTATATTGAGGAATTTTTTTCTGTAAAAGCTTTATTAATTCTTTATTTTCAATCTCTTGCAAAGCTATAATATCAGCATCTAAATCTTTTAGAACTTTGATAGTATTATTTAATTTAATTTCAAAACTTTTTTTATTCCAATTAGATTGGCTATTTGGTTTATACTCTTTGTAATCACTTTTATTAAAATTTAAATCAAATAGATTTTCTACATTGTAAGAGGCAATAGTAAACTCTTTAGCTAATAAAAGTTTAGTTAGTAAAAGTAAAAGAAAAAAGAATTTTTTCAAAATATCTCCTTAGAAAGGAGATATTTTATCAAAAAATTGTTTTAATACTTATTTTTTACTATTAAGTCTTGACTGATACTCTTGAGGATGCTTGCATACAGGGCATACTTTTAGAGCTTTTTTCCCTCTATGTACGTGACCACATACTTCACAAATCCACTCTTCCTCTTCATCGTCACTTACAAACTCTTCACCTGACTCTAGTCTTCTTAAAAGTTCTTTATACATATTTTCATGTTCAACTTCGATATTTCCGATAAGTTTTAACATATTTGAAATTTGTGAATAACCTTCATCTTTTGCAATTTTCGCAAAATCTGGATACATAGTTATATTTTCATAACTTTCACCAGCAATAGCAATCTTTAAATTTCCAATTGTATCTTCAAACTCTTTTCCAGTAAGTAACTCATTACAGGCTTTTAGTTCTAGTTTTGCGTGCATTTTTTCATTATCAGCTGCTCTTTGGAAGTGTTCTGCAATATCTCTATAACCCTCTTTTTGTGCAATTTTTGCAAAATATTCATATTTATTTCTAGCCATAGATTCACCAGCAAATGCTTTCATTAAGTTTACAGCAGTTAAGTTTTCAGTTATCATCTCCATCTTCTCGCCACAACAATGAAGTTCACCATTTCCAACTTTTTGTACTTCTACTATATTACCACACTTATTACATTTATATGATTCATATTGTCTCATAATTTTCTCCTTCATTTTTATAGTTAATTTATAAGATTATAGTTTACTTAAACTTAAGGTGCTATATTCTAATTTTATGTTAAAATACTTTTTATTATTTAAATATTTTTTTCTAGATGCATAACAATAGTATCAGTAAGAATAAATATTTAAGTTAATTTATTTTAGAAATAAGATAGTTTAATATTTCACTCAGAATAATGCACTTTTGTAAGAATTAGTAGTGAAGTTTTTTAAATATTTTCTAATTTTTTTATTTTAATTTTTTCATTTAAATTTATTATTAGGTAATTATTTTTTTTAAAATTGATACACTAATTAAACTTAAAGGAAAATTATTTTCCACTGGTAAAATGATTTTGTTAGAGTAAATTATTTTTAATGTATTATTATTAGAATATTAAATAAAGTTTTTGTGAAATTATAAAAAAAATTTGAATATTATGTATCACGAAAGGAAGATTAATAATGGTTAATAGTTCACAGTTATTAAAAGAGTATAACTTAAAAGTTACACCACAAAGAATTGCAATAGTAGATGAGCTGTACTATAATGGACATATGAATATTGACGATTTATATAAAAAGTTATTGAAAAAATTTCCTTCTATTTCATTAGCAACTATTTATAAAAATATTAATGCAATGATAGAAAAAGTTTTTTTAACTGAAGTTAAAATTCCAGATGCTAAATCTGTTTATGAGTTAGCAAAAGAGGAACATTCTCATTTAGTCTGTTTTTCATGTGGAAAAATAGAAGATATTCATTTGGATACATCAGTTTTAGAAAAAAGTATTCAAACCAATTTTAAAATCTTAAATACCAGTGTGATTTTCTCTGGTACTTGTTTTAAATGTTCAAAATAGCTTCTATAAGCTATTTTGAATAACTAATCCTAATACTACCATAAGTACAATACCTGCACTTTTGTTATAAAGTTTATTTGCTGTAATGAATACTAACATTAATGAAAGTATAAGTGCAGCTGTAATATCAAAAAAGTTTTCTATTAAATCTACATTTAAAGTATTTACAATTGAACTTAATCCAAGAACCATTGTAAAGTTTGCTACATTTGAACCAATTATATTACCAATTGCTAAGTCAGCATTGTTATTAAGTGCTGCTTTAATTGAGATTGTTAATTCTGGTAAAGATGTTCCAAAAGCAACAAGGAATAGTCCAATAATCCATTCACTAATTCCAAACTCTCTTGCTATACTTCCTGCACTATCAATGGCAAAATTTGCACCACCAATTGTAAAGAGAAATCCTACAAGTAATAGAAGTGATGATTTAACCCAGTTAAATTTGTCTTTTGAAAGTTTTTCTTCATTGACCTCTTCAACTTGATTAGATTTAATTAAGAATGTTAAGTAAGCACCCATAAGTATAACAAATAGAATTCCATCTATAATATTAAGTTTACCATCAATACCCATTAAAATAAATACTAAAATTGGGAAAAGAGCCCATGCTGAATCTTGTGCAAATAAATCTCTATGAGGTTTTATCTGTTTAGAGACAATAAAAACCGATCCAAGTACAAGTGCAATATTAAATATAGTGCTTCCAATAACATTTGCAACTGCTATATCTCCACTCCCTTTAAGTGATGCAGACATTGATATTGCCATTTCTGGTAAAGAGGTACCAAGAGCAACTAATGTAGCTCCAATAACAAATGGAGATATTTTGTAGTGAAAAGCAATTTTTTCACTTTGTTCAATTATAAAATCTGCTCCATAAATAAGTGCTGTCATAGCAGCAATAAAAATTAAAATATCCATTCTAGGAACTCCTTACTATTAGGCTATTTGGTAAACTATACTTTTTAATTAACATTTCCTCTTTTTTTCTATGCTCTCCATTATCAATTTCATGATCATATCCTAATAAATGGAGTAAACCATGAATAAAAAGAAGTTTTAATTCATCTTGGAAACTGTGATTAAACTCTTTTGCTTTTTCATTAACAAAATCAACTGAGATAACAATTGATCCAAGAGGCATATTGGGCATATCAAAATCCATTGGGAAAGATAAAACATCAGTAGCTTTATCTATATTTCTATGCTTTTTATTTAAAATTCGAATCTTATTATTTGTAGTTAATATTAACTCAATATTTTTTTTTGTCAAATCATTTGCTATTTGTTCTAATGAAGAGATATCAATTTGAGTTTCTGTTTGATTTTCAAAATCAATCATAATCCATCCATTAAGTTTTGCGGATTATATCTAAAATATTTTAATTAGTAAATAGATTTAAAAAAATATTTTTATTTTAAAAAGGTACAATAAAGGATTTAAAATATTAAGGAGTTTATATGTCTTTAGAGATTGGGACAAAGGCTACAATCGAGTATAAGGTTCAAGAAAAGGACTTAGCAAAAAACTTAGAAATTTCAAGTGATGATAATTTTCCATCAGTATTTGCAACGGCAAGATTAGTAGCACTTATGGAGTGTTCAGCTGCAAAAGCAATGATTCCAATATTAGGTGATGGATCTTTGTCCGTTGGAGTTGAAGTAAATGTAAAACATTTAGCACCAACTTTACAAAATGATATTGTAAAATCAACGGCTAGCTTTGTTGGTATGGAAGGTAAACTTTATAAGTTTGAAATTGAAGCGGTGGATTCTGCTGGTCTTGTTGGAACTTGTGTACATACAAGAGCTGTTATAGATGAAGAAAGACTTATGGCAGGAGCTAGGAAAAGAGTAGGGCAATAGTTGCTGATTGAGCTTAAAAAAGCTCAATCATCTTAGAAACTTCATCAACTGCAAAAATTTTTAAATCAAGTTTTATATTTGGTTTTTGAGCTACAACTGCTTTTTTTATTCCCTGAGCTTGTGCCTCTTTTAGTCTTAAATCGATTGAATATACATCTTTTATCTCACCTGTAAGTGATACTTCTGCAATAAATACAGACTCTTTAGAAATAGGTCTATCTCTAAATGAACTAATTATTGCTGCAATAACTGCTAAATCAGCGGAACTCTCTTTTATTTTAATTCCACCTGAGATATTTATAAAAACATCATAATGGTTTAATGGTAAATCGATTTTTTTTTCAAGAAGTGCAAGTAGCATATTCAATCTATTTGCATCAAAACCTGTGGCACTTCTTTTGGGGTTAGGGTATGTACTTTCTGTAACAAGAGCTTGTACTTCAATAATAAGTGCACGACTCCCTTCCATTGTTACAGTTAAGGCTGAGCCACTTTGTGCTTTATTTTTATCAAAAAATTTAGATGTAATATCTTTTGCTGAAATTAAGCCTTCTCCTGTCATCTCAAAGATTCCAATCTCAGAAGTACTCCCAAACCTATTTTTAAAGCCTCTTAACATTCTTAACTCTTTTGAGGATTCACCTTCAAAATATAAAACGGTATCAACCATGTGTTCTAATACTCTAGGACCTGCAATTGAACCATCTTTTGTGATATGTCCAATAATAAACATAGCAATATTAGAATCTTTTGCTTTTCTCATAAGCTCAAAAGTAATTTCACGAACTTGTGAAACACTTCCTGGAGCACTTGTAAGACTTGAAGAGTAGATAGTTTGAATAGAGTCAATTATACAAACTTCATAATCCTCTCTAAGAAGTTCATCTTGAATCTCTTCAAGTTTTATCTCACTTAATAAATATAGGTCTTGATGATTGGCATCTAATCTATTTGCACGAAGTTTTATTTGTCCTGAACTCTCTTCTCCTGATACATAAAGAACTTTTTTACCACTTGCAGCAATGCTTCCAGCAACTTTAAGAAGAAGTGTAGACTTTCCAACACCAGGGCTTCCTCCAATAAGTGTTAAACTTCCAGGTACTATTCCTCCTCCTAAAACTAAATCAAACTCATCATTATTTGAAGAAAACCTAATAATATTATCTTGTTGAATTTGAGTAATAGGAGTTGCCTTTGAGCTTGTATTAATCACTTTTGCAGTTTGTTTAAGTATCTCTTGTTGTTCTTGATTTAGTTCAATAAAAGAGTCCCAAGAGCTACAATTAGGACATTTTCCTAACCACTTTGTACTCTGTTCTCCACAATGTTGACACTCAAATAGTGATACTCTTTTTTTTGCCATTAACTTTCCTTTGTTATTACTAATGCAATTATAGTTAAGTTTTTATAAGAGTAGAAAAAATTACGTTTAAAAAAAAATATATAAATATAAAGTTTCCAATGATTTATCCACTTTTTTCTTAACTTTTTCAAAAAGTTTATTAAGTAAATAAAGTGCATTATTATGATAGTATACTTAAAGTCAAAGGATTAATTAGTATGTATGGTAGTGCTATAAAATTTATTAGTAAAATTAAAATATTTTTATTATTGTTATTTTTATTATCTGGATGTACAAATTTAAATAATGCTTACATCAATAAGCAAGATAATATGATGAAGGAAAACATTAAAATAAATATCTCTTTTGAGGATAATTATTATTTTACTGATAATATATTAATTGTAAAGATATATGAGTATGATCAAAGATTGGCAGATGTATCTGCTAATTTAATAGATTTAAAAAAGTATCTAATTTCAAATACAAAAGGAAACCATATTTTTTCAAAATCTATTAATATAGATAAAAAACTATTCTCTAATGAGAATAAAAAATATTACCTTCTAGCAAGAGTTTATGATAAAGATGGAAATCAAACTCATCATGGATATAGAAATGGAACAGAGGGGTTTATACCTATTTTTAAAAACTCAAAAGATATTATGGTAATACTTAAATAAAGCTGTTTATTAAAAAAGGAGAGTTTATGAAAAATCAATTATATGTTGGAATACTTTTTGTTTTTTTATTTTTGCAAGGTTGTGTTACAAATAAACAGGATGTAAATGTAGAAAATCAAACTAAATTAAATGATATTTGGATTTTAAAGAAAATAGAAGGTAACTCTTTTAAAAAGATGAAAAAAGATATAGTATTAGAATTTAATATTAACAATAAAATCTTTTATGGAACTGATGGTTGTAATCGAATAAGTGGAAACTTTAAGAAACTTACAAAAGATGAACTTAGTTTTGGAATAATTAGAAAAACAATGATGGCATGTATAGATATGGAAATACCAAATAAATATGGTCAATTATTAGAAAAAGTAGAATTCTATAAAATAGATAAATTAAATTTATATTTATTAGATGAAAATAAAAGAGTTTTATTGGAGTTTTTGAAAGTAGATTAAAAGTAGTTGAATAGATATATTAAAGTTTTAAATATATCTATTCCTTGCATTACTCTTTTCTATGATATAAATATCTTTGAAACTCTTTTTTTTCTTTATAAATATCACTTACTACATAATCAACAATAGTTTGAAAATGAGAGTTTTTAAATGATGATTCAACTCTAATTATCTCTTTTGCATTTTCATCAAAAAATATGATTGTTGGAATATGAGTGATATTTAAAGTTTCTGTCCAATCTTTTATTTTTGTAATAACTTTTTTTGGGGTAACAACTGAACTAGTTGAATTAATATCCACTTGAAAATTATCTATTTGTTTTAATAAATCTCTAGTTGCACTATTTTTTAAAAGGTTTTTATGTAGTATTTCGCACTCTTCACAATTTGCTGATTCAAAAAATATTGCCATTTTTTTTGAGTTTTTATTTCTAATAAAGTTTTTTGAATCTTTAAATAAATCAGGTTCAGATATTAAGATTGCCTTCTCTTTATTTTGAGAAATATAATTTTTAAAAGATATCAATCTCTCTCTTTTATTTTTAATATAATCAAGTGCAAGGTTAAAGTTTTTAATATTTTGATAACCATTTAGTCTTAATATCTGTTTGCCTTGTTCATCATAAAATATAAAACTTGGAATAAATTGTATTCTGTTTTTTAAGGCAAACTCTTTTTCTATATAAGTTTTACCATTTATATCTGTGAGCTTTTTATCTCCAAATATATTAATATTAACTATACCAAAATAGTTTTCAAGTTTATTTTTTATCTTTTCATCTTTTAGGTTTTTTGTTATAAATAAATCACAGTATAAACAGTTTTCTTCATGAAAAAAAACTAATAACCTTTTATTTTCAGATGATAATTTATTAAGCTGTTTTGTTAGATTTAAAAAGCTGTTTAGAGTTATGGTTTCTTTCTTTTCATCAAGCCTTTTTAACTCTCTTTCTTTGGCATATGAAAAGTTTAAAAATGAAAAAAGTATTATAAAAATATTGAGTAAGCTTTTAGGATACATTTTTACTCCTTAATCAATTTTAATGCTAACAAAAAGCACTTAAATAAAACCACTATATCTTATCATAGTTATATTTTATAAGATATAATGCAATAGTATATTTTAAATAGGAAGAAAAATGATTATATATGTTCACGGTTTTGATAGTAGTGGACAAGGGGGGAAAGGAGACAATGTAGCTTTAGTTGGGTCATCTTTAGGTGCTTATTATTCAATATATTTAGCAAATAAATATAAGCTAAAAGCAGTCTTAATAAATCCAGCTATTTATTCATATAAGACTTTAGACAAAATAGGTATAGCAGTAAATTATTATGATGGCTTTTTTTTTGAAGTGACTATTGAACATATTAATTTTTTAAAAACTTTAAACTTCTTATTTCTCTTCTGGAATGAAGATTTCATCTAAAAGTGAATCTACAAACTCATCAGGACTAAACTCTATTAAATCTTCAGCACTCTCACCAATACCAACATAAAAAATTGGAAGTTCAAGTTGATTTGAAATAGAAAATAGTGCTCCACCTTTTGCAGTTCCATCAAGTTTAGTTATAATAATACCATCAACTCCAACCATCTCATTAAACGCTTTAGCCTGTGCAATTGCTGTATTACCTTGTGTACCATCTAAAATCATTAGTTTTTGATGTGGAGCATTCTCTTGTGCTTTACCACAAACCTTTACAATCTTTTTAAGTTCATTACTTAAATTAGTTTGTGTTTGAAGTCTCCCTGCTGTATCAATAATAACATTATCAATTCCTTTTGCAATGGCAGATGAGATAGTATCATATGCTACTGCACTTGCATCATGCCCCTGTTTTGTCTTTATAATTGGCACATTAAGTTTTTCTGCCCATGTTGCAAGTTGCTCAATTGCTGCTGCTCTAAAGGTGTCTCCTGCTCCAAGAATAACACTCTCTTCTTCTTTTTTACATTTATTTGCCAATTTTGCAATTGTAGTTGTTTTTCCTGCACCATTAACCCCAATAATTAGTCTTACAAATGGTTTAGGTAAGTTAGATAGATCAATAATAGGTGCATGTTCAAATAGCATTACAAGTCTATGTCTTAACTGTTTTCTTGTAATCATTTCTGGAAGACCATCCATTGCTTTTTCAATAATCTCATACTCCATATCTGCTTCAATTAGAAGCTCTTCTATATCATCAAAGGGAATCTTCTCTTGTTTTTGAGGGACGATTGATTTTATATTTTCAAAAGTTTTTTCTAAAGCTTTTGAAAAAAAGTCTTTTTTCTCTTCAACCTGTTCTTCTATTTGAGACTCTTCTTTCTTTTTAAAAAAACTAAGCATATCTTATTTTCCTAAAGCTTTTTTTATATCTGTTTCTAACATCTCTGGGGGAACAAGCCCAACATATTTTTGAATAAGTTTTCCATTTGTATCAAATAAAAACATTGTTGGAATAGTACTAATTCCTCCCATTGCATCAGCTAAATCATAGTTAGTTTTAGTATTTGTTACTATATAATTAATTTGATACTCTTCAATAAAAGTAAATAACTTCTCTTTAGAAGTTAATCCCCCTTTTTTTTCTCCCATTGTAATTGCTACAATTTCAAGCTCTTGTGAGTATTTTTCTTTTAATTTATTTAAATGTGGAATTTCTACTTTACATGGAGGACACCAAGTTGCCCAAAAATTCAGTAATACAATTTTTCCTTTTAGTTCATTAAAGACCAATTCATTTTCTGTTTTTTGTAGATTTAATTCTTGTAAATCTTGATCAATCAACTTGTATGTACTTCTCTTTTCGTCAATAGTCTCTTTCTTTTCTGTATTTTTTTCATTTTTTGAGTCACATCCCATAAATAGTATAGTTACAGAAATTATAAAAAATACTATTTTTTTAAACTGCATTTTAATTCCTTAGTGGTAAAATGTTTATAAGGTAAGAATTTTACCTAAGTAAGGCTTAAATATGGTAGGAAGTCACAAAAGTGATTTTAGGGAATCGTGTATAAAAAGATTAGAGTTTTCAAGCCGTTTTTTGAAAGTTTATAAAGACAAGAAGACAGTAAAAAAATTAAAAAAATTTATAGATATATATAAACCAAAAGATGTTTTGTTATATATTCCTATGGGTTTGGAAGTTAATGTACTTCCTTTAATAAATGACTTAAGAAAGAGACAGATTAATATTTTTGTTCCTTTTATGGTTGAGGACAGTTTTAAATTAGTAAAATATAGATTACCTTTAAAGGTTAAAAAATTTGGTATCAAAGAGCCTAAAAACTCTTTTTCTAGGCATAAAAGAATCGATCTTGCAATAGTTCCTGTTGTAGGAGTTGATAAAGAGTGCAAAAGAATTGGTTTTGGGAAGGGAATGTATGACAGATTTTTTGATGGATTAAACTATAAACCTTTTATTATTTTTACTCAACTAACTCTTTGTAAATCCGATAAAAAACTATCTAATCAATATGATATTCAAGCTGATCTTATAATTACAAGTTAAGGTTTTGATATGTCTGAATTATTATTTGCAGAAATAGTTACTATAATAATTACTATTGCAATAACTGTTTTTGTTGTGAAAAAAATCAACAGAGCCAAATTTGATATCTATATTGAACAAGCAAAAGCAAAAGCTAAGGTTATAGAGCATGAAGCTGAAGTTCTCCTAAAAGATGCACAAATTAAGGCAAAAAAAGATTATGATAGAGAGTTTAAGGCTGCTAGAAGAGAGTATGATGAGATGCTGTCAAAGATTGAGAGGAAGGAGAATGAACTTAATCATCATCTTGAGTCAGAACTAAGAATAATCAAGGAACAAAAAGCAGAAATAGTTGAAAAAAATGAAAAAATTACAACTATTAAAGAAGGTCTAAAAAGACAACAAAAAACATATGAAGAGAAAATAGCAAAAGCAATTAAAGTATTAGAAAATGCTTCTGGACTTACTGAAGAGGAAGCAAAAAATTTAATGCTTGAAAAAGTTAAAGAAGATAGTAGAGCAAAGATTGCTTCAATTTTTAGAAAAAAATATAAAATGGCTGAACGAAAAGCAAAAGATGAAGTAAATAATATGCTTTCTCAAGCAGTTACAAGATATGCGGGTGAGTTTGCTGCTGAAAGACTTATTAATAATTTACCACTTAATGATGAAGAGACTAAGGGGAAGATTATTGGTAAGGAAGGGAGAAATATTAAAACTCTTGAGATGCTTTTAGGTGTTGATATCATTATTGATGATACTCCAAATACAATTACAATCTCATCTTTTAATTTATATAGAAGAGCAATTGCAACAAAAACTATTCAAGAGTTACTTGAAGATGGAAGAATTCAACCTGCAAGAATTGAGGAGATTTATAATAAAGTTAAACATGAGTTTGATAAAAATATCTTAAAAGAAGGCGAAGATGTAGTTATGGAGTTAGGAATTAAATCTATGCATCCAGAGCTAATTAAACTTGTTGGAAGATTAAGATATAGAGCTTCTTATGGTCAAAATGCTCTAAAACATACATTAGAAGTTGCAAACCTAGCTGGTTTATTAGCAGTACAAATGGGTGGAGATGCAATTTTAGCAAGAAGAGCAGGTCTTTTACATGATATAGGAAAGGCTTTAACTCATGATATGCCAGGTTCTCATGTAGATTTAGGTGCAGAAATTTGCAGAAGATATGATGAACCAGATACTGTTATTAATGCTGTTTATGCTCATCATGGACATGAAGAGCCAATTAATGTTGAAAGTGCCGCTGTATGTGCCGCTGATGCATTAAGTGCTGCAAGACCAGGAGCTAGAAGAGAAGTTCTTGAAAGTTTCCTAAAAAGAGTTGAAGAGGTTGAAAATATCTCTACTTCTAAGACAGGTGTTATTAATGCATATGCAATTAATGCTGGTAGAGAAGTAAGAGTAATAGTTAAAGCTGAGTTAGTAAATGATGATGAAGCAATATTATTGGCAACTGAGATTGCTCAAGAAATTGAAGAAAAAGTTCAGTATCCTGGAGAAATCAAGGTTAATGTAATCAGAGAATTACGAGCTCAAAGTTATGCTCGTTAAGCTTTAGCTTAACGCATAACTATATATTTATAGAATAAATTTTAATTGGATTGTTTTTTTCTTCTATCTTTTCTTACATTATATATCCATAAGAAGTTTATAGTAATAGCACATATAATGCTTGAAAAAACTCCAAGCACAATAGCACCTGTCCAAAGGGATAGTGCTATTTGGTCGAAATTTTCATACATTGAATTAAAGTTAAATTCAATGGGATTTTCAAGGTTTAATATAAAATTTCCAAGTTTATACTCAAAATAGAAAAGTGGAGGCATAGTAAAAGGATTACTTATAAAAATAAGTGCAAAGCTAATTGGCAAATTTGCGTTAAATATAATTGCTAGGAAAGCAGCTAAAACCATTTGAAAAGGCATAGGCAAAGCAGCTACAAAAATACCTATAAGAACACCAGTAACAACTTTTTTTCTTGAAAGACTCCAAATCTCTGTTTTGTGTAAAAAGATTCCAAATATTTTTAAAAACTTTTGTTCTTTAATTTTTTCATGAGTTGGTAATATTTTTTTTAATTTTTTTCTTGACAAATTATCTCTTTATATTTTTTAAAAAATTATAGCAAAGAGAATGTCTATTTTTGATTATAGTGAAGAATTTTTATTTTTTACAAATTAAACACTCAAGAATTTTTGATTATAATAGGGAAAAATAAATTAATAAGAGAGATATGAAAAATAATAAACCAACAACAAAAATTATTGCGGGCAAATATAAAGGTAAGGTGTTAGAACTTCCAAGTTTAGATATTACAAGAAGCTCAAAAGCTAGATTAAAAGAGTCACTTTTTAATGTTTTGCAGTTTGATATAATTGATAAGATTTTTATTGAAGCTTTTGCAGGAAGTGGAAGTATAGGTCTTGAAGCAATTAGTAGGGATGCAAAAATGGCATATTTTGTAGAGCTTAATAAAAACTCTTATAAAGTTTTAACTAAAAATTGTCAAAGTGTAGACCAAAATAGGTGTCAAACTATGCTAGGAGATACCTTCATTCAAACCCCTGCTATTATTAGAAATTTAAAAAATTCAAGTAATGAACTTATTATATATATTGACCCACCCTTTGATTATAGAGATGGTATGGAGGATATTTATACAAAATCATTTAAAATTATTGAAGAGATAGAAAATGATAATATCTATATGATAATTATTGAACATGTTTCAATTTTAAAAATCCCTCAATTTTTAGGAAAATTTTCATTAAATAAAACAAAAAAATTTGGTAAAAGCTCTTTATCATACTTTACATATAAAAAAGAGTAACAAATGATTAAAACGGTAATTATAAGTTTAAGTATTCTTGTTTTATTGGTATTTTTTATGCCGTTTTTTTATACAGTTTCACCATATGAATTAGACCCAACTAAAATACTTCAAGCCCCCTCACTTGAGCATTTATTTGGTACAGATAGATTAGGACGTGATATTTTAGCTAGGGTTTTAATTGGTGGACAAACTTCTTTGATTATTGGCTTTTTAAGTGCGGCTATTGCATCTCTAGTTGGACTTTTTATTGGTATAAATGCAGGTTTTTTTAAAGGTAATATTGATAAAAGTATTACAATTATGATTGACCTATTTTTAACATTTCCAACTTTTTTTCTTCTTTTAGCACTTGTATCATATATTCAAGCATCAGCATTAGTACTTATAATTGTAATTTCAATTACTGGTTGGATGGGAATGGCAAGACTTATTAGAAGTGAGAGTTTTGCAATTGGAAATAGACCATATATAAAAATTTTAAAACTAGCAAAGGTATCTAAAATAAAGATTATTTTTAAATATTTTGCACCACTATTAGCTCCGATTTTTTTAATCTCATTTACTTTTGGAGTAGGTGGAGCAATATTAGCAGAGTCTGGACTCTCTTTTTTAGGGCTTGGAATAAATCCTCCTTCTATGTCATGGGGAAGTTTATTAAGTGATGGAAAAGCAGTTATAGATATAGCTTGGTGGGTAAGTTTTTTCCCTGGTCTTATGATTTTTATTGTTACATTTTTTTTAATGCAAATTTCTGATAATCTACAACAAAAAGTAAATTCAAGAGAAATTCAAAGCGTTTAGTTAAAAAACTTTGCTTTAAAAATTAAATATTTGAGCCTAGTAGTAAATTTTATGATATAACTTTTTTGTGATTTTTAAACAACTTAGTGTATAATTCAAGCTATTTTAAGAAAAAGGAATACCTTGAGTACTACTATTAAATTATTAGTTGTTTCATTTTTGTTACCTACAATACTTTTTGCAGATGTTAAAGGTAATGCGGTAGCTTTTGGTGCTTTAACACTTCTTCCTCCATTGATTGCAATTGTTTTAGCCTTTGTTACAAGAAATGTAATATTTTCACTTTTTATGGGTATTTTTACAGGTACATTTATGGTAAACATAAGTGGTGAGAATATTTTTGGTTCATTTTTCAATGCTTTTGTTGATATGTCAGGAAAAATGGTTGCTTCACTTGCTGATTCATGGAATGCAGGTATTGTTCTTCAGGTACTTACAATTGGTGGTTTAATTGCTGTTATTACTAAAATGGGAGGACCAAGAGCAATTGCCGAAAAACTAGCTGCAAGAGCTAAATCTCCTGCAAGTGCACAAGTCTATACTTGGATTATGGGATTTTTTATCTTTTTTGATGATTATGCAAACTCTTTAGTTGTGGGACCAATTATGAGACCTGTAACTGATAAATTAAAGATTGCAAGAGAGAAATTAGCCTTTATTATTGACTCAACAGCAGCTCCAATTGCGGGACTTGCTCTTATCTCTACTTGGGTTGGATATGAATTATCACTTATCAAAGATGCATATGTTTCTATTGGTCAAACAGAAGTAAATGCTTTTGCAATTTTTGTTGAAACACTTCCTTATAGATTTTATAATATCTTAATGCTTGCCTTTGTTTTCTTTTCAGCTCTCTCTTTAAGAGAGTTTGGACCAATGCATAAAGCAGCTAAAAGAGCTTATGAAAAAGGGCAAGTTACAAACCCAAAGACTGATTCTTCTCTTATGAATCAAGAGAACTCTTTTATGATGCCAAAAGATGGTATAACTTACTCTATTTATAATGCAATTATTCCTATTATGGTTCTTATTGTTGTTGCTATTATAGGATTTTATATTAATGGTGTAAGTGGTTTAGAAGGAGATAGTTTAAAAGCTTTACAAGCCGACCCTTACTCTTTTGCTTCTATTCAAGTAGCATTTGGTGCAGCTGATGCTTCAATTGTAATTTTTGAAGCAGCACTTTTGGCCTCTCTTGTAGCTATTGGTATGGGATTACAACAAAGGATTTTTTCATTACATGAAGCTATTGAGACTTGGGTATATGGAGTAAAAGCACTTGTAATTACTGCTGTAATTCTTATTCTTGCTTGGTCTTTAAGTGCTGTTATGAAAGAGCTTGGAACAGCTGCATATTTAGTATCTGTTTTATCTAACTCAACACCGCAGTTTATTTTACCAACAATTATTTTTGTGCTTGGTTCTATTATCTCATTTTCAACTGGAACTTCATATGGAACAATGGGTATTCTAATGCCTCTTACAATTCCATTGGCTAGTGCAATTGGAATACATACTGGACTTGAAGGAGCAGACTTACATAACTATATCGTATTAAATGTTGGTGCAGTGCTTACAGGGGCTATTTTTGGAGATCATTGTTCTCCTATTTCAGATACATCAATTTTGTCATCTATGGCATCATCTTGTAATCATATGGACCACATTTCTACCCAGTTACCTTATGCTTTATTTGTAGGATTTGTTGCCATAGTATTTGGATATTTACCAGCAGCATTTGGAGTATCTGTTTATGTGCTATTACCACTTGGTTTAGCATTTATTTATGCAGTAATAAGATTTTACGGGAAAACTTATACAAACTAAAAAGAAGGAGTTTAACTCCTTCTTTATATTCTATTTAAAAGCTTATCAAGTAAGTTTGTACTTAAAACTCTTTTGAAAAATCCAAGTAGATGTGTAGCTGTTGTCACATAATATCTTGGTTTTGGTTTTTTACTTTGCATGATTTTAATAACTACATTTGCAACAGAACTAGCTGGAAGATTAAAAGGTGTATCATCTTTATCATTTTCAAGTCTAACTTTTAGCTCTTCTTTATATATGGAAGTGAAGTAACTATCTTCTATATCTATATTTTCATTAAACTTAATAAGTGCATTTTCTCTAAATTTTGAAGTTACAGGTCCAGTATTAATTGTTGAAATATGGATGTTACTATTAATAAGCTCTTGTCTCATAGTATCTGCAAGTCCTTCAATAGCATATTTTGAAGCGTTGTAAGCACCTCTAAATTTTAAAGAGATGATTCCAAGAACAGAAGAGTGTTGTATAACCTTCCCATATCCTTGTTTTCTAAAAATTTTCATAGCTTGTATTGTTGCTTCATGCAATCCAAATAGGTTTGTTTCAAACTGCTCTTTTAAAACTTCTGTTGTAATATCTTCCACAGCTCCTGGTTGTCCAAAACCTGCATTATTAAATATAGCATCTAACTTTTTATCCTTTTTTATAATATACTCTAAAGCTAAGCTAATATCCTCTTTCTTTGTCACATCAATTTTAAGTGCATTCAATCCAAGTCTTTTTAGCTGTGCTACATCTTCATCTTTTCTTGCACTTGCATATACTTTGTAGCCATTATGTTTTAGTGCAATTGCTGTTTCATATCCAATACCAGTTGAACAACCTGTAATTAAAATATTTTGCATTTTTTATTCCTAATACTCTCCAACAATAATTTGCTCTAAAGCTCTTTTAGGTACATAGTGAGTTTGATTTTTATCTCTATAATAGTTAGTATCAAAATCTTGGGTATCAACTAGCTTTATCTCTTCATTTCCAACACCAACTGCAATACCTATCATCACATCATAACAATCAGGAATTATAAAAAGTTTTCTACAAAGCTCTTTATCAATTGAGGCTAAAGGTGCTGTTGCTAATCCTTTTGTTTTGGCTGCTAGACTTAGTGCTGTAAATGAAGTTCCTGCATCAAACATTGGAAAACCATCTATCATCTGATCATTTAGCATGATTATAAATGCACTTGGTCTTTCATCTTCACTTTGGTTCCAATCTTTTAAATGAGCTGCCCATGTAGCAGTTTTAGATAGTTTTTGTACAGCTTCTGTTTGTGTTACTAGAAGATATTTAATTGGTTGCTTATTTTTTGCACTAGAAGTTATACGTGCTAAATCAATAATCTCTTTTAAGTCTTTAAGGGTTACTTTTGCATCTTTTTTAAATCTTCTAGTTGTTCTTGTTTCTTGGATTAAACTTTTTAATTCATTATATTTCATTAAAACAACTCTTTTTGATTTTATTATATCAAAATCATATGTTATAAATGAAATATAAGACTAAAAAGTCTTATATTTCTATTGAATTTTTACCGTTAAAGTCTTTTTCATCCGCACTAGAAACAATCTGTCTTGCTATGCTATTTGTTTGATTTGCAATATCTTGAGTTTGATTTGCAATACTTGCATTTTCTTGAGTCTGTTTATCCAGCGAATTAATTGCATCATTAATTTGATTAATTCCTGTTTGTTGCTCCCTTGAAGCAGTCTCAATACTTTTGATAATCTCTGTTGTTTTAGAAATAGAGGTTTTTAAATCACTATATCCATTAATCATTTCATTTGCTTTTCTTTTCCCTTCATCTGCTTTAGTTGTAGCATTCTCAACTAATGTTTTAATTTCACTAGCAGCTTCAGCAGATCTACTTGCAAGATTTCTAACCTCTTGAGCAACTACTGCAAAACCTTTTCCAGCTTCACCAGCAGTTGCAGCTTCAACAGCTGCATTTAATGAAAGAATATTTGTTTGGAAAGCAATTTGATCAATAATAGTAATTGATTCATTAATTAATGTTACTTGTTCATTAATTTTATCCATAGAATCAGTTGTTTCATTTGCTAATTTTTCTCCAATCTCTGCTGAATCTGTTACTTCTTTTGCATAATTTGACATTTGTATAATGTTATTAGTTGTATTAGAAGTATTTGAAGTCACCTCTTCTAAAGCAGCAGCGGTTTCTTCTAAAGCAGCAGCAGCACTGTTTGAGTTTGTATTAAGTAAGTTTACGTTTTCTAGTAAAATATTACTACTTTGACCTAAAATTAAACCACTTCTTTTATTTTCTGTTAGCATCTCTGTTGTAGCATCAGCTACATTATTAACTCCATCTGATAACTTTAATAGATGTTTTTTAAGCCCGTCTGTGTTTACTTTATTTCTATAATTAAAGTTTGAGTATTCATTTAATATTTCTAAAATAGAGTTAATATTTTTCTCCATATTTTCACTCATTTTGTTTAATAGTGTTGTTAACTCTTCTAAAGTAGGATTATTAGTCTCTACATGAACTCTTTGACTTAAATCTCCCTTCTCAATCTCTCCTAGGACTTTAATTGTTTCATCAATTGCTTTTCTATCACTTTCAATCGAGTTTTTAGTGTGGATTATATTTTCATTAACAATTTTTGCCATAGAACCAATTTCATCATTTGATTTAAGTTCAATTGTTCCTTGATACTCTATTTCATTATTTAAGTATTGAAAGAATTTTAATAATTCATCTTTAAAGTAATATAAGTCTTTAATTTTGTTTCTATTAATATAGAAAACTAATGTGAATAAAATTATAGAAACTATAAGAAAAGATATTAGGATTGTTAAATAAACATCACTTTTAGCTAATGCTTTTTCAACATTTATTGATGTTCTTTCTTCCATAACTTCCATAAATTTGTCAATAGGTTTAACAATTTTAGCTTTTTCAATATGGTACTCATTAGAGTGAACAAGTTTAACTGCATAGTTTAAATCAGGCTCTTTTTTTATTGTAAACTCTCCATTTTCATCTTGAAAAAGTCCTTTAGCTGCATTCATAGCGATGGTTTCAAGTTTTATAAGACCGTCAGAGTTTTTCTTTGCTTCATTTAAAAGGGCAAACTCATTTCCTGTAATACCAACATCTTCTAACATTTTAGTTAAACTGATTTTTTCACCATCTGGTTTTGGTTTATCCCCATACTCTAGAACTAAATCCCAATATATTCTATGGTAGTTTTCTGGTCTTGGTAGTTCCCCATTTCTAATTTTTATTATATCCCAATACATACTTTCATATTTTGGATCACCTGTTGCCGAAAAAGTTCTTGCAAGTCTTGTTAAGTCATCAGAACTCTGTCTTAATTCATCAGTAAGTTGAAATGACAATAATTTGTTTTGTTCAATTGCTTCAATCTTTTTACTTTGTTGAAAAATTAAATTTGTAAGGATTAGGATTGCAATAATACTAATTCCACCAAGTAGCTTAAGACTATTAAAAAATAATTTAAAAGTCATCATTTTTGATCCTTTAAGTAATAGTTGTTATAAAATTATAACTTAAACTAATTACAGAATACTTATTATTATAGTGGTAAATAATAAAATTAAGCTATTCTTAAACTATAATTAATTTTTTTTTTTGTATAAATAATTAATTTTATTTGGATATGCAATGGAAAAAATTAAAAAACTTTTAGACAAAGAGTGTAATTGTAGAAATAGTAATTATGAATTAAGCTATGATAAACCCGATCCTTTATTTATAGCAAATAGATATAAGGATGAGTATGCAATACTTTTATGTGCTCTTTTTGGATATGGAAATGCAAAACAAATTGTAAAATTCTTAGAAAGTTTAGATTTTACACTACTTAATAAAGATGAAAAAAAAATAAGAGCAAATTTAGATGGATTTTATTATAGGTTTCAAAATAATGAAGATATTATAACTATTTTTAAAATCTTTGCAAAAATGAAAAAAAAGTATAGTTTAGAAGAGATATTTTTAGAAGCATATAGAAAAGAGAATGATATTTTAGAAGGTATTGATAGTTTAATAAGAAAAATACATAAAGAGTCTTCTTATAGTTCTCAAGGTTTCAAATTTTTGGTTTCAAGTCCTTTTAAAAGAGATAAAGATAATAAGATTAAACATATAGGCAATGCTCCATATAAAAGATGGAATATGTTTTTAAGATGGATGGTAAGAAGTGATAGCTTAGATTTAGGTTTGTGGAAGGGAGTAAATAAAAGTGATTTAATCTTACCTTTAGATACTCATACTTTTCAAGTTTCTCAAAAACTAGGACTTCTAAATAGAAAAACTTATGATTTAAAATCTGCACTTTTAGTAACTGAAAAATTAAAAGAGTTTGATAAAAATGATCCAATTAAATATGATTTTGCCCTATATAGAATAGGGCAAGAAAAGATTATTTAAGTCAATTGTTAATCTGTTTTTAGACTTATATAGATTATTGTTTTAAAAACTCTTAAATAATTTCAATATCAGTAACTTCAGATCCTGAAAGACTTTCAAGTTTTTGTTCAACTATATCTAAAAACTCTGTTTTGTTTTTTTCATCCATGTTATTTTCTAACATTTCATTTATATATTTTATTCCATTTGCATTAATTTTTTTTACACTAGCTAAATAGTGCACAAATGAAATTTTTTTTATATCATTGATTGAATATAGTTTTTTTGTTTCCTTTTTAGGAGGTAATAAATCCTTTTCCTCATACATTTTAAGAGTTCTTACTTTTGCAGTTAAAAGTTCTGCTATACTACTTAAAGGTAGTACATCTTTATTGTTATCTAATAAAGCCAAACAAAATTCCTTTTGTAAAATATATTTTGTATTATATAAAAAATTATATTAATATTAGAAACATGATTAAGTATAAAAATCTTTAATAATAACTTTAAAACTATTAGCTCTAATAATATAGAATTGATTCTTTTAAAATATTAAACATCTCTTTTTTTTAGCTCTTATACATATGTAGATAGTTGTTTACATATGCTTTAAAAAATCAAAAAGCAATAAAAATCTAATATAAACTTATTTTACATAAATAAAGTTTAGTGATATTTAAAGTTGTGACACTTTTTATTAAAGTGATATGTATATTTCTTTGGTTTATATGGTTTAGAAGGATAAGTTAAATATTAAGTATGAAAGAGAATCTAAGATATAGATTCTATAAAGAAAAAAAGGTATCTTAATGAGATTTTTATTGATGATAAAACAAGTTTTTTTGTTTTAAATAAAAAACTTGTTTTAAAAGTTTAGATAGTTGTACCATCTTCCATAATAATTTTGTTTCTTCCAGCCTCTTTTGCTTCATAAAGTAGAAAATCTGCTTTTTGAATAGTTCCTTCATAGCTATCATGATTATTTCTAATAGCAACACCAGCAGAAAAGGTAACTTTTATTTTCTGATTCTTATAAATAAAGCTATTTTCATTAATAATTGTTTTTATTCTTTTTAAATATTTTAAAAGCTCTCTTTTAAGATTAAAATGAACAATTGCAATAAACTCTTCTCCACCATATCTTCCTAATGTATCAAGGTCTCTTGTATTTTTATCTAATACTTTTGCAAAGGTAGAAAGGATAATATCTCCTGCATCGTGTCCATAATTATCATTTATAGTTTTGAAGTGGTCAATATCAAAGAAAATGACAGCATATTGAGTATTATTTCTAGAGAATTCACTCTCTATTTTTTTTATTGCTTCTTCATATGCTTTTCTAGTAAGTAGTCCTGTAAGATGATCTTTTGTACTCTCTTCTCTTGTTCTATCAAGTTCAACCTCTAACTTTCTTACTTTCTCTTCAAGAGATTCAATTTTTGTTTTACCAGATGAGAATTTTTCACCAACATTGGACATCTCATTTTCAATTGATAAAGCTGCATCAATTAATTGGCTTTGTAAATTAGAGAGTTCTTTAAAACCATTTTTTTCTAAATCTATTGATTGAATTTGAGATTTTATGTTTGATACCTCTTTTGAACCTATACCACTACTATGTATAGCATCATTAAAATATTGCTCCATAAGAGTAAGAAGTTTTGCAATATCCGATGTTTTTTGTTTAACTACTTGTTTATCCGCTTCAAATCTTTTTGTTATAAATTTTTGCATCTCTTTTTGAATATCTTTTTCAAAAAGTAAAGCAGGAGAGTTTCCTATTTTAATAGAAAACTTTTGTAAATCTTCATCTAAATCAATACTAATCGATGGAGTAACAGATTTTCGAAAAAGTTCTGCAAGAGTGTTTACTCTATTTTTTGATACTCTTTTTAATAAAACTGGAATCATATCTTCAAATGTTGAAATATTTTTTGATTTAATTTCCATTTGTTCATTTCTACTAAGCTTGCTAACTAACTCTTTAAACTGTTCACACTCTTTTATACAGAGATTGTATTTTTTTGAGACTTGACAAAACTCTTTATGGTATTCATTTGGAGTAGCGGGTATATTTTTTCTTTTTAAGTTTATTAAGGTCTCTTTTAGAACCTCATTTATTTCATTAATATTCATAAACATTCCTGCTTAAACTATTCTAAAAGACTCTTAGTCATTTCATTAATTCTTTTTCTATCTGCAATACCAGCAAATTTTTTGCTTGCTTGTCCCATGATTTTTCCCATATCTTTTATAGATGTTACACCAAGTTCTTCAATTAAACTTTTTAATCTAGACTCTAATTCCTCGTCACTTAATTGTTTTGGCATATATTCTTTAAATACATTAATTTGTTCTTGTTCTTTTTGAACTAAATCATCTCTTTTTGCATTTTTATATTGAGAGATTGCTTCTTCTCTTTGTTTAATACCTTTTTGAATAAGTTTTAAAACATCTTCGTCATTTAGCTCTCTTCTTTCATCTACTTCAATTTGTTTAATCATAGTGTTAATAGCTCTAATTGAGTCTCTTTTTACAAGCTCTTTTTTTTTCATTGCAATTTTTAAATCATCTTTTAATTGTTGTTTTAAACTCATTAAATTCCCTTATATTAAATTATATTTTAATATTATAGCTAATTATGCGTTAAAGCTTTCAAGCAATTCTTCAAGCTCTAAATATCTCTCTACTTTTTGTTCATATTTGCTTTCTGTCTCTTCAAGCTCCTTGGAAACTGTAATAATTCCCTTTTGTTCATAGCAAGTAGGATCTGCAAGGCATTGATTTATCTCTTCAATTTTTTTTTCAAGTTTTTCAATCTCTTTTGGTAACATATCATACTCTCTTTGGTCTTTGTATGATAGTTTAGTCTGTTTTTTCTCATTCTGTTTAGGTTTTAATATTTGCTCTTTAGTTATCTCTTTTTCAAGAGTTTCTAAATCTTTTAATTCTTTTTCTATTTCTAAATATTCAGTATAGGGTTGGAAACTTTCAATTACTTGTGAGTTTCCTTTAAATACAAAGAGTTTTTTAGCAATCTTATCTACAAAATATCTATCATGTGATACAAAAATTAGTGCTCCTTGAAAATTTTGTAAATACTCTTCAAGAATATTAATTGTTGGAATATCCAAATCATTTGTTGGTTCATCAAGGATTAGGCAATCAACTTTTTTAGTAAAAAGTAGGGCAAGTGCAACTCTATTTTTTTCTCCACCACTTAATAAGCCAATTTTTTTATCAAGATACTCTTTTGGAAAAAGAAAATTTTTAAGATATCCAAAAACATGAAGACTTCTTCCATCATCAAGAATAACTCTATCTCCTCCATTAGGACAAAAAGTTTCCATCAAATTTTTGTTATCATCTAACATTTCTCTTTGTTGGTCAAAATATCCAATATTAAAATCACCTTTTTTAAATCTACCACTATCGACTTTTAGTTTTTCCATAAAGATTTTTAAAAGTGTAGATTTGCCACTTCCATTTGGACCTACTATTGCAATTGTATCTTTTTGAAGAATTCTAGTTGTAAAGTTATGAATTAACTCTTTTCCTCCTAAACTTTTACATATTTTATCTAATTCATAAAGCATTTTTTTTCTGTTTTGTTGTTTCTCTTCATGCTTAAATGCTTTTTGTTCTCTTTGGAGTTCTAAACTCATCTTTCTAATAACTGAAGGATTTGATTTAGCTTTTTTCTTTAGTTCAAAGTATTCAGCTTTTCTTCTTTCATTTCTTTTTCGTCTAGCTGTAACTCCTCTTTGCATCCAATGAGCTTCTCTTTTTACAAGTCTTAGGAGATTTTCATGATCTTTTTGCATATTTTCTAAAAGTTGTTGTTTTTGTTGTAAATATGAAGAGTATCCACCATTAAACTTTTTAAGCTTACCTCCCTCAACTTCAACAACTGATGTAGCTATATTATCAATAAAATATCTATCATGAGAGATAAATAGAAGAGTGAAATTATTTTTTAAAAGTAAACTTTCTAAGAACTCTACCATATAAACATCAAGGTGATTTGTTGGTTCATCAAGTAGAAGAACATCAGGTTTTTTTAGTAGAAGACCTGCTAAGCTAACTCTTCTTTGCTCTCCACCAGAAAGAAGATTTACATCTTTATCTTCGTATTGTTTTAGTTTAAACTCTTTTAAAACTCTTTCTATCATATTATCTAAATCCCAAGCATTATGAAACTCTATATATGTGACAAGTTCACTTTGTCTTTTTAGAAGCTCTTCATTCTCATAATCAGTAGTAAGTTTTAAAGTTATCTTTTCATACTCATTTTTAGCTTGTTTAATTTCAATAAGTTGAGCTTCAATTGCTTCTCTTACATTAATTCCTGCTTTAAATTTTGGTTGTTGTTCAAGCATATCAATTTTTAAAGACTTATCAATAGAAATCTCTCCACTATCTGGTTCTGTTTGTTTCATAATTATTTTAAAAAGAGTAGATTTCCCTTGTCCATTTTGACCAATTACTGCAATTTTTTGTCCCTGTGTTAAAGTGAAATTTACATCTTTTAAAATAACTTTTATATCGTATTGTTTGTTTATGTTTTGTA
>CAYZST010000014.1:0-75225 GCA_964480765.1 uncultured Arcobacter sp. | reverse complement strand
AATAGTTTTTGTATTAAGTCTTCCGATTCTTCGGAACCAGAATGAATTAATTGAAAACTAGTATCTAAAATATTTTCTACCTCTTTTAATATATATCTTCCTGATAAAGTAGCATTACAACGACTAAATTTAGCTTCTGAATTTTTTATATTCTCATATGATTCTTCTTTTATATAACTTTCATTGAATGCAATTTCTGCCATTTCAATAAAATTTTCATCAATATAAAGATAATCTACTTGTTGAGGACAAATTTTATAGTTTAATACAGATAGAATTTGATAAGCTAATAATTCATTAAATAAACCCAAAGAGTTATGTTGCATTCCATCTTCTTTTGTTTTTAAAACATATTCTTTATTATTTGCACTAACAATTATTGGTGCAGAACCACCAAAACCTGCATCTCTAATAATTTTATCAATATAGAAAATATTTAGATATCTCATAATATTTAATTAACTTCCTTGTAAAGGTTTAAATTTAAGCCATTGATTGATTTCATTAACCTTAAAATATAGTTTAATTTTTTAAAAATTTAATAATAAATAATCTTATATTAAATATAATTTAAGTAAAATGGCTTAAGCATAAATTAACAAGTATATATTTATGTTTTAATTAAAGGTAAATTATGAAAAGTAAGATTAATTTGATTGAAATTGAGTAAGATTTAAATATAAAGGAATAATTTTCATATGTGGTTTCTATTTGGTTTTATAACTATCTTTTCTTTTTCAATTTTTTTTATATATAAACGAATTCAAAAAAACTGGAAAGCATATACTCATAATTATAAAGGAAGGGAGTATATACTAGGTGGAAACAATTCCAAAAGTGGTTTTCTAATAGGTTGTGAAAGTAAAGTAGATTTAAAAATTGATTTAACAATAAAACGTGAAACAGTTATTGATAAATTTTTTAAATTTATCGGTCTTTCAGTTGAATGCCAAGTAGATTGTAAAGAGTTTGATAATAAGTTTTATATTGTTACAGAGGACAAAAAATTATGTTCTTATTTAAAATCTGCTAAACATGTACAAGATGAATTATCAAAACTTTTGCAAATATGTGAAGAAAATTCATTAAAGTTTAAAAGCTTCAATTTTAGAGGGAATAGACTTTGGGTAGATATTAAAAAGAGTAAAAAAGACTCTAACAAAGAACTTATAATTCCTTGTTTATTTAATTTGTTAGATTTTTTAGCAGAAGATGCAGAAAATATTAAAGGAAGTGAACTTAAAGATAAATTTATATTAAAAGCAGGGATTATTCTATCAATAAGTAGTGCATCACTAATCACTGCAGTATTATTGATGCTTTCTAGTGAATTTGGTGATGTTTATTATCTCGTTGAAACTGGGGGTCTAGTAAACTTGAGTTTTTTTATTGCTTCTTTTTTTATTTTTGCTTTTGTAATTATAATTATTTATATTCTAGGAAGGTCTTCAAGAACACATCTAGTTTTAATAGAAGTCTTAATTATAGGTTATATTGGATTTACTTTACTAACTTTTATTGGTTTAGAAAAAGTAAATATTGATTATGATAATTCTAGACCTGAAATATTTACAAGTCAAATAACCAAAAAACATATAAGTCGTTCAAGGAGAGGAGGTTCCTCATACTACTTCTATTTAAGTAATTGGAAAAATCATAATGAGATAAAAAAAGTTAGAGTTTCAAATAAAAACTATAATAATTTTAAATCATTGTCATATGTTTCAATATATTTAAAAAAAGGAAGAGTTTATATACCTTGGATAAGTAATATAAAAAATGCACCAATTAATGAAGAAGTAAAACTTAAAGAAAAAACATTAAAACATAAAATAGCAATAGAAGAGAGAAATCAAAGAGTTATTGAATCTAGAAAATATGAATATGAGATAGATGATGAAAGAAAAAATAGATTATTAAGAGAAGAAAAGCTCACAAGGTAAAGGTGTTGAAAAGGATATGATTGAAGTAATAAAATGGTTTAAAAAGGCTAATTAAAGTTTTATAGAAGCCTCTAATATTAAAAAGAAAAATTATTAAGGATTAAAGATGTTTAAAAATATAGTAAACTTAAGTGTAAAAAATAATTTTTTTGAAGCATTAATTTTTTATATTATTTGGTCGATTGTTTTATCTATATTTTTATTTATTGCTGGCTTTACAATAAGTTTTATAGGTGTTGAGAATGATAAAATAATAAAAGAAATATTAAAAGGTATTAGTGCATTTTTTGTTTTTTGTTTGGCATATACAATTTATAAAAAAAGAGGACTTACTTCAAAAATGGATAATCATTTGGTTGTATTTTCTGGATTACTTTCTTTTTATCCAGGTTTCTTAATTGGACTTATTGCTCTTGCATACCTTTCAACAAGAGAGAATAAAAAATTAATTGAAGAAAAACAAGAGTTTAAAATATAAGAAGAGGAAAATGACAAATAGATAATTCTTTAACTTTGGGATATATTAAAAAAGGAATTATTAGACTTTTATAAAGAAGATGGTTTATCAATAATTGTATTGGATAAAGAAAATTCTTGGATGTTAAAAAACAATGAAGGCAATACTTTATAAAACATCAAATGTAATTCCATTATATTAGTTTTATACAATAGGTTTAAAAGAATCTAATATTTTGTACCAAATTAGTTGTATAAAATACTGTATAAATTTATACTTCTAGATTATATAAATACTATAAAATAAGACTTTATTTAATCAATATGAATATATCTCAAATAATCAAATGGAAGATTTTATGAAAAACTCTTATATGGATAAAATCAATAAACTAATATAAAATATATATTTTAATTTTTTATTTTAAACATTTTCTAAAGATTAATATCTAAAAGTCACTAAAATAATTATTATTTAAGTTGGATTGTTCTACAATCTAACAAATTTAAATTTTAAAGGAATATTTATGAATAAAAAGTTTTTTTTAACTTTAGTTGGATTTACATTATTAGTGACAAATCTTTTTGCAAGTAAAAATACAGTTGAAGTATCAGATAGTGTTATTAAAATGCAATATTCAAAACTTAATGAAAATACGAAAAACAAAGGATTTGGTCCGCAATCACCAAGAGATATTAATTCAAAAAAAGGAAATAATAAAATTATCTTTAATTCTGCACCTGATTATACAAAGATGAATTTATGTAATATACATTTTCATAAAAATGCTGAACATAAAGGTGGAGAGTTTACGGTTTATGCTGGTAATGGTGATGGAAAAGGTTATCAAAGTGGATACAAATATTCTGGTACATTAAGTAAAAAAGAATTAAAACCAACAAAAAATAAAATATGTTCAAATAAAAATAATAGTCTTTATCCTGGAGATACTATTGAAGTACATTATGTACATTCTACTGCACAAGTTAATCCAGGACCAACTTTGGGTGCGTGCTTAAGTGATTCGATAAAAAATCCTCAATTACGTGTTGAAGCACAAGTATATGTTCTTGTAAATGATAAAAATGCTTTAGATTTTAATGAACTTACAAAGTATGATGTGAAAAATAGTTTACAACAGGCATTAAATATTCCAAATAATACAGGAACACCTATTGTATATGAAGGTTCAACAACTGGTCCAAGTTATAATGAAAAGGGTTCTGCTTTACAAGTTACTTGGAGTGTTCGTCCAAAAGTTGCAAAAGTTAATATCGAATCTGTAAGTAAGTGGTGTGAAAATAATGTTTTTGAAGAAGATCATGCTCATGGTGTAAGGAATCTAGTTATAAATCCAGATTTACTTTCAGAAATAAAATAGATAATGATACATTAAGATTTAATCTTAATGTATCTATTAGATTAATATAGAATTTATACATAATAAAAAGAGGGTATGTAATTCTATTCTTACTTAAGTTCTTAGCTATTAAATTAGTATAAATACCTATATAAAATAAAAATTAATAAAGATTTTGCTAATATTTTTTCAAATAATAAAGGTTGATAAAGTTGTTAGAGTCTATTATAAATTATATTGTAAGCACTGTTGGTAGTTTAGGTTATTTGGGTATATTTGTTATGATGTTTTTAGAGAGTACCTTTTTCCCTTTCCCTAGCGAAGTTGTAATGATTCCAGCAGGTTATTTGGTTCATAAAGGTGAAATGAGTATGTTAATGGTACTTTTTTGTGGTATTGCAGGTTCTCTTGCAGGTGCATTATTTAACTACTTTTTAGCAATTTATGTTGGACGTTCAATTTTAATTAAATATGGAAAATATTTTTTTATTAAAGAATCAACTATTATAAAAGCTGAAAACTTTTTTTCAAAACATGGACATATATCAACTTTTTCAGGTAGATTAATTCCAGCTGTGAGGCAGTTGATTTCATTTCCAGCAGGACTTGCTAAAATGAATTTAGTAAGTTTTTCAATATATACCACATTAGGAGCTTCTATTTGGGTTGTGATTTTAACTCTACTTGGCTATTACATTGGAGATAATAAAGTCTTAGTAAAAGAACATCTTACAACAATAATATATATTTTATTAGCTTTAGTAGCATTTGGTGCTCTAATTTATTATAAGCGAATCAATAAAGCTATATAAAATGAAAACTGCAATCGTAACAGGCTACTCTTCAGGAATTGGAAAAGCAATATGTGAAATTTTAGAAACAAATAGTTTTGAAGTAATAAAATTAAATAGTAGATTAGATAAAATAAAAGATTTAGAAAAAGAGTTAAAAGAGCTAGTTAAAAAAAGAGATATTAACTTATTAGTAAACTGTGCAGGAGTAGGGATTTTCAAACCTCATGAAGAGATCTCAATTGCTAAAATTCAAGAGCTTATTAATGTTAATTTAACAGCACCAATTATTCTTACAAATTTACTATTAAGAAGTTTAAAGAAAACAAAAGGTCATATAATAAACATTGCTTCTATTGAAGCAACTAGACACTCAAAGTTTTCTGCACTATATACAGCTACAAAATCTGGATTAAGAGATTTTGGACTTGCACTTTTTGAAGAATTAAGAAAGAGTGATGTGAGAGTAAGTACAATTAATCCAGATTTAACTAAAACTAACTTTTTTGATGAATTTAATTTTGAACCAGCAGAGAATAAAAATGCTTATTTACTAGCTGAAGATATAGCAAATGCTGTTTTAAAAATAGTTGAGTTTGATGGGGTTATAACAGATATTACTATAAGACCTCAAAGATTAGAAATAAAAAGAAGTAAGTAGAACTTTTTAGACAGATTAAGAGTTTTCTTTTTGGAGCTTTTTAACTATTCCAATTACAAATGGAAAAATATCATTTAAATATGGGTATTTATATTATTACTTCAACATTTTATACACAAGTTTTTGGAATATTTTTTGTTCATCTTCATTTAGTTTAGAGAAGTATTCATCTTCGAAAGAGACAATATCTTTTAAAGATTTTATTGTAACTTCAATACCTAAGTCAGTTATTTGAACTAGTTTACTTCTTTTGTCAATATTACTTTCTACTCTTCTTATAAAATTTCGATTTTCAAGTTTTTTAAGAAGCTTTGTCATACCTCCTGATGAAAAAAGCATAACATCATATAGTTCTGTTGGAGTCATCATGAAATTATCATCCCCCATATAATATAAAGCTGCTAATACATCTAATTCACTTTGATTTATATTGAATTTTTTTGATATTAAATCTTCTCCTTTTTCATATAGTTTTTTATGAAGAACAAAAAAGGGAACTGATATATGCATTGTTTCTTTAAATACTTGAGGGCTTAGTTTTTTTACGTTTTCTAAGTTTGATTCAAATTGTTTTATATTCATATAAAAATATTACCATAATATACTTATAATTATCTTTCTAGGAAAGTTATCTTTAAGCTAAAGGATGATATCTTTCTTAGAAAGACAGTTGAAGGATTAACTATGTCAGGATGGGTATATTTAATATTAGCAGGTGTTTTGGAGGTAGGATTTGCCTCAATGATTAAACTAACAGACAATTTTACAAAACTTGTACCAACAATAATTTTTCTAATTTTTGCAGTATCAAGTTTTTATATGTTAACAAAAGCAGTAGAAACATTACCTATTGGAACAGCATATGCAATTTGGACAGGTATTGGAGCTTTTGGGACTATAGTAATTGGAATCATTTTCTATAATGAACCTGCTACTTTATTAAGACTATTTTTCCTTTTTACCTTAATTGCTTCAATTCTTGGGTTAAAATTAGTTTCAAATTAGTATGAAGTTATATAATCATAATAAAAAAGCTGAAAGCTTTTTTCGAAACATGGAGATATATCAACTTTTTCAGGTAGATTAATTCCAGTTATAAGGCAGTTGATTCCATTTCCAGCAGGACTTGCTAAAATTTAAGAGCTTATTAATGTTAATCTAACAGCACCAATTATTCTTACAAATTTATTATATAGTTTAGTTTGATGGGAGGGTGTAACAGATTATGTCATCTATAATAGAGGTATTTTTTTCTAAAGTTATCTCCTCTTATGTGAATTCTTTTTCTGCTTTAATGGGAATTTCTATTGTAAAACAAGCACCAAAACAACTTATATTGTCATAAGTATATGATTTATTAATGACATTTATAGAACCATAAAGATGTTTTGTAATAATTTCATTGGACATATAAAGCCCAATTCCTGTTCCTTGTGATTTGTGTTTTGTTGTAAAGTATGGTTCAAAGATTCTATTTATAATTTTAGGGTCAACTCCTCCTGCATTATCTTTAATTTCAATAATAAGATTATCTTTGTTTCTTCTTGTCTTAACAAATATATAGTTATTCTTTTCTGTATTAAATGCATCAATTGCATTATTAAAGATATTTAATAATACTTGTATAAGCTCATTTTCTAGAGTAGAAACATTTATACTCCCTAAATCTTCTATCACTTGAACATGGTTATTTTTTAGTTTTTGTTCGATTAGAAGAACTGTTTTTTTAATTGAGTTTTTTATATTAAACTCAAGTTTTATTTTATTTGGATTAAAAAAGTTTCTAAAATCTTCAATAGTTTTTGATAGATATTGTGCTTGTTGATTTACTGTTGTAATATTCTCTAATAGTGTACTTTTAGGTATATTTTGTTCTAATTCTAATTTTACTTGAAGTCCTGTTGATGCAGTAGAGATTACTGATAAAGGTTGTCTCCATTGATGAGCAATATTTTCTAACATTTCTCCCATTGCAGCCATTTTTGCTTGTTGTGCTAAGATTGTCTCTTTTTCTCTTTTCTCTTTTTCTAAGGTTTTAACTTTTGTTAAATCAAGAATTGTACCAATAAATAAAATTGGATTATTTTTTTCATCAAATTTTGTAATTTTTGAAGTTGATTGAATATATTTTATTTTTCCATCTACTAAAATTTTAAAGTCCATACTTATATTTTTTCTTCTCTCAATGGCTTTCTTAAGAATTTTTGAAACCTTTTTTTTATCATCTTCATGTACGAAGCTTAAAGCAAGTTCAAATGTTGGTTCAATATCATTTTTTAAATTTAACAGCTTAAAAAGTGTATCACTAAAAATAAGCTTTTTTTTCTTTATATTAAACTGAAAACTTCCAAGATTTGCTATCTTTTGTGCTTCATCAAGGATGTAATTTACTTTTTTTAGCTCTTTTGTTTTATCTTCAACAATCTGTTCTAAAGTTCGTGTTAGTTCTTTTAACTCTCTTGTTCTTCCATCAACAAGATTTTCAAGTTTTTTATTCTCTTTTGATGTTATATACTCTTTATATAATACAATAGCAATTAGTATAATAAAGATAGCAAAAATTAGCCAAATTTTTTTATAGTCATAGGCTTTTTTTAAATGGATATTATTCCATTTTGTAATAATAGTGCTAATCTCTTTAGGCTCCAAGTTTGAAATAGTTTTATCAAGAATAGATTTTAATATAGGATAATCTTTTCTTATCATTATAGAGAGATTAAAATCAAGTCCAGTATTTCCAGTAATTTTTAAATCATCAAATCTTAATTTATTAATGTAGTACTCTATTGTTGGTTTAGTATCAATAAATGCATATGCCTCTTTTTCTGAAACAGCAGATAATCCCTCTTCAACATTTTCAACAAGTAAAAAATCTAGTTGAGGGTACTTCTTTTTTAATATTTCATATGCAATAAAGTTTTTAACAACAGCTATTTTTTTATTTAAAATATAAGAGATATCCTCAATAAAGTTTTCATCTTTTAGAGTTGTTATTGATAGAGGAAAACTAAAATAGTTTTTTGAAAATAGAGCATATTTTTTTCTTTTTTTTGTTTCGTTTATACCATAAATTACATCATGTGTTCTATTTTTTATTGAGTTTAATTGTGAGGTAAAATTACGAAAAAAAGTATATTCTGATTTTAATCCACTCTTTTGGCTAATAAGTTGCCAAAACTCATATGAGATACCAGTTGGTTTATTTTCAATTTCAAAACTAAAAGGTTTCCATACCTTTGATGCAGCAATTTTTACTTTATAATTTTTTATGAACTCTTTTTCATCTTCGCTTAGGATTATATCTTTACTTTTATAGAATCTTTGATTTTCATTTATAATCCATTTGTTCTCTATTTCATATAGGTCATTAGTAGATAGATTAGCAAATCCTTTATTAAATAAATCAATTAATTTATCATCTTTTGCAATGGCTCTAATTTCAAAAAAATCATTAAATAAATCAAGTGCACGTATAATATGAAAATAATCATTTCTAAGAGCATAAAACTCTATTGCAGTTTTATCATCATAAATCAAATCAATTTTTTTAGATAAAAACTCTTTAAAAACTGTTTTATAATTTTCATAAATTATAATTTCTGAATTTGGAAACTGTTCTTCCATATACTTTTTATAATCATTCCCAATTATACCAATTATATATGAGCCGTTTTTACTAAGGTCTTTACTACTATCTTTATGTATAAAAAGTGAAGTTTGAGTATGATAATAGGGATTTGAACTTTTCATCCAATCTTGATAAGAGAATGTTCCTAAGAAAAAATCCACATGACCTTTTTTTAATAAATCAATGGCATTATTCCATAGTTTGCCATTTACAAATTTTATTTTATAGTTATTTTTTTCTGCCCAAAGTTTCCAATACTCAATTAATAAACCTTCTGGTTTATCTTTTTCAATATATGAAAATGGAGCATAGTCTGGGTCAAACGATACTTTTAATTCTTTATTTTGTGCATATAAAAAAACACTGAATGTAAATATTAAAAAAATCCAAGATCGAAAAAACAAGCGAAAATCCTATGATGATGGTTTATTTTACTATTATATCAAAGCAAAATTATATTAAGGTAGCTTTTTTATATTAAAATTTAAAATAAGACTCTAAAATAAACTCTTAGAGTTAGTTTTTATGATTAAATTCAAGTTATTTATAATGAAAAATAACAGAACAAAGTCAATATAAGGTTATTTCAATATAATATCAAGCTAAGAAAAAAGGTAATATTTGAAAGAGTTAACGGAGTATTTTAATAATAAAGGTATTATATTTAAAGAGATAAAAGAGATTAAAACAAAAGATTTAAACTCGAGAAAAAAAATAAAAATATATATAGCTACATCAATTAAAAATGAGTATTACTCTATTTTTATAGTTGATTCAAAAAGTAGATTTATTAAAAATAATGCAAATGATTTAATAGAACTAAACCAAAGATTAATTGATTTTATAGATCATAACTTTAAGGTAAAAGAACTATTTATAAGTTCACCTTTATGTTCAAAAGCAAAAAAAATTTTGGAAAATGAAAAATGGAGAGTTAGAGTTGATTTTATGTGATATTGGAAATACTACTTATCATTTTTTAGTAGATAATAAACACTATAAGTATTTTATAAATGAAAATTTACCAAGATTTTATGAAAAAATATATTTCATTTCTGTAAATGAGAGTGCAACCCAAAAACTAAAAGCTACATATGATGATTGTATAAATTTAGAAGAGTATCTAACTTTTGAAACAGATTATAAAGGGATGGGTTTAGATAGAAAAATTGCTTGTGCAGGAATAAAAGATTCAATTATTGTAGATGCAGGAAGTGCAATTACTGTTGATATAATGGAAGATAGTATCCATAAAGGAGGTTTGATTTTACCAGGACTTAAAAAGTTTGAAGAGGTTTATTCTCAAATATCACTAAAATTAGGGTATGAAATAAACACAAAGGTAAATTTAGATAAAATCCCACTTTGTACACAAGATGCTATCTCTTATTCTATTTTGAAATCTATTATTTTACCGATTAAAGAGCTTGCGAAAGAGCAATCAATAATTTTTACAGGTGGCGATGGTGAATTTTTAAGTAGATATTTTGAAAATTGCATCTATAAAGAAGATTTGGTATTTGAAAATATGAAAGGGATAATTGATGCTAACAATTGCATTGCCTAAGGGAAGAATTGCAGAAGAGACTCTAGATAAGTTTGAAAAAGCATTTGGAAAAGAGTTTATTTTTGAAGATCGAAAATTAATATTAAAAGAGTCTGGATTTAGATTTTTAAATGTAAGAAATCAAGATGTACCAACATATGTAATGCATGGAGCAGCAGATTTAGGTGTTGTTGGTCTTGATGTCTTAGAAGAGAAAGAGTATGATTTAATAAAGCTTTTAGATTTACAATTGGGACGTTGTAAAGTTGCCTTTGGACTTATTAAAGGACAAGAGTTAGATTTTTCAAAGAGCCAAATTACTGTTGCAACAAAACATGAGAAAATTGCAAAAAAATATTTTGAAGAGAAAGCAATGGCAGTAGAGATTATCAAACTTTATGGTTCTATTGAATTGGCTCCTTTAGTTAATCTTGCAGATTGTATTGTTGATATTGTTGAAACAGGTGCAACAATGAAACAAAATGGTTTAGAAGTAGGTCCAACTATTATGGAGAGCTCAGCTCATTTAATTGCAAACAAGAACTCTTATTATGCTAAGAAAGATAAAATCTTTGATTTAAAAGAGAAGATAGAAGCAGTATTATAATGGGATTAAATCTATACTCAAAAATAGAACCATATTTAAAATTTGATGAAGCAATTGAAAAACTGCATAGGCAGTTCTTATCTTTTATTTTTGAAAATGATTTAGATAATATTTTAGATATTGGTTGTGGACAAGGTTATTTTTTAGAGAATCTAAATATCAATGATAAAAAATCTTTTGGAATAGATTTAAGCTCTGAACAAATTTTAGCTTGTAAACAAAGGGGTATTGAAAATTGTGCATATATTGATTTATCAGAAGTTGAAGAGAAATATGATTGTGTAACTGCAATTTTTGATGTGATAAACTATATACCAAAACAAGAGCTTGAAAACTTTTTTAAAAATATATATAAAGTATTAAATACTAATGGATATTTTATCTTTGATGTAAACTCTTTGTTTGGATTTGAAGAGCTTGTACAAGGTTCTATTAATATTGATTTAGATAATAAGTTCATTGCTATTGATGCAAATTTTGAAGATGAAAAATTAGTCACTGAGCTTACACTATTTACTCAAAATAAAAATAGAAGTTTTACAAAACAGTCAGACTCTATCACTCAATATTATTATGATGAAGAGTTTTTAAAAAAACTTTTACAAAATGTAGGCTTTATAATAGAGGAGATAAAAGAGTTCTCTTTATATGAGTTTGCAGAAGCTGATAAGCAGATTTTTATTTGTAAGAGATAGAGCTTAAAATATATCTCTTACATTTAATTTTATATTAAACCAACAATGTCCCTTAATACTCTCATTTTTTCACTAGCAATTTTTGAAGCTTTTGAAGCTCCAAAAGCTAAAATTTCATGTACTTCTTTAGGGTTTGCAAGAAGGTGTTCTCTTTTTTCTTGATAAGGTGCAAAATGTTCATTGATTTTGTCTAGAAGTGTAAGTTTAAAGTGACCATATCCTTCTCCTGGAGTTGCATATCTTATTTGTAACTCTTTTAACTCTTCTTTATTCATAAATAGTTCACAAAGTTTGTAAATATTACAATCCCTCCACTCTTTTGGTTCATCAAGTTCCTTCGAGTCTGTTACAATTCCCATAACTTGTTTTTTAACTCTTTTTTTAGTACCAAACATATCAATAGTATTTCCATATGATTTAGACATTTTAGCTCCATCTGTTCCAGGAACAGTTGCCACATTATCATCAATTTTCAATTCTGGTAAAACAAATATCTCTTTTTTATATGCATGATTAAATGAGTTTGCAATATCTCTTGTCATTTCCACATGTTGGACTTGGTCTTTTCCAACTGGAACAATATTTGAATCATATAATAAAATATCAGCAGCCATTAAAACTGGATATGAAAATAGTCCATGATTTGCTTGAATACCTCGTGCAGTTTTATCTTTGTAGGAGTGTGCTCTTTCAAGTAATCCCATTGAAGTGTGATTTGATAATAGCCAGTATAATTCAAGTACCTCTTTTACATGGTGTTGCACCCAAAATGTAGATTTTTCTGGATCCATTCCAAGTGCTAAAAAGTTCACAGCAGCTTCAAAAGTATTTTGTTCTAAAATCTCCTTATCTTTTACAGATGTTAAAGCGTGATAAGAGGCAATAAATGCAAATAAATTACCCTCATCTTGTGATTCAATAATTCTTTTAATAGCACCAAAGTAGTTACCAATGTGTAAAGTTCCTGATGGTTGAATTCCTGATAATATTCTCAAATCTTATTCCTTTTTTCAGTTCTAAATTATCTATTTTTTTAGCTGATGATTATATCTAAAGTAACTTTATTATTCTCTCTTTTACATGGTTTATATGAAGTTGAAGATTATAATACTCTCCCATAAATGATAGTGGAACTTTAGTCTCTTTACTTATTTCTACTCTTAATTTTTCTATTTTCTTTAACTCATCTTCTAACTCTTTTTTATTCATTATTTCAATTAGATTATCAATCTTTTTTATTTCATCATACCATTTATAGATTTTAGATCTCATTGACCAATTATAAAGTGGAAAAACTCCCTTAAATAAAGGGAAAAACAGAGTTAATAAAGGAATTATTAAAATCTTTAATCTATCTATATTTGAAGCTATCCAATATGGAAAAATTTTTTCTAAAAAAGTATCACCATATTCAAAATATCTTTTTGCTTCTTCATCCATTTCAAGTTTTATATTAAGGCTATTTGGAAATTGGTCAGCTTTTGCAAAGAGGTCTTTTTTATTATGTACTTCAATAACTCTTTTTAGAAGCAATCTTTTTAATTCATCAGAAAAGTTTTTATTTACAATAAGATTTGCAGTAGTTGAAAGAAGATTTATATTTTCATCTGGTAAATTTTTATATAGGTCAAGTGTTCCTTCATATAATGTAAGTGCTTCTAAAAAAGTATATTTTCTACTATAAGCTCTGGCTCTTTTAAAACTTAAGACACTAATATTAGGGTTGGAAAGAAGCTCTTTAACTATAATAGAGTTATGTGAAGTAACAATAAACATTGCATCAATATTACCTTTTAGTAGTTCATCTTTTGCTTCGGATGAATCTAAATTTAAAATTGTAGAGTTCTTACTATTTATTCCATTATCTTTTAAAATATCAAAAGCTAGGTCTTTTGTTCCACTTCCATCTTTTCCTATTGATATTTTTTTTGATATTAGTTGGATAATATAATCAATTGGATAGCCATCATTCTTATAGAATACCCAAAGTGGTTCATAGTAGATTGAAGCAAGTGATTTAATATTTGGTGCTTCTTCGGTTGTAATTGTTCCATTTTGAATAAAGGCAACATCAGCTTTATTCTCTTGTAAAAGTTTTATATTCTCAATTGAACCTGCACTAGTAATTATATTTACCTTTACCTTCTCTTCTTCAAGAAGTTTTTTATACTCTAAAGCAGTTTTATAGTAATTTCCTTCTTTACTTCCTGTTGCAATGGTAATCTCTTTTTTAGGACTTGGTTGAATAAATTGTGCAGTAAAATAGAATGTTGCAATAATTAATATTATAAAAGGTATTGATATTGTTAAAAACTTGTCTCTCATCTCTCTTCCCATATTCTCTCTTATTTTATATCTAATTATAACTATATAAGTTTAAAATTTAAAATCATATGATTTATTGATTAAATATGGTTTTGTTTTATCTATTTATATTTCTTTTAAAGCTCATAACCTAAACTTTTAGCCAAATTAAATGCTCTTGTTTTTTCATATCTATTTTGAGCAGCAAGTTTTAGATATTTCTTAGAAGAGTTCTTATTGTCAAGTTCATAAAAAGAGAGGGCAAGTATGGAATATCTTTTTCCATCATATTTTGTATTTGCTTTAAATTTATGATTTTTTAAAGCATCAATAGCATTAGTATATTCACCTTTATTATAATAAATATTTCCAAGCATTAGTTGAAATTTATCATTTTTAGCAAATGATGAATTAGTTAATAAATAGATTACTTTTTTATAGTTTTTTGCATTTAATAAAGTTGAAATTAATAGATTAAAAGATTTCTCTTCTTTTTCTATAATACCATTTTTTAAACCATCTTCTATAAGTAAAGCAGCCTTATTGTAAATCTTATTTTGTATTAAAATATTAACTAAATATAAAATATTTTTCTTTTGACTTACTACGTTATTTTCATAAATAAGTTCTAAAGTTGCAAGAGATTTTTTATACTCTTTAACTGTTTGATATAGTGAAACTAATTGCATCCAGTAAGTCTCATTTTTATTATATATTGTTATCATATATTTAAGAGTAGTAATCGCTTCTTCATAATCTTTCATATTTATATATGCTGAATAGAGCATTTTATACCAAGACTCTTTATTCTTTTTATGATTTAATATCTGTTTAATATATGAAACACTCTTTTTGTATTGAGTATCATGATAATAGGCTAAAGCTAGGTTTTCAATAAGATGATTCTTTTTAGGAAAGGAAGATTTTAGTAGTTCATTTGAGTATGAAATGCTTTTTTTATATATCCCTTCAGATAAATATAGTTGTGAAAGAGAGAATTTAACTTTAGCAATCTCCTCTTTTTTTAAACTATTTAGTTCAACAATTTTTTCATAATATTTAATTGTATTTTTATAATTGTTGTTTCTTAAACTAATACTTGCTAATGATTGATAAGCATACGATTTTGCTAAGTTATTATCTTCAATTTTTATAATAGAGTTTAATATTGTTTTAGCTTTACTTTCTTGCTTTTTTTCTATTAGTTTATTTGCTTTTTGAAGTTGTTTATAAACTTTTTCTGAGATACTATTTTTTGCATTTAAACAGATAAAACACAGAAGAAGTAGTAGTATCTTTTTCATTTTATTAACTTATAGTTAAATGTAATTGTTGCATTTTTAGAAGATTCACTTTTTTTAAATCTCCACTTTTTAATTGCATTTAATGCACTTTTATCAAAAACATCTTTGGGATTTGAATTTATAATAGTTACATTTGATACAAACCCTTCTTTATCAATATTAAATGCAAGTTCAATAAATCCTTCTTGTTTCTTAATCTTTGCACGTCTAGGATATTTAGGATTAACTTTTCTAAGAGCTTGTAAAGAGTGGGCATCAAAGAAATTTTGTCCCATCTCAACTTGTGCTCCATTAAGTGATGAGATTGCAGCTACATCAATTTTTTTTGTTTCTATTTTAAAAGGTTTAATTTTTATATTTTCATTGATTTTAGTATCAAGGTCTGTTTTAATTTGAATTTTTTTTGGAAGCTCTTTTTTTTCTGGTTCTTTTGGTTTACTTCTCTTTCTTTCTACCACAGTATCTTTTTTTTCTCTTAGATATACTAAATGTCTAGTTTGGGAGTTTTCTTGAATTTTTTTATTATCACTTTTTATCATTAAATGCATTCCAAAAAATATAACTATGCAAATACCAAAAGAGATAAGTAGTGAAAAAATAAATTTCATTTTAGTTCTCTTTTAATGTTGAAATAGAGATATTAAAAATACCTGCAAGTCTAATTTGATCCATGACTTGAACTAAAATACCAGTTTTTGATTCACTATCAGATTGAATAATAATTGAATTTTGAGCATTTGTTGCTTTAAGTCTTTCAATATTTGCTCTAACTGATCTTATATCAACCATCTGTTTATCTATCCAGATTTCGTTATTATTTCTAATAGCAATTAAGATATTTGCTTTAGCCTTTTGTTGTGTAGATTTTGCACTTGGTCTATTTACTTCAATTCCTGCCTCTTTTACAAATGATGTTGTAACAATAAAAAATATTAGCATAATAAATACAATATCAAGCATTGGAGTAAGATTTATTTCAGTCTCTTCTTTATGCTGTCTTTGTGAAAATCTTCTCATTTATATTACCTTTGATAGTTCAAGTTCTAATTTTTGTTTTTTATATTTAATTGAAAGTTCAAGTCTCTTTTCAAATAAAATTCCACTTAGTGCAACTATCATTCCTGCCATAGTAGGAATTGTAGCCATTGAAACACCACTTGCCATAGATTTGACATTGTTACTCCCATTAATTGCCATTACATCAAATACTTCAATCATTCCAGTTACAGTTCCAAGAAGACCAACCAAAGGACAAACAATAATGAATGTTTTTATAAAATCAAGTCCCGATTTTAGTTTAAAATTGCTCTCTTCAACAAAATATTTTTTTATCTCATCTTTAAATTTATTTGTTGAACTAATTTGCTTTGCCTCTTCAAAGATTCTATTTCTATACTTTTTATACCCAAAATTGATGTAGATATATCTTTCTATTAATAAAGTCCATAAAAAAATTGCAATTGCAAATACAATATAAAGGACAAAGCCTCCTTTATGAAAGAAAGCTATTAAATCATCTATATATAACTCAATCATTTTGTTTCAATGTTTTTGCTAATAAACCAATACTTTGTTCTTCTAAGATAGATACAAGTTCTTCACTCTTTGAAGAGATATATGTATATGCAAAAAGAAGAGGTATGGCGGTAATAAGACCCAAAACAGTTGTAATAAGTGCAGTTGAAATACCACCTGCCATAAGTTTTGGGTCACCTGTTCCAAATAGAGTTATTGCTTGAAATGTTGCAATCATTCCTGTCACAGTTCCAAGTAGTCCAAGAAGTGGGGTGACAGCAGCAAGTAGTTTTACAAAACTTTGACCTTTTTTGATTCTATTTGTCTCTTTTAAAATTGTTTCACCTATTTTTATCTCTAAATCATTAATTGAATCATTAACATTTTTATAAAAGATATCTGCAATTTTTCCAAGTGAATTATCTGTTCTTGGATTATTTAGGTTTTTTATTTGTGATTTAATTTTTATGGAAGTAATATTTAAAATAACTATTTTATAAAGAGTAAATAATAGTCCTAATCCACCCAAAACTAAAATGATATATCCTACTATTCCTCCTTGATGAACTCTATCGATAATTGTAGGATTGTTTTCAATCATCTCAAATAAAGCTCCTCCTGTGGGATCAATTGTAATGTTGGCAACTTTTTTACTCTTTTCAAAAGTTTTAGCCTCATCTAAAACAGTACTATTTGGTTGAATTGCAAGTTCAATTAAAGCTTTCATATCCTTTGAGTAAGTTAAATATTTTCCATTTGAGACTGCTGCAAATTGACCAATTCTTGTTATCTTTTTAGTTGCTTTTTCTCCACTATTTGAAATGATTTGAGCATTATATTTTGAAATGTTTCCCGATTTAATTATTTCATCAAGCATAGTATGCCAAAAAGTTGTAAGCTCCTGTGTATTTGGAAGTTTCTTGGAGTTTGCGAATTTTAAAAAAATCTCCTCTTTATCAATATCTTGTGATGCAGTAAGTGAATTTTGAAAGTTTGTTAAAAAGTCTGCTGAGGTTTGACGTACACTGCCAAACATCTCTCCTAAGTTTGCAGCTTTTGTTTTTAATTTATTCTCTTTTTCTTCCAATAAAAATTCATTCTTATCAATAGTTTCTTTTAATTTAGCAGTTTTTTGTTCTGCACTTAAAAGTTCTATTTTTATCTCTTTTAATAGTGTAGCTTGTTGATTTTTGTTATTAATAAACTCTTGAAGTCTTTGCTTTTCTGCATTTAATTCTTGTACTGATTTCTCTTTAACACTTTTTAAAAGTCCCTCTAAATTTAATGAGAATGCAAAAGTTGTTGTTAAACTTATTAGTAATATTTTCTTAATCATTTGATATCTCCGTATTGGGTAAAAATGGAAGATT
The DNA here is from genome assembly GCA_964480765.1 of uncultured Arcobacter sp. Lineage (GTDB taxonomy): Bacteria > Campylobacterota > Campylobacteria > Campylobacterales > Arcobacteraceae > Halarcobacter. The sequence goes on along the minus strand of CAYZST010000014.1, from coordinate 57,044 downwards.
TAAGAATTCTACGTTTTGTTGTTTTTTAGCAATTTTAATAGCTTTTCTAATGTTTGATTTTGATTTCATATCTTCAATTATCTTCCAAGAGGCTGTTTTCTTATTGTAGTATCCATAATCTTTTAAATCTAAACTTTGATAGTATAGTGCAGTTCTCCCTACTCTTAAGAAGTTGTATGTTTTGTCATTTAATTTATCTTGATAAGCTTCAATAGTTTTTGCATAATCGTACTCAATTTTAAATGCTTCTAAAATGATTCTATATTTTTCATGAGTTTGGATATCTGCTTTATTCAATGCATCTTCTAGTTTTTTAACCCTTGTAAGTCTTTCTTCAAGTAAGAAAGGTATATTTTTGTTTATTAAAGTTTTTAATGATTTAATCATATCAATCATCAAAGGGAAGATGTTTTTTTGTGTTTCATCAATATCAATAAGTTGCTGTTCTAAACTCCTTAATTCATCCTCTTGTGATTTAATAATCTTTTCTAGTTGAATATTATAAATTTTAGTATTTTTTAATGAATTTGTTGCATTTTTGTAGTCAGCTAAAAGATTCTCTCTAATCTCTTCATTTTTATCAATATGTTTTTGATAACTTTTTAGTTTATCATTTGTTTTTTCAATTACTTTTATCGAATTGTCAATTGTATTTGCGAAGATTATTGTAGGCAATAGTGATAAAACTAATATCACTACATTAGATTTTTTCATTTCTTTCCTTTTTGTTTTTAGAATATTTTTTTGCAAAAAAGATACTAATAAACACTATTTTGTAATTATAAGAATCATAATCAAAATTAGATAAAACATTCCTTATTCAATCAAGAAACATAATAATAGAGGGATTACTCCTCTATTTATTGCTCCCTAAAGCCTCCATATAGTAAAAATTAGGTAAAATTGCGAAAAATTAAATGTGAAAGATAAAAATGATTGATGTAAAAGAACTACAAAAAGATTTTGATACAATGGCTATGGCACTAACAAGAAAGGGTGTAGAGCAAGAGGTTTTAAATAACTTAAAAGGTTTAGCTCTTGAAGCAAAGCAAAAAAGACAAGAGATGGAAAATGTTATAGCAGAGCAAAATAAGTTATCAAAAGAGTTTGGAAGATATAAGAAAGAGGGCTTAGATATTGCTTCTTTACAAACATCAATTAATGAACTAAAATCAAAAAAACAATTAATGGAAGATGAAGTTAGAGTATTAGAAGAGAAGTTAACTTCTATTGCTCTTGGTGTCCCAAATCTACCTGATGCAAATGTTCCTGATGGAAAAGATGAAGAAGAGAATATAGTACTAGAGATAATTGGAGAAAAACCAAAATTCTCTTTTGAACCTAAAGAACACTGGGATTTAGATTCTACTTGGCTTGATTTTCAAAGAGGTGTTAAGTTAGCAAAATCTAGATTTTCTGCAATAAGAGGAGAGGGTGCAAGACTTGAAAGAGCTCTTATTAATTATATGTTAGATTTTAATAGACAAAGAGGTTTTGAAGAGTGGTATGTTCCTTTTATGGCAAACTCAAATACACTTCAAGGAACAGGACAATTACCAAAATTTGAAGATGATTTATTTAAAATAGAGGGTGAAGATTTATATCTTATTCCCACAGCTGAAGTATCTTTAACAAATCTTTATAATGATGAGATTATTCCATCTGAAGAGTTACCAATACTTCTTACTTCTTATACTCCTTGTTTTAGGAAAGAAGCTGGAAGTGCAGGAAAAGATACAAGAGGACTTATTAGGCAACATCAGTTTGATAAAGTTGAGATGGTTGCAATTACAAAACAAGAAGAATCTGATGAAGTATTTGAGAAAATGGTTGAGTGTGCAAGTGAACTTTTAACTTCTTTAGGTTTGGCTCATCAAAAAGTAATGTTGTGTACAGGTGACTTAGGTTTTAGTGCGGCAAAAACAATTGATTTAGAGGTTTGGTTACCAGGTCAAGGGAAGTATAGAGAAATTTCATCTATTTCTAATACAAGAGAGTTCCAAGCAAGACGGGCAAAGATTAGGTATAAAGATGATAAGAAAAATATTTTGGCACATACATTAAATGGTTCATCATTAGCAGTTGGAAGAACTCTACTTGCAATTATGGAAAATTATCAGAACGAGGACGGAAGTATTACAATACCAGAAGTATTGAAAAGGTATATGTAATATCTAAACCATATCTCTATTCCTATATGCTAAAGAAATAGATAATAAAATAATAATAAAACTAATAGGTACAAAGCTAGGAATTGGTATAGGATCTCCTGTTGCATAAGAGTGCATTCCTGTTAGATAATAGTTTACTCCAAAGTATGTCATTACAATAGCACTATATGAGATTAAAGAGATAGAAGCAAATATAAAATTAGTTGCAAAACCTTTTATATAGTGAAGATGTAAAATTATTGCATAAATTAAAATAGATACTAAGGTCCAAGTCTCTTTTGGATCCCAACCCCAATACCTACCCCATGATTCATTTGCCCAAATTCCACCTAAAAAATTTCCTATTACTAGTAATACAAGTCCTATCATCATTGACATTTCATTTATTCTTCTTGCTTCTTGAATAGAAACTTTTATAGATTCTTGTTTTATATTTTGCATCTTTTTATTTGCAATTGCAAACAGTATAAGCATTATAAAACCAAGTACAGCTGAAAGCCCAAGAAATGCATAACTTGCAGTAATTACACTAACATGAATTGTTAACCAGTATGACTTTAATACAGGTGTTAAAGTAGTAATTTGTGGTTCTAACCAAGACAGATGAGCGATAAAAAGTGTTATTCCACTTAAAACACCTGTTGTTGAAAGTGCAAGTGTTGATTGTTTAGAAAAAATTATACCAGAGAAAACAATAGCCCATGCAATATAGATCATTGATTCATAACCATTTGACCAAGGAGCATAACCTCCTACATACCATCTTAAAGCTAAGCCAAAAGTATGTACAAAAAATCCTAATACAAATAGAACTAAAAATAGTTTTGAAACTTTTTCTAATTTTATTGTTGGGTTAAAAATTTTTGCAAATACAAAGCTTAATAATATAAATCCAATAATTAAATAGTAAGGAGTTAATCTTTGAAAAATATTATATTTATTAAATATTAACTCTGCTTGGATTTTCCATCTATTAGGAATTAGATTAGTTGCATATTTTTTTTGATAAATATCTATTTTATCTAAAGCAATACTTGCTTCTTTCCATGAAGCTTTGTTTTCATTTGCTTTTTTTAAAGCAATAAAATATTCATCCATTAACTTAACTATCTCTTTGGCCTCTTTTTTATTTAAAGTACCAATGCCATCATTTATAACTGAGATTGCTAAAGTTGGATCAAGCCATTTATTATTTTTATCATCAATTTTTGGAAAAAGTTTCAAAAATGCCCCAGAAAAAAGATTATAGATAATATTAAGTCTCTCATCAACCTTTATTAAATCTTTATCATATCTATTTCTCTTGGAAGGTTTTTTCTTATTTGTTAATTCTAATTCATTCTCAAGTTTATATGAACCAAACTTTGTATAAACATCATTAAAGCTAAAATATTTAGCATTTTTGTCTATTCCAAGAAGTTCTTTTACTCCCTCATTTTTTACTCTAATAATTGGAATCTTTTGCCAAATTCTTGGATAAATAAGCATACTAATAAAAAGCTGATTTGCATCTAAATTATATAATGACTCTTTTCTAAGTACTTTATTCATAATTTCAATACAAAGAGAGTTAAGTGGTTTTATTCTCCCTTGATAATCTTGAATTAGAATAGTTCCAAGTTTACTTGCATGCTCTTTATTTATATTCGTAATTAATTTAAATTCATCTTTTGTAATATTTTCATTTGCATAAGAACTTTGAGTAAAAATAAAAAGCATTGATATGATTAATGCTGTTGAAATATTTTTTAATTCATACCTTTTATTTGCTATTTTTCTAAATCTTCCATTTTTTGCAAATAGTGAAAAAATAAGCCCTGTAAAAAGTAAAAAATATCCTATATAAGTAGGAATAACACCTGGGTCTTTATTAACTGAAAGAATAGTTGCAGTTTCATTCATAGTATATGAACTTTGAAAAAATTTATAATTTTGATAGGTTAATGTTTTATTCATAGATATTGTTTGTTCAAATACCTTATTATTTTTTGTATCATAGACTTTTACATCACTTGAATAAGTTGATGGAGAGTTAGAACCAGGGTATCTTTCTAATTTAAAATCATTTAAATACAAAGAGAAAGGTAATTCAATAATTTTTGCACCCCATGATAGTTTTAATTTTTTATCATCAAGTTCCACAGTTCTTGTATACCCTTCATTTGAACCACCTTTTCCAAATAATGCAATTTCTTCAGTTTTCCCCTTGTATGTAAGATTTGCTATTACTGCATTTAAGGCTTTATCTTTTTCTACTTCCTCTTTTCTTAAACTAACAATATCAATTTTCCCAGAAGCAGAAAAATCAGGTGTCGCAAATCTTGTTTGAGCAACAATATAAATTATATCATCTCTTAATGGTAAAATTTCATTTGCTTTTATACTTCCAGCTCCTAAGCCATTCATAAAATTGTATGTAATTGTTACACTTGATTGTATATAAACACTACCATTCTTAGTAATAAAATGGATTTTAGGTTTGTTATTATCTTCAATTTTTGTATTTAGTGCAAAATTTGCATACTTTTCCGAATGAATTTGTTTATTCTGTAAATCAATACTTTTAGCACCATTTAAATCGGTTATAATAAGGTTTATCATGGGTTTACCATTTTTAATTGTAACAATTTTTTCAGCAGCATTTGGAACAAATCTTACAAACTCTAGTTTGGTTTGTTCATCAATATTTAATAAAAAATCTGTTTGTGAAAGTTGGGTCATTAATACTCTTCTATCAATTTCTTTTATCTCTTTATTCTTTTTATCAAGAACTTTTACTTGTATAAATTCATCTGTTGATAACATTTTATTTTGAATAGAAAACTCTGGAATTGTCATAATTCCTTCATATCCAAAATATCTTGTAAGACCAGAACCCAAAAGAATAAAGAGAAATGAGACATGAATAAGAAGTATAAATAATTTCTTTTTTTGATACATTTTAAAACATATAATATTTACAACAATACCTAATGTAAGAAATACCATAATTACTTCAAACCATGATTGGTTATAAATAAAAGATCTTGCTGCTAATGTTCCATAATCATTCTCTATAAAAGTTGCAATAGCAGAAGCGAATGCCATGAAAATCATAAGCACAATAATAACCTCTATTGAGAAAAGTTTTTTTAATAATCTATTCATATTTGTGTAGCCTAATTTTACAATTAACAAATAACACCATAACTATGAATTGTTGGGGAAGTAACATGTGGTGTTATTTGTTAAAAATAAAAAAGAGAAGAGTTCTGTTCCTCTTCTCTTTTGCTATTATAATTTAAAGTTGATTAGTTATAAGATGTTTTATCTTCAACGTCTTTAGTTGAAGAAGGATTATAAACACCTTTTTTCTCAGCCTCTTTTTTCCATTCAATTAAAAGACCATTTCTAAATTTCATTTTTTCGTCAATTAATTTTTGGAAAGGTAAACCAACGATTTCTTGTGCTTGTTCTTTAGAAACAATTTCTGGTGCTTCAAAATCAATAGCTCCATATTTAGCAAGTACTTTAGATAGCTTAATTCTTGCATTTCCAGCTTTTTCTAAAGCAGTACCTAAGATTCTTAAAGTCTCTTCTGGTGCATGGAAAAATGCTGGATGTGATGCAACTGCATAATCCCATCTCCATTGAGCATGTCTAATATCTTGTAATATATCTTTCATCTCTACTTCAGTAGCACCTAATTCCCAAGCTTTGCCAGCTTCAAGGTGTGCAGCTGCAAGTTGTTTCATTGCTTTTTTATGTAACTCATCTTTTCTTGCCTTTTTCTCATGAAGATTCGCTAATAACGATTTTTCACTTACCCTATGACAAGTCATACAAGAGTTTTCCATATTATCAAGTGGATTACCAATTTTGTGATCAGTATACTTAATTCCACCTTCAGTTTTATATGGCATATGGCAATCTGCACAAGAAACATTGTTTTTACCATGAGCACCTGTTTTCCACATTTCCCACCCTGGGTGTTGTGTTTTTAACATTGGAGCTTTAGAGATTTTATGTGTCCAATCCTTAAAGTTAAGATTGTCATAGTATCTTTCCATATCTTCAACGCTTAAACCTTCTCCCCATGGAAGTGTAACAACTGCTGCATTTTTACCATCAACTAATGGTGTTTTTTTGAAGTAATATTCAACGTGGCATTGTGCACAAACTAATGATCTCATATCTTGATGTGTAGCTTCTGCTAGAGATTTCTCACCTGCTGCTTTTAAGCCATCATCTAAGTATTGTCTATTTACAGATAGTTCCATAGTCTCAGGGTTGTGGCAATCTATACATCCAATAGGATTGATAATGTCTGAACCATATTTTGCCCATTTACCAGTATAGTACTCCATGTCTCCTTGTTCTGCCATAATTCTTGGCACATCTGTTGCTTTACATGTCCAGCATGCAGTTGGCATAGGACCTGTTTTACTATCAACTGGACCACCAGTTCTTAATGTATTTCTATTATCTTCAACAGCATAAAAGTGACCTCTTGGTGCATTGTAGTCTTTTGCAAAACCATAACCTGCCCATAACACTACAAGCTCTGGATATGTTTTTAACATATCTTCAATCTTATCACTCTCTTTTGTTTGTTTCCAAGAATCATATTGTCTTGGATAGAATTTTTTAAATTCTTCATTTTTTGATTCCCATCTGTCGATTTTAGGAACGGAATTGATATTTTTCTGCTCTTCTTTTTTAGTATTGATTGATGCAACTAATACTGACATACAACCAATTGCTAATAACGAGCCTGCAAGTAGGAGTTTATATCTTTTCATTTCTACGTTTCCTTCATTACTTCATTCTTTCTTTAACACCAATACTATATGGAGTTGATGTTAGACTTCTAACTTTGCCATGAGGTGTAAACTTATGACATGACCAACACTTACGATCAGCATTTAAGCTATTCGCATCACCGCTATGATATTTCTTTGCATTAGTTCCCATCTGAGATGTTAAATCAGAGTGACATCTAATACAGTTAGCTTGTACTCTATTTGCACCATTTTCACTTATGTCTATATTCTGTTCATAAGTGTTCATTGTAAAAGCTACTGAGTGATTCCATCCATCGATTGCCTTAGCTTTATATTTAGCTATGGTATCACCTACAGGTAAGTGACAATCAACACATGTTGCTACATTCTTATGAGAACTTTTTGACCAAGTTGCATACGCTGAATTCATTGTATGACAATTGATACATGCTTTTGGATCACTAGATAGATATGACAACATATTTGAGGCATATACAGTGTAACCAAAAAGACCAATAGCGATTAGAAAACTTAAAATTGATCCATAAATTACAATTTTATTTTTTTCCATACTTAATCCTTTAAATTACATTATTAGTATAAAATTAATTTCAGGAAAAGCTCTTGACTAAAGTCAAAAAATGAATAATAATTCATACTATAAAATAGGGATTTATAACTTAAAATTATGTTTAGGAAAATAAAATTTTCTTGTTGAATGTAATAAAAAAATAAAAAAATTATAAAAAAAATTATAAAATTTTCTTAAAAAAATAAATATTATAAATTGTGAGATGCATAAATATAGCCAGATACATAGAATAAATAATAATCATATTATTTAAAATAAATAATAATTTTAAAGAAAGATTTAATGAATCATTATTTAGTTTTATTATAATTTGATAAAAACTATTTTACTAAAACTTTTGAGTCGAAAATTTTATTATTAAAAATGACTTTTATGTAACCTTTTGATACGGCGTAGTGCTTAAAGGTCATAACTTCACCAATTTTGATATCATTGTTATAAACTGGCTTTGTTGTTTGAAAATGACCAATAGAATCTCCTATTGTCACCTTTGGTTTCATTTTAAACGAGTTACCTATAACTAAAACTTTTGTATAACAAGTATTATTATAGTCATTTTTTGTTTTTCTAATATGTTGTAGATTTTCGCCATTTCCATTTTCATCAAAAATACCTATTGCATAGGCACTTTTAATATTTGTACTAAAAGCATTAAGATTTGTTAAAAAAAGTGTAAGAAATAGTAAATCTACCTTTTTCATGTGACATTCTACTATTTTAATGTGTATTTATTGTAGAGTTTTAACTATTTTCTTCTAAATAGACTACCTTCCTTATTAATTCACCTTTTTTTCTTTTGATGTCATCATATAGTTTTTGATAGTAGAGTTTGTCATGAAATGAAATAGGTGTTCTAATTGATTTATACTCAACAAGTTTATTATCTTTATATACTCCAGAGATTTCTGCCTTTACCCAATAAAAGCCATAATCTTTTCTAAGATTTTTAATAATTCCTACCCATTTACCATTATTTTTTAAATGCTCCCACATACTTTTAAATATAGCTTTTGGCATATCAGGATGTCTTACTATATTATGAGGATTTCCTATTAACTCTTCAATTGTATAGCCACTTATTTGAGCAAAAGCTTCATTTGAATATGTGATGATTCCTTTTAAATCAGTTCTAGAAATGATTAGTTCATTTTTGGGAACTAGCGTTTCACATAAAAATTCACTTTGTTTATACTCCATTTTCCCTCTTTCCTGTTTTGTCGAATTCTATTGCAAAACCTTCTAAATTTTTTCTTTTTAAATCACCATTATAGATAATATCTTCAGGTCTTAAATCATCATCATGTAACATATGTGGAACTGCATCTGAATTTTCTAATACATCCATATGCTCATTAAGTTCATCTTCACTATAAGCCATTTGCATATCTGCACTAATCACATGAGGAATAGCTTCAATTACTTTTAGTTTTTTTAACTCTTCAGCAACTCCGTTCCCTTCTATTGTCACAATGATTCTTCCTAATTCATCATGGATATGATAGTCACATACTCCACATGTCTTAATATCTGAAACAACTTCTTCTAAAAACTCAGGTTTTGTTTGTACTACTATACTTGATATATTCATTTCTACTCCTTTAAATTCCAATAATGAATTTCATTTCCATTACTTGAACTGAATAATTCATGTTCATTTTTAAATACAATATTTGTAAGAGACATTTTATGACCTTTTAGTGTGAAAAGCTCTTTTTTTGTATCTGTATTAAATATTGTTATGTCATTTTCTTCATTATTAGCAAAACCTGCTAACAAACCACTAGGGCTAAGACCAGCACTATAGATTAAAAAGTTTGATTTTATATAGTATTGATTAAACTTTTTATATATAGAGCATCTTCTATCTTGACCAGCAGTGATAATAGTATTGTTCTTTATATCAATCTGAAAGACATTATCAACATTTAATCCCGAATATATCTTTTTTAGTTTACCTGTTTTTGTTGTAAGTTGTTTTAATGCACCACTTTCATCTGCAATAATAATTTTTGTTTTATCTTCATTTAGTGCAAAATTTGAGAATTTTGATTGAGAGACTTGTATTTCCCATAAAAATTTTTTCTTTTTTAAATCATATAAAAAGAGTTGATTACTAAGAAGGCTTATAATAATTTGTTCTTCATTTATATAATTAGCTTTAGCAATTGACATTTTATTTTCAATAGTAATTATAGGGACTAATTTATTTTTTTCATACTCATATAGATTTCTAAATCCTTTTTCTCCTTGTGAAACTATTAAAATTTTATTTTTAATAGTATCAATTGAAAAAAGTTTTGCTTCAATCTCTTCTCCAAGAAAATCTTTTATATGTGGTATTTCAACTCTTTTTATAAGATTTTTATTCTCAATATTAAATATATCTAATGTCCCTTTTGTTGTTGCAGCATAAAGCAGTTCATCTTTTAAAACTAGATCATTTACTCCTCCATTTGCTAAGAAAGTATGACTAGGTGATATCTGCTTTGAAAATAAAAGTGTTATAAAGAATAAAAAAACAACTAATGGTTTCATTGTTAATTAACTCCACTTATTATTATTGCATTAGTTGGACATGCTTTTATACAAAATCCACATGAAGTGCATTTATCATTTTTTATTTCTGGTCTAAACATTCCAAGAAACTCAATTGCATCATCTAAACAAGGATCTTTACATGAAAAACACATTGTTTGATTCCAACTTAAACATTGTATAATATTAATACTAATATTAATATTGATTTGTTTTTTATTTTCATATTTTAAGACATTAAACTCTTCACAAGCTTGTGCACATTTGTCACAATAAGAACAACCACTAATAGAAAAATCTAAATAGGGCATTTTATCATCTGCAATTTTTATAATATGCTCTTCACAAAAACTGCTGCAGTTTCCTTCACAGTTAATACAGTTTTTATGAAAATCATCTTCCTCATTAAAATATGGTGGTCTAACGATTATACTCTCTGAAACCTCTTGTTTTTTAAATAAAGAAGAAGTCAGAGAGCTAAAAAGCTCTCTTCTTTTCATTTATTTAAGTGTATCAACACCCTCTGCAAAACTATCAGCAAAATTAGATACTTTATTTAAATCTTCTGCTCTAAAATCTGCTTTAAACTCATTTTTAGGAGCTTGTGTAGCAATTGATTGAGGAGCATGGCATTGAGAACAATTAAATCTTGCACCAGCTAAATTCTCTACTTTTTTACTTACAAGTTTAAAATCACTTGTATTATCAACTATTTTTCCTTCTTTTACAATAGAACCATCTTTTGCTAAAGAGGTATCAGGTCTATAGTTTGTAAAGTGAGATTTTGGAATAGGAGTTGCATTCATAGATGTAGCAATCTCAGGAGCATGACACGAGGTACAAGCATTATTATTAATTGTAATAGGTAGCATTCCCTCTACATCATGTGGAATCATTGGAGGTGCATTTTCAAAAGCTCTTTCAATAAGCTTACTTTGTCCTGCTGGTTCTTTGATATACTCAGTTCTATCTCCAACAGTTGTATTTTCACTATATAAATCTGTTTTTCTTAATCCAATAGACTCTTCATTCATTGTTTGAGTTGTAGCACAACCTATCATGAAAGCAGACGCAGCTGCAATAAGTCCAAAAGCTATTTTAGTTATTTTCATTTTTTTCTCCATTTTTTTTATTTCTAATTGAAAAAATAAGAGCGTCATCCTCACATACTTCTATGCATCTTCCGCAATTTGTACATTCACCTGAAAGTACAGGTAAAGACTCTTTAGTCACCATATGAAGAACTTGTTCTTCAGGGCAAACTACTTTGCATCTCATGCATGCAGTACATTTATCTGAGTTGTGATTAACCCTTATTAAACTAAATTTACCCACAATAGAGTAAAAAGCACCAAGTGGGCAAATATGACCACACCAGCCATTTTTTAAAACAAAAAGGTCAAAAAGAAAAATAATAAGCATTGCTGCCCATCCAAAACCAAGACCAAATATAATTCCTCTATGTGTCATAGAGATTGGTGAAATAAATTCGAAGGCAGTTATCCCTAATATATATGAGATAATTAGTGTTAATGCAACTACCCAATATCTAATATTTCTTGATGCGGGTTGTCTTTTTTGAATCTGATTAAATCCTAATGTCCTTCTTAAATAGTTTGCTAAATCAGTTATCATATTTACTGGACAAACCCATGCACAAAAAACTCTTCCACCTATTATTGAATAAAAAATAGTTACTAATAATGCTCCTAATATTAAATCAAATGTTAAAGAAGCACCTGCAATAAAAATTTGCAGTGCAGCAAAAGGATCACTTAGAGGAATTAATTCTAGAAATAGTGAAGAACTTAAGTTCCCCATTAGAATATTTATTCCATAAACATTTGCAATAACATATAGGGTCATGATAAGTATTTGAGTCGCTCTTCTTAAAATCAAGAATTGATGTTTTTTTAGAAAAGATTTCATTCTAATAAATCCTCCAATCCTGAGTTTAAAGAGTCAACAGCAGATTTTTTACTTATCTGTGTAGTTGTTGTTTGTGATGTTGCCTTTTCTAATCTTTGTTCATCCTCTTTTTCCCAACCTTTAATATAGTAATCCCCAACTTTACCTAAAGCTATTTCTCTTGGGAGTACAAATATTGCAGCTTTTTCAGTTACACAGGCTTTTTCACAAAGACCACAACCTGTACATACTTCACTATGAACAACAGGTTTCATAAAAGCATGTTTTCCTGTTCTTTCATTTTTTGTATATTCAATAGTTATTGCCTCACCTAAAATAGGACAGGCTCTATAACAAGCATCACACTGAATTCCCCAAAAGGCAATACAGTTTGTTTGGTCAACTACAGCTAGACCCATTTGGGCTTTATTTATATCTAGCTCTTTTTCTTTATTTTTTAAGCTCTTGATATCCAGTGCTCCAGTAGGACATACGGGAACACATGGAATATCTGGGCACATATAACAAGGAATTTCTCTTGGTATGAAATAAGGTGTACCTAAAGGTTTATTATCTCCTGGCTTAGCGAGGCTTAATGTATCAAAAGGACAGGCTTCAACGCACATTCCACACTTGATACAGGTTGCCAAAAAGTCTTTTTCTTTAAGTGCTCCAGGAGGTCTTAGTATAAGTTGGGAAGCTGAAACTTCATCAACATAAGCACTCCATGTAAGACCACCTAATGCAGCAAGACCAAAAGCTCTTGCCAAATCTAGAAAAAATCTTCTTCTATCGCTAATAGGTTCCTTTTTAGCATCTTTTTTCATCTTTTTTTCCGAATTTGTTTTCTTTATTAAGGATTGATATTGTTCAAAACAATATCTCCCCTTTTAATTATGCTTTATAAACTTTTACAGCACATTTTTTAAAGTCTGTTTGTTTTGACAATGGACAAGTCGCATCTAAACAAACTTTATTAATAAATACTTTTTCATCAAACCATGGCACATATACTAAACCTCTAGAAGGTCTATTTCTACCTCTAGTTTCAACTCTTGCTTTTACTTTACCTCTTCTACTTTCAACCCAACATAAACCACCTTGAGTTACTCCATACTTCTTAGCGTCTTCAGGATGCATATAACAAAGTGCTTCTGGAACTGCTCTATATAGTTCAGGAACTCTCATCGTCATTGTTCCAGAGTGCCAATGCTCAAGTACTCTTCCTGTTGATAACCATACTGGATACTCTTCATCTGGCATTTCAGGTGCATCCATATAAGGTCTAGCAAAGATTTTTGCTTTATTTGGTAATGGTTTTTTATCTTTATTTGTAACACCTCTTAAGTCACCAGTTGGTGTAGCTTTCAATAGTGTTCCATAGAATGCAAAATCTCCATTTGGATTTGCTTTTTTAGCATATGGATCATATTTAGTATTAAATCTCCATTGAGTCTCTTTTCCATCAACAACAGGCCATTTTAATCCTCTTACTCTGTGGTAAGTATCAAAATCAGCTAAGTCGTGTGCGTGACCTCTACCAAACTCTGCATACTCTTCAAATAGATATTTTTGAATAAAGAAGCCATAACCTTTCCAAGGTTTACCATCTGAACCTTTAACGTTTCTTGCATCTCCATAACCATCTGTATTATCAAATCCTGCTTGAATTGGATCATCTTGTGATAATTTATATGATTTAGCTTTTTCATTTGCAAATAAGATATCGTACATTGTTGTATTTTCATCATATCCCATTGCTTTAGCTTGTGCGATTACACTTGGAAGTTTTTTACCATTTCTTAGAGTTTGTTCACCCCATAAATCTTTAACTGTAAATCTTTTTGATAACTCTACCCATTGCCAAGTATCAGACATAGATTCACCTATTGGTAATACTTGTTGTCTCCAGTGTTGAGTTCTTCTCTCTGCATTACCATATGCACCCCATTTTTCATACATCATAGCTGTTGGTAAAATAAGGTCAGATACTTTTGCAGAAATACCTGGATAACCATCAGATGTTACAATAAAGTTGTCCATCTCTCTTGCTGCTTTAATCCAGTGAGATGCAGATGCTGTATCTTGGTATGGATTACATACATTTACCCATGCAAATTTAATAAACCCATCTTCAATATCTCTATGAATTTTCATAATATGTTGGTTTCCAATAGGATTTAATGTATTATCAGGAACTCTCCAAGCTTTTTCAGTAATTTTTCTGTGCTTAGGATTTTTAACCATCATATCAGCAGGTAATCTGTGAGTAAATGTACCAACTTCTCTAGCTGTACCACAAGCACTTGGTTGTCCTGTTAATGAGAAAGCACCATTTCCTGGTTTTGCTTGTTTATTTAATAAGAAGTGAACATTATATGCTAATGTATTACACCAAGTACCTCTTGTATGTTGGTTCATACCCATAGTCCAGAATGATACAACTTTTCTTTGTTTTTCAATATATAAATTTGCTAACATTTGAAGTTTTTTCTTAAAACTTTCCATATCTTCATCTGGGTCACCTTTTGAGATTTTTGCAACATAATCTAATGTATAAGGTTCTAGAGATTTTTTATACTCTTCAAAAGAGATTTGCCAGTGAGGAAGACCTGGTTTATTGTGAACCATTTTGTCCCCAGCTTTATATCCATAAGGAGCTAAGGCAGGAGCTTCAGTTTCCGAAACAATAGTTTCTACCTCTTTAGCTATTATCTCCATTTCAGCTTTAGTATATTTTCCATCTTTAATTGATTTTTCATTTGGTTTTCTCATACCATAACCAATATTTGGTGCTGCTGTAGTAAATACAATATTATCTTTAATAAAATCCCAATCAATTACTTCTGGATGATTATAAACAATCTCTCTTGCAATGTAATTCCAAAGTGCTAAGTCAGTATTTGGAGTAAAAATAATTTCTACATCTGCTAAGTCAGATGTTCTATGTCTATAAGTAGAGATATTTACAACTTTTACATTATCTGGATCAGATAATTTTCTATCGGTTACCCTTGACCATAAGATAGGGTGCATTTCTGCCATATTTGAACCCCAAGATATGACAGTATCTGTTAATTCAATATCATCATAGCATCCTGATGGTTCATCAACACCAAATGTTTGATAGAAACCAACAACAGCAGAAGCCATACAGTGTCTAGCATTTGGGTCAATTGCGTTACTTCTAAATCCAGCTTTCATCATTTTTTGAGCTGCATAACCTTCCATAACTGTATATTGACCTGAGGCAAAGATTCCTACACCTTCTGGACCAGACTCTTTTAATGCTTTTCTAATATGAATTTCCATCTCATCAAAAGCTCTTTTCCATGAAACAGGTGCAAATTTTCCATTCTTATCAAACTCACCTTTTCCATTTACTCTTAATAGAGGTTGTTTTAACCTATCTGCACCATACATGATTTTTGCATTAAAGTAACCTTTAATACAGTTTAATCCTCTATTAACAGGCGCAGCTGGGTCTCCTTTGACTGCAACTATCTTACCATTTTTTGTAGCAAGCATAATACCACAACCAGTACCACAGAAACGACAAGCTGCCTTGTCCCATCTCCAGCCACTCTCTGCATTATTTGCAGCGGCTTGCATTTGTGATGGAACTGTCATTCCAATTGCTGAAGCTGCTGAAGCTGCTGCAGAACTCTTAAGAAATTCTCTTCTTGAAAGTGCCATTTAATTCTCCTTCTGTTAAGTATTGGAATTATTCTATCACTTAGTTAATACATAATCTTTGACTTTAGTCAAATAAATTAAGTTTTTAATAAGATATAAAAATTACTATTTAAATAAACATATGGTATTATCGCGTTTATAATAGAAAATAAAAAGATAATATTTTTTTATATTAGGGACTAAAATGAATTTTTTTAAATATATAAAAGCAGTAGGAACTGGTCCAAAATCAAATAGAGATTTGAAAAAAGAAGAGATTATAGAAGCTATTGAAATGATACTTGAACAGAAGTGTGAAAATGAACAAGCTGCAGCTTTTTTGATGCTTTTAAGAGTAAAGCTTGAGAGTGATGAAGAGTTAAAAGGAACTTTAGAATCTTTTAATAAATATATTAAAAGAGTTGATTTACCAGAAACTATTGAGTTAGGTTTTTCATATGATGGGAAAACAAATCAACCATATTTGTTTCCTTTATATGGAAAAGTTTTAAAAGAGTTTTTTAAAAAACACAAAGATATTAAACCTTTTGAAATTGTAATTAGTGGTGATGAATTACAACCTGCAAAAAAAGGTCTTACAGTTAAAGATATAGCAACAGCAATTGAGTTAGAAGATAATATTCATTTTTTTGATAGGGCTGATTATTTTAAAGAGTTATCAAATTTAACTGACTTAAGAAAAAAACTTTATATGCGAACAATTTTTAATACAGTTGAAAAACTATTAAATCCTGCTAATTCTAAATATGCAATTATTTCTGCTTTTCATAAACCATATGTTCAAAAGTATACGAATCTATTTGCAGAGAATTATGAGGAGTTTTTAGTACTTAAGGGAAATGAAGGTACTACAGAGGTTTTTGGAAGTTTTAAATATTGGTTTAATAAAGATAATGAGATAGTTGAAAGATTTATAAAAATAGAAGAGCTTGGAATTAATTATGATAAAGAGTTTGAAAATATCAGTTTAGAAGAGGCTTTAGAAGTAATTAAAAATCCTAATGAAGAGATTGTAAAGTTAACAAAATTAAATGTTGCAATTTTACTCTTTGCGACAAAAAGAGTTGAAACAATTGAAAAAGCATATGAAATGTTAAATAAAAAAGATTGTTGTATAGTTAGGTTTTTTAAATGGCTTATTACATAAAATAGTAAAAACAATTATGACATTACCATAAAATGGAATGTTAAATTTTAATTAAAACATTTAAGTTCATTTTTTAGTTGAACTACCTTTTTATTTAGTTTCAATTTTATTATTGTTACAACTAATAATCAGTTTATCAAATTCTGCTTTTAACTTTTGAAGTTTTTTAGCTGAATTAATTAACTCTTCTGTTGATTCAATAACCATATCTTCGCTTTTGTTTAGTTGCATTGATATTTCAGCAGAGTTATTAAGTTTATCTATAACTTTATCAAACTCATCTGTAATTTCTTCAAATTTGAGTGAAGCATTTTTAGAGTGTTTAATGACTTCATCAGAATAATCCATGGCAGAATTTATCTTTTTAATAAAGCAGTTTAGAGTATCTGTTGCTTCCTCAATCTCTTTTTCAGCCTCAATTTTAATAGGTTCAATGTGTGTTGCATTAGCATGAATAAGCTCTTGAGAATACTTTAAAAATTTATCTGCATTTTTTTCCATAGCTTTTAATTGTGATAAACTATAAAGAATTAGTATTATAATCATAAATATAAAACCATATTGAAAATATTTGATTAATTCGGTTTTCTTTTCGCTGTGAGCTGTATACAAGCTTACAAGTATATCAACCTCTTCAAGAAGATTGTTATTTGTGTTATAAACAGCATTAACAAAATTTTTTATAATTTTTTCATTGTTGCCTTTTTCTCTAATAGGAAGCAACTCTTTAAATTTGTCCACATTTGTATTAAAGGCATACCATAGAATTTCAATTTTTGCAATTTGTTTTGCAATTTCATTTGTTGGAGCTTTTATAATTCCTGTTAATTTGTTGCCATCTTTTAATGAAATAAGATTATAAATAAACTCCTCTTTTGCAAAATCAAGTTCTGTTGTATCTTCTATATTATTATGATAAATATAAAAAATATTTTTAGAGATTTTTTGTGTAAGCATTCTCTCCTTACCTGCAATATTAATAATAAATGCATCTTTTTTATTTTTTGCATTTAAGTAAATAGTTGTACCTACTATTAAAAACATTAGCGTTATAAATAGTGCACCCATAATTCTGATTTTCATTTTAATTGTATTTGTAGCCATTGTTATATTCCTATTCCTCTAAAAGTGGACATAAGCAATTCTTTATTTAAAATACTGATTTCTCCATCAACAATTTTAATAGTGCCATTTCTTGTTAATCTTTTTAAAACTCTTGATAATGTTTCAGGTTGGATATGCAACATGAAAGATACTTCTTGTCTTTTTAATTTATTAAATATCTCTAAATCTTGATTTAGCATAAGTGCGACTTTTGCAGTGGCATCAAATACTAATTCTCTATTTATAATGCATTGTAATTGATGAGTCTTTTTTAATAGTGTATTCATTAATTTAGTTGTTAATATATTTTTATCCAAAAATAGTTCTTTAAACTTTCTATAATCAATTGATAAAACTACTGAATCCTCATTAAACTCTGCATTTGAAAAGCAATAAATTCCTTCATCTTCAAGTCTAGTTAATTCAGAAATTAAAGAGTTTTCATAGATATGATAAAGAAAAATTTCATTATCAAATTTATCAAGTTTATATATTTTTAACAAACCTGAGATTAAAAACATAATTTGTGAATTTGTCTCACTCTCATAAAAAAGAATAGACTTTTTAGGATAATTAACTACATTGGAAATTGTAGAGAGTTCTTTTAACTGCTCATCGTTTAATTCTTCAAAAAAGTCAATAGACTTAAGTGTATCTATAATAGAAATATCACACCTCAAATAAGTTTTTTATTAAGGAATTTTATAATATGCTAACGAAATTTTAAATTAAGTAGGATATTTATGTTAATAGATGGGTATGGGAGAAAAGTCGATTATCTAAGGGTTTCTGTAACAGAAAGATGTAATTTTAGATGTCAATATTGTATGCCAGAAAAACCTTTTTCATGGGTACCAAGAGAGAACTTATTGACATATGAAGAGCTGTTCAAGTTTGTAAAAGTTTGTATTGATGAAGGTATTAAAAAAGTAAGAATTACTGGTGGTGAACCTTTATTAAGAGAAGGGCTTGATAATTTTATAAAAATGATTGCAGAGTATAAAAGTGATATAGACTTAGCTCTTACAACTAACGCATTTTTACTCTCAAAGGTTGCTCCTAAATTAGTGGAAGCTGGATTAAAAAGAATTAATATTTCACTTGATTCATTGAAAGATGATGTTGCAGCAAAAATTGCTCAAAAAGATGTTTTACAAACAGTTTTAAAAGGTATTCAAACAGCTGATGATGTAGGGTTAAAAATAAAAATTAATTGTGTTCCAATGAAAGGAATAAATGATAATGAGTTAATTGATATTTTAGAGTTTTGTAAAGAGAAAGGTTATCCTGTAAGATTTATTGAATATATGGAAAATCATCATGCAACTCAATCTGCAAAGGGTTTAAATACTCAAGAGATACAGGATATTATTAGAAAAAAATATAATTTTACAAAACTAGAAAGATTAGGAAGTTCTCCATCGCAAGATTATCAGTTGGAGGATGGTTATGTTTTTGGTATTATTGAACCTCATAAAGATGATTTTTGTGCTACATGTAATAGAATAAGACTTACGGCAAGTGGAGTTTTGATTCCTTGCTTATACTTTGAAGATGCCCAAAGTATTAAAGAGGCAATTCAAGATAATGATATTGATAAAGCGGCTGATATTTTAAAAGAAGTACTAGCAAATAAACCTGAAAAAAATAAATGGTCTGATGAAGACTTTACTGAAACTTCATCAAGAGCATTTTATGAAACTGGTGGTTAAAAGCCAATTTTTTCTCTTTTACCCATCTGTTTTAGAGTTTTTAATTCCTCTTTTCTTGATACATTATAAAACTCTACACAATAACCTAAGGCATTAGACCTTAAATAAATGAAGCTATCTTTTATCTTATTGGATTTTACAAGATATTCATTATTAGTATTTTTTTCAATAATTTTATAATCAGTATATAGTGCTTCAATTTGAATTCTAAGTGATAAGAACTCTTTTTTATGTTTGGATATAACACCAACAAAGTATGATTTCCCAACTTTTTTTGTAAATAGTTGTTCTTTTGATAAATCAATATCAAACTCTTTAGTTAGTTTTGCAAATTTAATATCTTGTTCATCACCTAAATTATTATTAAGTAAAAATATACAAATATCTTCAACTTTTTTTAATCCAAAGTCGTATAATAGACCATCTGTTAAAATAACTTTTCTATTATCATCTAATAAGAAAGTTATTGTAAAATTTGAATAAATATTTCCTGTAAGATAATTAATTTCAGTTCTAACACTTTTGATATTTTCTCTTAAAATAGAGTTTTGTTTGTAAAGTTTTTCATTATCAAAAAACTTCCATGAAACCTTTTTCTCATCAATAAATATTTCAACTTCTCTTTTTACAAGTAATACATAAAAAATTGAAGCAATTTGAAATGCTATTAAAAAAGCAGATATGAAAAATAAAATTGAGTAAATTCCACCTTGACTGATATGTCCTTGATACATCACAGAAGAAAAGAGCGAAAAAGCAATAAGCATAAATAGTTTATATGCAAAGCCTTTTTCTAGACTATATTTTTGCATGAATTTCCTAATAATTTAAAATATCTATTTATATCAAAACTTTTTAAAAAGAATTTGAAATTGGAATTTTTTTAATTAGTAGTATTGCTTGTCTCTTATTTTAAAGCATATTTAAAGTTAAACTTTGTATAATTCGCCCTACTTAAGTTTAAGTGAAAATTATATACCTATTAGGAGGTCATTATGGCTTTAAATCAGGACATAAAAGCAGAGATTATTGCAAAATATAGAAGAAGCGAAAGTGATACTGGTTCAGCAGAAGTTCAAATTGCGATTTTAAGTGAACAAATCAAAGTTTTAACAGAGCATTTAAAAATAAATAAGAAAGATCATTCTTCAAGGCTAGGTCTTTTAAAAATGGTTGGTAAAAGAAAGAGACTTTTAGCATATTTAAGAAAAACTGATTATACTAAATTTACTTCATTAGTTGCAGATTTAGGAATTAGAGCTAAATAATTAGTTGCTTTAAATAGTTGTTTTAAAAGGTTGCAAGGTTACTTGCAACCTTTTTTTTTAAATTTAAATATAAACAAAAAGATTAGTTTATAAAAATAATTTAGATTAATAAATAATCTAGTAAAATGGAACTTCTAAAAAATAAAATTAGGAAATATATGTTACTTACAAAAAAGAGTGAATATGCTTTACTTTCTTTAATTTCTATTGCAAAAAGTGATAGCCCTAAAAATGTAGATGTATTATCTCGTGAGTTAAATATTCCTAAATCATTTTTAGCTAAAATTATGCAAAACTTAGCAAAAAACGATATTGTTATCTCTCATAGGGGAGTTAATGGTGGTTTTGCACTTAAAAAACCTTATGACCAAATTACTATTTTGGAAATTACTACCGTAGCTGAAGAAAAGATTCCCTCAGTATTTGAGTGTTCACCTTCAATATCTTCATGTCCATCTGATATTGCAAATGCATGTAGTATTTGGCCTTTGCTAAATAATTTACAGGGCAGAATAAATGATTTCTTAAAACAATTAACATTAAAGGATATCGCTACATGAAACTTTTTCATTTATCTCATACGGATTTAGATGGATATGCTTGTCAGTTAATTACAAAAGAGTTTTTTAAAGATATCTTTTTTTATAATGCAAACTATGGAGTAGAAGTAAAACTAAATTTAAAAAAAATATTAGCTGACCTTCAAAATTATAAAGATGAAGATATACTTTTTTTAATCACAGATTTAAATTTAACAGCTTTAGAAGCAAAAGAGTTAGATAAAAATATAAATAGTTTAAATCTTGATGGATTTAAGATAAAGCTACAACTTCTAGACCATCATGCAACAGGTCAAAAAAGTGCAGATACTTATGATTGGTATTTTTTAGATATAAAAAGATGTGCTGCAAAAATTGTTTATGATTATATGCTTGAGGAGTTTAATGCTTTTAATGAGGATACAAAAAAATGGTTATCTCCATTAGTTGATACAGTTAATGCAATTGATATTTGGCTTGAAGAGCAAGAAAAGAATTTTGAATTTGGAAAAGTATTACTTAGTATGATAAGTCGTGTTAGAGAGATTAACAATGTCTTATTTCCAGATTTAAATAGAGATTTTAGACTATATTTACTAAAAGAGTCAGTGCTATATTTAGATAAGAAAAATGGAAATATAGAGCTTGATAATGATATTCATCAAATTAAAAAAGGGTTTTTAAATAGTGAAAATAGAGATGATACAATAGATAATTTATCTGCAAAATATTTAGTTAACTCTTTAGTTAATTTAAAAGAAGAATTAACAGTTTTCTACAAAGGACATAAGGGACTATTAACATATACTTTAGGTTCAATTTCTATACCAGCAAATACCTTTTTAAAAGCAAATAAAGATTATGATTTTTTTATTGATATTAGTAAAAAAGGTAACACCTCTCTTAGAGCTAATGGAAAAATAGATGTATCTCTTTTGGCTCAAAAGCTTGCAAATGGCGGGGGTCATCCGAATGCAAGTGGTTGTAAATTTGAAGATTTTAAAGAGACTATACATTATAGTGAAGCAAAAGAGTTTATTCAGACTAAATTAGATTTGATTTAACCTAAACATTGATTATCTTTGTAATTAATCTCTTCTCTTGACTCTTTTTTATATGAAAATATAATTTTAAATTTATCATCAAACTCTTCAATCTCAAAATTAAAGGCTTTATCAATTTTTGGAAAAAGTCCATTTGGAATGCAATGATTTATCATAATAAGTTTTTTATCTGTGTTAGCAATTAATTTTAATCCTAACATTGCATTTATCATAGGTTCTGGAACTTGACATTCAGAAGTATCAAAATAGTAATAACTTATAAAGTTCTCTTCAAATTCATAAAAATCTACAGTAGAATTTTTAATCTCAACTCTTTTTGCCCTTTTAGGAAGTAGTTGCATATAGCTCCTTTTAATATTAAAATTATATATTAAAAAATAGTATTAAAACTTAAAAGTTTAATTAATAATCTTCACTTTTATAAGTTAAGAATCAATTTAAGAAAACTTAGTAAAATTTAACAAAAGAATAAAAGGATTATATTATGGAATGCGAATTTGCAACAGTAAACTCAAACAGTGAAGAGATAAAAGAGATTTTTGAAAA
Organism: uncultured Arcobacter sp.; assembly: GCA_964480765.1. GTDB lineage: Bacteria > Campylobacterota > Campylobacteria > Campylobacterales > Arcobacteraceae > Halarcobacter. The sequence goes on along the minus strand of CAYZST010000014.1, from coordinate 33,999 downwards.
TACAAAAACTATTGCAGTAATTGGTTGTTCTCCTGATGAAGAGAAAGCAAGTAATAAAGTTGCAAGATACCTTATTAATGCAGGTTTTCATGTAGTTCCTGTATATCCAAAAGAGGATGAAATATTAGGACAAAAAGTTTATCGAACTTTAGAAGATATTCCCTTTAAAGTTGATATGGTAGATATCTTTAGAAAGCCAGATGTAATTTTGCAAGTAGTTGAGGCTGCTATAAAAAGAGGAGATGTAGATACAATCTGGACTCAATTAGGACTAGTTAATAATGAAGCAGCCTCAAAAGCAAAAAAGGCTGGTATGAAAGTAGTTCAAAATAAGTGTACTAAAATTGAACATCATGCTCTTTTTTAGGTTTCCCTTTAACAGCAATTGTGTTTGGCAATATTAATGTTGCCAAGCACCCTTGTCTACCATCTTCTCTATTTTTTAAAAGTATAGCTGCACCAAGTGCATCAGCTGCATTTTTTGCTAAAAAAAGACCAAGTCCAGTACCACTTTCTTCTCCCATCCTTTTAAAGGGAGCAAATAGATCAACAGATTCATCAATACCTTTCCCTTCATCAACAATAGTAATTTTAGTTGTCTCTTTTGTTTTTTCCATTCTAATGGCAATTGATTTATCATTTGGAGTAAATTTAATTGCGTTTTGAACAAGGTTTTGAATAATTTGATTTAAAAGAGTAGGTTGTATTGATACAATATGATAATTTACATTTGAAAAGAATGTTAGTACAATTTTTTTCTTTGCACTTAACATTCTATAATCATTTGTTTTTCTTTGTAGATATTTAACTAAATCAAGTTCTTCAGGTTTCTCAAATTGAGCACCTTCGGCACGCCCAATATCTAAAATTGAACTAATCATTTTATTCATATCATCTATTTGTTCTACTGTAAGTTTCATAGTTTCTTGGTATTTTTCTGGCTCTCTTTTTTTCATTAGCGTTACTTCATTTTTAAGTTTCATAACTGCTAATGGAGTTTTAAGTTCATGTGCCACACCAATAAATAGCTCTTTTTTAAACTTAATATTTGTTTCAATTCTTGTTGTTAAACTATTAATAGAGTTTGCTAAAGCATGAAATTCAATGGGTAAATTATCTTTTTTTATTTGTGTTAAATAGTTTTCATCCATATTAGATAGTTTCTTAGTAATCTTTAAAATAGGTTTTAATAATGTTTTTGAAACTGTAAAAGCATATAAGATAACCATGATAAAACCACCTAAAGAGATAAGTAAAAGATTATTAAATATCTTATTTAACATTTCAATAGAGGAATCAATATTTTTAACTATTTTAATGTATTGATTTTTATTTAAATCAAAAGGATAAAGAATTTGCATATATTCACTATCTCTGATTTTAAAAGTTGTATATGATTCTGGTATATGTTCTAATATTAAAAGGTCTACACTAATTCCATTTAATGTAATAATATCAAATTTAGGATTAACTTCTGAAGTTTGGCTAACTTTTGCAATTAACTTTGCATCTGATAAGAGGGAGTCTTTTATTTCATCAAAAATTGTTGATCTAGTGTATCCATAAAAAATAAATGATAGAATTATAATCAAAAATGAAGTAGCAATTACAAGCTTTTGATGAAATTGCCTGTAAATACTCTTCGGTTTTAAGATATCCATATTAAATTTATTAATTATCTTCTTCTGTATCAGGATAACAGAATCTATAGCCTCTTCTTCTAATAGTTTCAATAGTAGAGATATTTAATGGTTTATCCATTTTTTGTCTAATTTGATTAATTGCAACTTCAATTACGTTTGGAGTTACTAATTCTGGTTCTTCCCAGATTGCATCTAATAATTGTTCTTTTGAAACAATTTGATCTCTATGTCTTGCTAGGTGAGTTAATACTTCAAAAGGTTTACCTTTTAATTCAATCTCTTCACCATTGAATTCAATTTTTTCTTCATCAGGATTGATTGATAAATCATCAATTTCAATGATGTTTGTTCCACCAAATCTTAATCTTGCTTCTATTCTAGCTAGTAAAATATCAAAATCAAATGGTTTTTTAATATAATCATCAGCACCTGATTTAAGTGCCTCAATCTCTGAATCTTTATCATCTCTTGCTGATAGAATAACTACAGCAGTTCTTGAACTTCTGTTTTTAACAATTCTACATAACTCAATTCCATCACCATCTGGTAACATCCAGTCTGTAAGAACTAAATCATAGTTTCTAATATCAATGAAATACTCAGCATCTTTATAGTTTTCAGCTGCATCTACTTGATAACCAAAATCAGTTAAACCTTCTTGCAGAGTTCTATTTAAAGTAATTTCATCTTCAATAATTAATATTCTCATAAATACTTCCCTTGTTTTTAATAAGCTTAAATTTAAGTTAAGTTTAAATTTGGTTCGCATTATATCATAAATATAGTAAAACTTAAAGGCTTTTTAAGTTAAATTTTAAAATTTATTAAAAAATTGCATATTTTTAGTAATAAAATACCTCTATTTCTATTTTAAATAAGTAAAAATTATGAAAAAAATCAACTAAGCTGATTTTAATATAGATAAAAAAAATCTTAAGTTTGGTAAGACTAAGTTATATTTTTTTCAGTTAACTTTCTATTAGTAAAAAAAGGATAGAATAACCGAAATAAACTATTAAGGAATATAATGATTATGTTTACGAATAAAAAATTTGTTTTGAGTGTTATTGCAACTTTAGCAATTTCTACTTCAATATTAGGTGCAACTGAGTATGCATCAGTGAATGGTGAAAAGATTAGTAAAGAAGATGTTTTAACGTTTTTAAGAAATCCAAATATTGATTTTGATTCTCTTCCAAAGCAAAGTAAAGATAAAGTTCTTGAACAAATTATTGAGAAAAAACTTTTAACTGAGAATGCAGAAAAAAGTGGAATTAAAAAAGATAAAGTATATAAAGAGACTTTAGTTAAATTAGAAAAAGATTTAGCATTAGAAGTTTGGATGCAAAGTGAATATAAAAAAATCAAAGTCTCTGATAAAGAGAAAAAAGATTATTATGATAAGAATAAAGCACAGTTTAAAGTACCAACAACTTTAGAAGCTAGACATATCTTAACAAAAACAGAAGATGAGGCAAAGGCAATTATTAAAGATTTAAATAGTGCAAAGGATAAGAAAGAAAAGTTTATTGAACTTGCAAAAAATAAATCAGTAGGACCTTCAGGACCAAAAGGTGGATATTTAGGTAAATTTCCAGAAACACAAATGGTACCTGAATTTTCAACAGCTGCAAAGGCTTTAGAAAAAGGTAAATACTCAAAAACACCTGTTAAAACTGAATACGGATATCATGTAATCTATTTAGAAGATAAAATTGCGGCTAAAACATTAAAATATGAAGAGGTAGAAAAAAGAATTAATCAAGTTTTGGTTCAAGAAAAATTTAGAAATAAAATTAAATCAGTTACTACTGAACTAAGAAAAAATGCAAAAATTGTAATTAAGTAAGGAGAATAAATTGGCAGTATTAAATATTGTAAAGCCAGGTGTATTAACGGGAAGTGAAGCTAAAAAACTATTTGCATATGCAAAAGAGAATAACTTTGCAATCCCAGCTGTAAATGTTGTAGGAACTGATTCAGTTAATGCAGTTTTAGAAACAGCAGCAAAAGTAAATTCACCTGTGATTATTCAGTTCTCAAATGGTGGAGCTCAATATTTTGCTGGTAAAGGTCTTAAAACTGCTGATGCAGCAGTTTTAGGAGGAGTTAGTGGAGCACAACATGTGCATATCATGGCTGAAGCTTATGGGGTACCTGTAATTTTACATACAGACCATGCGGCAAGAAAACTTTTGCCTTGGATTGATGGTCTATTAGAAGCTAGTGTAAAATATTTTGAAAAAACGGGAAAACCTTTATATACTTCTCATATGTTAGATCTCTCAGAAGAGCCTTTAGAAGAAAATATTAGTACATGTGTTGAGTATTTCAAAAAAATGAATAAACTTGATATGATGATTGAGATTGAATTAGGAATCACTGGTGGAGAAGAGGATGGTGTAGATAATTCAGATGTTGATAATACACTTTTATATACTCAACCTGAAGAGGTATGTTATGCCTATGAAGAGTTAAGTAAAATTGGAGAAAATTTTACAATTGCGGCTTCATTTGGAAATGTGCATGGAGTTTATAAACCAGGAAATGTTGTATTATCTCCAAAAATCTTAGATAACTCTCAGAAGTTTATTAAACAGAAACATAGTACAAAGGAAAAACCAGTTGATTTTGTATTTCATGGTGGCTCAGGTTCTGAACTACATGAGATTAGGGAAGCCATTGATTATGGTGTTATTAAAATGAATATTGATACGGATACACAGTGGGCATTTTGGGATGGAGTAAGAGAATTCGAAGCTAAAAACAGAGATTATTTACAAGGACAAATTGGTAATCCAGATGGTGAAGATAAACCAAATAAATCTTATTATGATCCAAGAAAATGGTTAAGAGCAGGACAAGAGTCTATGATTGCTAGACTTGAAGTCGCTTATTCTGACCTTTGTTCTATTAATAAGAACTAATCTTACGATTAGTTCTTATTCCTCTAGTTAATAAAAAAATCATTTTTCTTCTTGAGTAACTAATGCTAAATTATTTAAATTGTACTTTTGTAATAAGTCAAGTACTTTCACTACTCTTTGATATTTTACCTCTTTATCTATTCTAACTATTACAGCTTTTTTATTATCTTTTATCTCTTTTAGATTATCCTCAAGGGAGATAAAACTAACTTCTATTCCTTTAATTGCTAATTTATTTTGGCTTAGTTCAATAAAGATTTGCTCATTATTTATTTTTAATGCTTCTGCATCTGCTTTTGGTAAATCAAGTATAAGAGCTAGTTCATCTTTTTTAAATACAGAGCTTACTATAAAAAAGATTAGCAAGATAAATACCATATCAATAATTGGTGTTAAATCTATTCCTAACTGTTCTCTTCTTTTCATTACTTAAGAAGCTCTTTTTTTGCTTTTAATTCAATGGCATCGATCATAGAAATAAAATGATTATATGCAATATGATGTGGAATAGCTACAATTAAACCAGCAATAGTTGTAATAAGTGCAATTGAAATTCCACCTGAAAATACAGTTGGGTCTCCCAATCCTTTTTGTGTTATTACTTCAAAGGCTTTATATACTCCATATACAGTACCAAGTAGTCCTAAAAGTGGAGCAATAGATGCAATATTTTTTATATATGTAAGACCTATTTCTAATCTTTTTACTTCATACTCTATTTGTATCTCTAATGTTTTTAAATTTGTTGTATCAACTTTACTTTTAATTTTTTCAACCATAGCTTTTTTTCTTGGGATTGTTAAAAACTTCCATATAATAATGGTAAATCCAATAAAATTTAAGAAGATTAAAATATAGACGATAACACCGCCTTTGTCAATATACTCTAATAGATTCATATAAACTCTTATAAAATTTTTTTAGTATTTTAGTATAATAAAGTTAATGGAAGATAATAGTAAATATAGAAATTCGCCAATAACAAAAACTAAATTTAGAAATAGAACGCTTTATATTAAAAGAGATGATTTGCTTGATTTAGATTTTTCAGGCAATAAAGCAAGAAAATTTTATTACTTTTTAAAGGAAGATTTTTCGGGTATTAAAAAAATTGTATCTTATGGCTCAGCTCAAGCTAACTCTTTATACTCTTTATCTATATTGGCAAAGCTAAAAGGGGTGAAACTTGATTTTTATGTAAATCATATTAGTTCATTTCTTAAACAGAATCCATGTGGAAACTATAAAGCAAGTTTGCAAAATGGTGCAAATATTATTGAAAAGTCTGATTGTGATTTACATTTATTTATTAAAGAAAATTTAGAAGATGATGAATTATTTATTGAAGAGGGAGGAAGAGTTCAAGAAGCAAGTTTGGGAATTGAAATACTTGCAAAAGAGATTATTGAATATACAAAGAGAAATAGTTTAGATAATGTGAAAATTATGCTTCCAAGTGGAACTGGAACAACAGCACTTTTTTTGCAAAAATATCTTCCTTTTGAGGTTTTAACAGTAGCTTGTGTAGGAGGAAGTGAATATCTTAAAAAGCAGTTTTTCTATTTGGAAAAAGATAAAAAATTTCATCCAAAAATTTTACAAACAAAAAAGAAATATCACTTTGGAAAATTGTATAAAGAGTTTTATGAAGTTTATAATCAGATACTAGAAGAAACAAAAATTGAGTTTGATTTATTATATGATCCTTTAGGTTTTCTATCTTTAATTAATTCTAATTATTTTAAAGGAAATTTTTCAATAATATATATTCATCAAGGTGGAATATTAGGTAATGAAACCATGCTTGAAAGATATAAAAGAAAATTATAACTTGATAAAACATAGTTGTTTCTTTACTAAATTTGGGAATATCAATTTAAAAGTAGACTTTACTTACAACTAAAAGAGGGTTTTTTATAAAGATTTGAATATTAAATATTTTATAAAAAGATTTGATTAGAAACATTTATATTTTTACTTTATTTTAGATATAATCGTCAGATTTAATCATTTATGGGAAAACAGGTTTGAATAAAAAGAGTAATATTATTTTAATTGGTTTTATGGGTGTAGGTAAAGGTACAGTAGCAAGAGCTTTAGTAAAGGCAACTAACTACTTTGCAATTGACACTGACGATTTAATACAGAGTATAGAAAATAAAAAAATTAAGATGATTTTTGAAGAAGAGGGTGAACCTTACTTTAGAGCTTTAGAAAAAAAATGTGCTTTATGGCTTGAAGAGAATGTTAATAATACTATTATTTCAACAGGTGGAGGTTTCTTTAGACAAGAAAATATTCACAATATAGGTAAAATTGTATATTTAGAGTCAAGTTTTGAAGGAATTTTAAATAGAATCAATTCTTCTCCCGATGCAACAAAAAAACTTAAAAAAAGACCACTTTTAAATAACTTAGAAGAGGCTAAAAAGCTCTATAAACAAAGAGTTGAAGATTATAAAAAAGTCTCTGATGTTATTGTAAATGTAGAGAATAAAGAGATAAATGAGATTATAGAAGATTTATTAGGGAAAATATAATGAAAATTATAAAAACAAGTGATGTAAACTTTAATCAAGAGTTTGAAACTATATTAGCTAGGTCAAAAAGTGATATTCAAGAGGTGTCATCAATTGTTACAAGTATTATTGATGAGATTGTAGAAGATGGAAATAAAGCTATTAAGTCACACATTAAAAAATTTGATAAATGGGAAGTAAACTCTGATGATGATTTAGTTATTTCTCAACAGCAGATGAAGAAAGCTTATGATAATATCAATGATGATTTAAAAAAAGCTTTACATATAGCATATGATAGAATTAAAGCTTATCATGAGAAACAACTTCCAAAATCATGGTTAGATTTTGAAAAAAATGGAACAATTTTAGGACAAAAAATAACTCCTGTTGATAAAGCGGGACTTTATATTCCAGGTGGTAAAGCAGCTTATCCAAGCTCATTGTTAATGAATGCTATTCCTGCAATTGTTGCAGGAGTTAAAGAGATTGTTGTATGTACGCCAACTCCAAATAATGAGATAAATGAACTTCTTTTGGCAGCATGTTATATTTGTAATGTAAGTAAAGCCTTTAGAGTAGGTGGAGCAAGTGCAGTTGCTGCAATGGCATATGGAACACAAACTATACCTAAAGTTGATGTAATTACTGGTCCTGGAAATATTTTTGTTGCAACTGCAAAGAAACTTGTATTTGGTGAAGTAAATATTGATATGATTGCAGGACCTTCTGAAATTGGAATTTTATCTGATAGTAGTGCAAATCCTAAATATTTAGCTATTGACCTTTTATCTCAAGCAGAACATGATGAGATGGCAAGTTCAATTATGATAACAATTGATGAAGAAATTGCTCAAAAAACATCAGATGAGGTAGAAAAATATTTAGAAGTTTTAACTAGAAAAGAGATAGCTAAAAAATCTATTGATGAAAGAGGTGTAATTATTATTGCAAGTAATATAGATGAAGCAATTGAACTTATGAATGAGATTGCTCCTGAACACTTAGAGGTTATGACTCAAGACTCATTTGAATTACTTCCAAAGATAAAACATGCTGGTGCAATTTTTTTAGGTGAAAATACTCCTGAGCCAATTGGTGATTATATAGCAGGACCAAATCATACATTGCCAACTGGAAGTACAGCTAAATTTTATAGTCCATTAAATGTAGAGAATTTTATGAAAAAAAGTTCTATTATCAATTTCTCAAAACAAGCAATTAATGAATTAGGTGATGCATGTGCAATTTTAGCAGATGCTGAAGGTTTAACAGCTCACGCAGAATCAGTAAGAGTAAGACTTAGAGAGAATTAGAGGAAAATTATGTCAAAAGATTGGTTATTAGAGGATGAAAATGATATCTTTACAGGAAGTGCAAAATCAAAATATTTTGATGTAATAAGAAATGCAAATAGTGAAATTGTAGAAGATGAGCTTGATAAATTACTTGAAAAAGTAGCTGTAATGGAACTTCTTTTATCAAAAGAAAAAGATACTAGTTTTGATGTAAATGATTTGGTAAGACAATATATTCTTCAAAACTTAGATGAAGTAGAGCAGATGAAAAAAGGTCTTTATGTTGAGCTTACTGGTGATATTATTTGTAGATTAGATTCATAAGGTTTATAGTGGAAGAGTTACAGCAGGTTAAAGAGCAAATTAGAAGTTTTGTTATTGAGTGTAATGACGAAAAGAGTTTAAAGTTATTAGATTTATTAGCAACTGGAAAGATGTTAAGAAGTAAATTAATTCTAAAAATTGCAGGAGTTAATGAAGAGTCAATTAGATTATGTGCAATTGTTGAGATGATTCATGCTGCATCACTTTTACATGATGATGTTATTGATGAAGCAGATACAAGAAGAGGAAAACCTTCTATTAATGCACTTTTTGATAATAAGACTTCAATCATGTTTGGAGATATTTTATATTCCAAAGCATTTACAGAGCTTAGCCAAATGAATAAAGAGGTTGCATATACTGTTTCAAATGCAGTTACTCTATTAAGTATTGGTGAAATGTTAGATGTAGATTTGACTGAAAATTTTAATATTTCATATGATAAATATCTTGATATGATTTATAAAAAAACAGCTTCTTTGATTGAAGCTTCAGCAAAATCTGCTGCAATTTTAGTAGGGGCTAATAAAGAGAATTATGCTTTATATGGAAAAAATCTTGGTTTAGCATTTCAAATGATTGACGATATTTTAGATATCACACAAGATAGTCAAACTTTAGGTAAACCTGCCTTATTGGATTTTGTAGAAGGGAAAGTAACTATTCCATATCTTCTACTACATCAAAGAATAGAAGATAAAACAAAACTAGAGTCATTATATAAAAAATCATTAACAGAAGAAGAGTCAAACTGGATTAAAGAGCAAATGATATTAACCAAAGCTTTAGAAGATTCAATAAAGGAAGCAAAAAAACTTGGTCTTGAAGCAATTGAAGCTGTGAAAGAAGAAAAAAATGAATCTTTAGTGCAAATCATGACAGCAATGATTGAAAGAGAGTTTTAATTATGAGTTATTTAATAATTAGTTTTTCTCATAAAAATACAGATCTTCAAACAAGAGAAAAATTAGCTTTTCCAAATGAAGAGAATAAAGATAGATTTTTAAAACAGATATTAGCAGAAGATTCAATAAATGAGGCTATTTTATTATCTACTTGTAATAGAGTTGAGATAATTACAACTGCGTCAAATACAAATAAAGCTGCAAAAGGTATTATTAGTAAATTATCAAATTATTCAGCTTTAGATTTTGATGACTTATATAATAGAGCAGATATTTATGAGCATCATGGAGCAATCCATCATCTTTTTTCTGTTTCATCAGCACTAGATTCACTTATAATTGGTGAAACACAGATTGTTGGGCAATTAAAAGATGCCTTTAGATTCTCCGTTGCAAAAAAATATTGTGAACAGAAATTACCAAGAGCACTTCATTACTCATTTAAATGTGCAGCAGCAGTTAGGAACGCAACAAGTTTAGGAACAGGTTCTGTTTCAGTTGCTTCAACAGCTGTAGCAAAAGCTAAAGAGATTGTAGGAGATACAAATAATGTAAAAGCTCTTGTAATTGGTGCTGGTGAGATGAGTGAATTAGCAATCAAACATTTACAAACAACAGGTTTTAATGTTATTCTTATAAGTAGAGATAGAAAGAAAGCACAAATTCTTGCTGATACATATGAAGAGCATGTTTATGTTGAAGATTACACCAATTTAAGACAACTATTAAATGAGATTCCTGTGATGATTACAGCAACTTCTGCCCCTTATCCAATTATCACACAAGATATGGTTGATGAGTGTACTTTTGATAGATATTGGTTCGATATTGCAGTTCCAAGAGATATTGATGATATTAAAGCTACAAATTTAGAGATTTATGCTGTTGATGATTTGCAAGATATAGTAAATGAGAATATGAGTTTAAGAGCAAAACAGGCTAAAATAGCATATACAATAGTTAATAAAATGTCTGATGAGTTTTTTGAATGGTTAAAATCACTTGAAGTAGAACCTATAATTAAGCAGATGTATACAAAAGGTGATAGTATTATTGATAAAAAAATAGAAAATGCAATAAAAAAGAAGTTCATCAGAAAAGAGGATGAAGAGAATATTAGAAAACTTTGTCAAACAGTTTTAGTAGAGTATTTACACCAATCATCTAAAAAATTAAAAACAATATCAAAAGATGTGGAGTGTGATATGGTTATAGGAACGGTTCAATCTATTTTTGGTATTGATTCAGATTCATATATGCATAAATATAAGTGTGACCACTTAAAAATAAATGATTAGGATAGGATTTATATGAAATTTTCTCAAATGTTTATACCAACTACAAAAGAGACTCCAAGTGATGCAACTTTACCATCTCATCAATATCTAGTTAGAGGAGGTTTTATCTCTCAAACTGGTGCGGGAATTTATGATTATATGCCACTAGGAAAAATTGTTCTTGATAAAATTAGAGCAGTAGTTAAAGAAGAGATGGATAAAAGTGGAGCAAATGAGGTGCAGTTTGGTTTTGTAACTCCTCTATCTTTATGGGAAGAATCAGGTAGAGCTACAACTATGGGATCAGAGCTTTTAAGATTTAAAGATAGGAAAAATGCTGATTATGTTCTATCTCCTACAAATGAAGAAGCTGTTGTAAATATGGTAAAAAATAGGATTACTTCATATAAGGATTTACCAATTAATCTATATCAAATATATACAAAGTTTAGAGATGAAGCTAGACCTAGATTTGGACTTATGAGAGGTAGAGAGTTCCTTATGAAAGATGCTTACTCTTTCCATTCAAGTGAAGAGGATTTAGTAAGAGAGTTTAATCTTATGGAACAAACATATAAAAATATTTATACAAGATTGGAACTTGATTTTAGAATAGTTGCTGCTGATTCGGGAGCTATTGGTGGAAGTGGTTCTAAAGAGTTTATGGTTTTAGCAAATTCAGGAGAGGATACAATTGTTGTTTGTTCTGATTGTGATTATGGTGCAAATATTGAAGCAGCAATTAGAAAAAAGAGACACTTTAATGCTTGGTTTGAAAATACAAATGCTCCTATTAAGTCTGAGAAAGTACTTACTATAGGTATGAAAACAATTGAAGAGGTTTCAAATTTCTTATCAGTTTCAAAAGCACAAAATATTAAAGCTGTAATGAAAAAAGCTATCTATGAAGAAGAGACAAAAATCGTAGTCTTTTTTATTAGAGGTGATGATGAACTTGAAGAGACTAAAGCTTGTAATGCTGTTGATGCTTTAGAACTAGCTGATGCAACAGAAGAAGAGATAGTAGAAGTAGGTCTTAATCCAGGTTATTGTGGACCATTTGAACTTCCAGAAAATATACCTTTTGTAATTGATGAAGAGTTAAGGGATGAAGTCGGTCTTGCTTGTGGAGCAAATGAAGAAAATTATCACTTTGTTAATACGGATTTATCAGAGTTAAAAGATGTAAAATATTTTGATTTAGTTGTTGTTCAAGAGGGAGATATTTGTTCATGTTGTGGTGGGAGATTAGAGTATACTAAAGGAATTGAAGCAGGACATATTTTCCAACTTGGAACAAAATACTCTGAAGCGATGAATGCAAGGTTTTTAGATGAAAATGGGAAGAACCAGCCTTTTGTTATGGGATGTTATGGAATAGGTGTAAGTAGATTGGTTGCGGCAGTTATTGAACAAAATCATGATGAAAAAGGTTGTATTTGGACAAAACAGACAGCTCCTTTTTTAGTTGATGTAATTGTTTCAAATGCAAAAAAAGAGGAAGAGTTAAGGGCTGGTATAAAAATCTATGAGGATTTAAAAACAGCAGGAATTGAAACTATTATTGATGATAGAAAAAAAGAGAGATTTGGTTTTAAAATGTCAGATTTTGAACTTCTAGGATTTCCTTATGCTGTTGTAATTGGAAAGAAATTAAGTGATGGTTTAATAGAGATTGTAAATAGAAAAACTTTAGAAAAAGAAGAAGTAAAGCTAGAAAAAGTAGTAGAAAAAATAAGCAAATTACTTAAATAAATTATTTTTTTATCTGTAGATTTTTTATGGTATAATTCAAAAAAAATTTTATTAGGAGGTAGAAATGGATAGTGTTCAAACTGTATCTGATATGATAGGTCTTTATGCTTTAAATATCGCAATAGCAATTGTTATTTTTGTTATTGGTAAATGGGTGGCTAAGAAACTTACTTCTATTGCACATAAATTAATGATGAAAAATAGTAAAGTTGATGATACATTAGCTAACTTTTTAGATGATATTATTTACTATGTGTTAATGGTAATTGTTATCTTAACTGCTTTAAAACAAGTAGGTGTTGATACAACTTCATTTTTTGCAATTTTAGGTGCAGCTGGTCTTGCTATTGGTCTTGCATTGAAAGACTCTTTAGGAAACCTTGCATCAGGTGTTATGATTATTCTATTTAGACCATTTAAGGTTGGTGATTTAATCAATGCAGCGGGTGTAACAGGAACAGTTGAAGAGGTTTCAATTTTTAATACAATTTTAAAAACGGCTGATAATCAAAAAATGATTGTACCAAATGGATCTATTCTTAGTGGAACAATTACAAATATCAATGTTAATCCTGAAAGAAGAGTTGATTTATTAGTTGGTATTGGTTACGATGATGATATTAAAAAAGCAAAAGAGGTTTTAACACAATTAGTTGAAGCTGATGAAAGAGTATTAAAAGATAAAGGTATTACAGTTGCTATTTCTGAATTAGCTGACTCTTCTGTAAATTTTGTAGTTAGAGCTTGGGTTAAAACACCTGATTATTGGAATGTGAAATTTGACCTAACTGAAAATGTGAAGTTAAAATTTGATGAAGAGGGAATCTCTATCCCTTACCCACAACAGGATGTTCACGTTTACAAACAAAATTAATATACCACCGCTTTTAGAAGATATTCTAAAAGAGCTCAGAAGTATTGGCGTCTTGCCAATACTTGTTGGTGGCTGTATAAGAGATTCACTTTTAAATCTTCCCATAAAAGATTATGATATTGAATTATTTAATATTGACTCTTTAGAAAAAGTACAAAATATACTTAAAAAATTTGGTAGTGTAAAAGAGGTGGGTAAATCATTTGGTGTAGTTATTTTAAGTACACCTGAATATGATTTTGATTTTGCTTTAGCAAGACTTGAAAAAAAAATTGACTTTGGACATAGAGGTTTTGAAATAACTACAGATTCCAATTTAAGTTTTGAACAAGCGAGTTTAAGACGAGATTTCACAATTAATTCAATAGGATATGACTATTTTAAAAAAGAGTTTTTAGATCCAAATAATGGAATTGAAGATTTAAAGAATAGAAGACTTAAGCATATAAGAGATAATAGTTTTATAGAAGATCCCTTAAGAGTATATAGGGCAGCACAACTCTCTTCACGGTTTGAACTGCAATTTGATAAAAAAACATTTCAACTTTGTAAGAAGATGGTTGATAACAATGAATTACTGGAACTTCCAAAAGAGAGAGTATTTGAAGAGTTTAAAAAGCTTTTTTTAAAATCTCATAAACCATCAAGAGGCTTTGAAATTTTAAGAGAGCTTGGAGTTTTAAAACATTTTCCAGAACTACAAGCTTTAGTTGGATGTATTCAAGATAAAAAGTATCATCCTGAAGGCGATGTTTGGGTGCATACTTTAATGACAATTGATGAAATGGTAAAGATTAAAACAGGAGATGAATATAGAGACCTTTACCTTTTTTATGCACTACTTTGTCACGATTTTGGAAAACCCTTTTGCACAAAATTAATAGATGGACATATTACTTCTTATAAACATGAATTATTGGGAATTGAACCTACTCAAAGCTTTTTGAAAAGATTAACTGATGAAAAAAAGTTTATTGAAAAAATAGTACCTCTTGTTAAAAATCATCTTCTACCCTTTCAACTTTATAAAGCAGAATCATCTATTAAAGCAGTTAAAAGATTATCTTTGAAGTGTAATATTGAAGATTTATGTTTGGTATGTCTTGCTGATTGTAAAGGAAGGGTAATCCCAAATAAACATAAATGTGATAAAGCAGTTCTTTGGGTACTTCAAAAAGCAAGGGAGATGAATATTTCTGAAAATGCTTTAAAGCCATTAATTCAAGGAAGAGATTTAATAGAGCTTGGGATGAAACCAAGCAAAGAGTTTAAATATATTTTAGATTTTGCTCTAAATCTTCAAATTGATAAGGATTTTAATAAGGAGCAGATTTTAAAAAAAATTAAAAAAAAGTTTATTAAATAGTATCTAAATAAATGATTATATTATTATTTAAAGTTTAATAAAACTAATTCTTTGTATAATTAATCATGAAAAAAATACGAAAAAATAAATTTATACTTTTACTTGATGTGTTAAGAGCTTCTTTTATCTCTCTTATTCCTTATTATATTTTTTATTCTATATTAATTTTAATAGTTTCATTACTAAAATATTATGAAATTGAACATGAATATATAACAAGAATAACAACTTTAGTAGATGGAATGTTTCCAATATTAATTAATCTTAGTATCTCATATCATCTTTCAATTATTTATCAAATAAATATAAATAGAATTATATTTATAATATTAGGTCTATTAATATTTTTAAGTGTAGAACTTCTACTTCATAATGGTCAATTAAGACTTGAGTTATTAAGCCATACACCTTTATTAATTCTAATACCTGTTTCTTTATACTTTTTTTTTAATATATATATTCTACTAACTCAAAAATATTATAGATTATTGGAAGTACGCTTATCAAAAAGCATATCAAGCTCTTTTATAAACATAATACCTTTTTTTCTATCTTTTTTAATATTAACTCCTATTTTTTATTATTTAGCAAATAATCTAAATTTTAATTTTGAAAATATAGATTATTTTCATACTGAATGGATACTTTTTTTAAGAATGATTCTTTCTCATTTATTATGGTTTCTTGGTATTCATGGTAGTAATTTTCTTGAGACAATTATTAGTTTGGATATTTTAAATAGTAATCTTTTAGTAAATTTAAAAGCTAAAGAATTTTATGATTTATTTATTATTTTAGGCGGTTCTGGTTGTGGATTATCTCTAGTAATTGCAATTTTTTTAGCATCTAAAGACAAACATATTACTTCTATGGGTAAAATTTCTTTGCCTTTTGTTATCTTTAATATTGATGAAATTCTAATATTTGGTATTCCTATATTTTTAAATTTTTCCTTAGTTATTCCATTTTTATTAGTTCCAATAGTGAATTTTATTTTAGGATATATAGGAATAGTTTATTTAGAATTATTTAGTTTTAATAGCCTTGAATTACCTTGGATAACACCTGCTTTAATAAATATATATTTAAAAACAGACGGAAATATTTTTGCATTGTTATTTCAAGTATTATTAGTTATTTTAGGAACTTTAATATATATGCCATTTCTTAAAAAATATTCTCTTACTCAAAGCTCTACATACAATTTAGATAAAATGATTGAAAAGCTAGATTTATCATCTGAAGTTGAATCAAAAACTGATATTAAGTTCAGAGAAGCCCAAACTTCATTAGTAAATTTTCACTACAAGGTGTATCAACTAATAGAGCTAATAAATAGAAATGATTTATTTATATATTATCAACCAAAAATAGATATAAAAGAGAATAAATGCATTTATTTTGAGGCATTAATTAGATATAAAGCCTTAGATAATACTATAAAAGGTCCTGATTTTATCGAAGATATTGAAGATTCTGGATTTGCTTTTATTTTAGATATTTGGGTTTGTAAAGAGGTAAAGAAAGCTTTAGATAAATGGGCAGAAATAGGTTTTCATCCTTTAATTTCTATTAACATATTTCCACATACGTTAGAAGAAAGAGAGTATGTAGAAAGAATTATTGAGATTATGGGAGAGTATAATATTACAATAGAGATAACTGAAAGACGTTCGAGTTTGAAAAAAAATATAATAGATAATTTGGTATATTTAAAAAATAATGGTTTTATAATATCTTTGGATGATGTTGGAACAGGATATACAAATTTTGCAGTTTTATATGAATTACCACTTGATGAAGTAAAAATTGATAAAAGTATTATTGATCTTATCGAATCAAAAAAAGGTTTAGTTTTTTATGAAAATATATGTGAACTTTGCTCATGCTTAAATTATGATATTGTTTTAGAAGGAGTTGAAACAAAAGAGCAAATAGAAAAATTAAAAAATAGTAATGTAAAACATATTCAAGGCTGGTACTATTCAAAAGCAATAAGTTTTGATGAAGTACATACCTTTGCAAAAGAGTTTAATAAAGATGAAACTATGGTCTAATCATGTAGTTTTCACTTCCATTTATTGAATGCAAAATTGATACATTGTATTTTCTGGCATAATGTTTTAGAAGAAGTTTTTGTAATGTTGGTTGTATAGATGGAGTAAACCAAGCATTATTTGAAATGGCAATCATATACTTTGTATTATCTATATTTTTAAAAATTTTATTTGTAGTTGCTTCATAACAAATGGCATTTCTAAACTTTATTCCTTTTATTAAAAAGTCTGTTGGTTCTTCTGCTTCAAGATAGTCAGAAGCACCATCATAAAAAATATTGTTTATTACATCAACAAAAAACTTAGGAAGTGGAATTTTCTCTCCAAATGGTACTAATACAATCTTTTTACCTATTTTTATTTTTCCATTACTAAAATGGTATGTTGCATTAAAAAAATTATTATCTTCATATAATAATGCACCAGTAACGATATCAATATTCATAGATAGTTCAAGAAGTTTTTCAAATAAAAATTCATCTTTATTTAAATACATAGGAAAAGCAGTTTCTGGAAGTATAATTAAATCTTTTTTTTCAGTTACCGCTTGTTGGATTAACTTTAAATTGTTCTCAACAATATTTGCAAGGTTTGTTTTAAGCCATTTTTGGTCTTGTTTTATATAAAGTTGAGGCATAGAAATATTTAATTTTGGATCATCTATATTGATTTGTTTATTTTCATAAATAAAAAGTAAAGGGATAATAGCTAAAACTTTTAATTTTTTATTTACTCTTATAAACATAAAAACAGAAGCTAAAACAACTGAGAAATATACTTTTTGGGTAGGAATAAAACTATCAATAAATACAAGTTCAGGAATAAACCAATTAAAACCAAAAGGTTGAATAAAAGATAGAATAAAAATTACAAAAATTCTAAAATAGATATAATCAAAAAATGCAATAAGATAGAAAAGTATTGAGTAGGTAAACCCAAATAATAGGACAACTAATGGAGCCAAATATACTGCATCATAATATTCAAAAGAGATTCCAACCCAATAAAACCATAAAATACCTGTAAAAAAACCTGCAAAGATAAGTGACTTTTTCTCAATTTTTAGTAGCTTGTAAACTCCTATTAAAGCTAATATTGTATTTAGAAATTTGTTCTCAATACCAAAATGACAGAGGTAAATAAAAGCACTTAAAAATAGAGCAGTTATCAAGCCTTTTATTATATAAGTTTTGTTAAAATTAGCGCGTTTTACTAAAAACATAAAAAAATACTTTTTAAAAGGAAATTTGATGGAAGGTCAAAGTGCAGATTTATTAAGTTCATTATTACCTCTAGTTGCATTGTTTGCGATTTTTTATTTTTTAATTATAAGACCGCAACAAAAACAAGCTAAACAGCATAAAGAGATGATTACGGAATTAAAAAAAGGCGATAAAATTGTAACAAATGGTGGCTTAATGGTAGAAATTATAAAAGTTGATGAAGATCATTTAATAGTAAGAAACCACGATAATACAGAAATGAAACTTGTAAAAGAGTTTGTTGCAAAAAAACTTGACTAGTTTTTTAAAACATGTAAATTTTTTACATGTTTTAAATCTTATGTTTTACACTCACATTTTTTAAGGAATAAGATTTGAAAATCTTTAATTACAGACTAATTATATTTATATTGAGTATAATATTCGGGGTTGTTTTCTCAGTTCCATCTTTCTTACAAACTGATTCAGGTAAAAAAATATCTTTAGGACTTGATTTACAAGGTGGTTTACATATGCTTTTAGGTGTAAAAACTGATGAGGCTGTCACTTCAAAAATTAAATCAATTGCTACATCTATTAAATATTTTGCAGATGATGAAGATATATTAATTGAAGATTTAAGTATCAAAGGTGATAGTGTAGTATTTATAGTACTAGACAAAGATGAACTTCCAAGAGTTGATAAAATGTTAAAACAAATCAGTGGTTTAAATATTACAAAAAACAACCTTGATTATAGAATTGAACTTACAGTAGAAGAGGTAGCAAGAACAAAAGATTTAGCTGTTGCACAAGCTGTTGAAACAATAAGAAATAGACTAGATCAATTTGGACTTGCAGAACCAACTGTTATTAGACAAGGTGCTACAGATATTGTTGTTCAACTTCCAGGCATTAAAACGCAAGCTGATGAAAAAGCTGCAAGAGAACTTATTTCTAAACCTGCAAATCTTGAACTTATGGCAGTAGATGAAGAGAGAATTGACCAAGTTTACTCTATGTCAAAAGTACAAGCAGCAGAGTATGGAGATATTATTTTAGAGGATACAAATAATCCTGATATTAAATATCTTGTAAAAGAGATTCCTATTTTAAATGGAAGCCAAGTTGTTGATGCACAAGTTGCTTTTGATCAATCAAATCAGCCTATTATTAATTTTACTCTTAATTCAAGTGGTGCAAGAATTTTTGGAGACTTTACAGGTAAAAATGTAGGGAAAAGACTTGCTGTTGTACTTGATGGAAAAGTTTATTCTGCTCCAAATATTAGAGAAAGAATTGGTGGAGGAAGTGGACAAATATCTGGTGGATTTACAACTATTGAAGCTGGAAATGTTGCAATTGCTTTAAGAAGTGGTGCTTTACCTGCTTCAGTGGAATTATTAGAGAAAAGAAGTGTTGGTCCATCTTTAGGTGCTGACTCAATTAAAGCTTCAACTATTGCACTTATTTCTGGTTTTATACTTGTATTTATCTTTATGATTGGTTATTATAGATATGCAGGTATTATTGCAAATATTGCACTTGTTACAAATATTTTTATTATAGTATCTGTAATGGCTATGTTTGGTGCAACACTTACCCTTCCAGGAATGGCTGGTATTGTACTTACAGTTGGTATGGCTGTTGATGCTAATGTAATTATTGGTGAAAGAATTAGAGAATTATTAAGACGAGGTGTTTCTATACCTAAAGCCATTGAAGATGGATACTCAAATGCAATGAGAGCAATTCTTGATGCAAACATTACAACACTTTTAGTTGCAGTGATTCTATATGCATATGGTACAGGACCTATTAAAGGGTTTGCAGTAACTATTTCTATTGGTATTTTAGCTTCAATGTTAACAGCAATTTTAGGAACACATGGTATCTATGATGCTCTATTACCAAAAATTGCAAAAGATAAAAATTTAAGAAAATGGTTTGGGATTAAATAATGGAAATATTTAAAAAAGGTACAATTTATGAATTTATGGGTAAAAGACTTCCATTCCTTGGTCTTTCTGCTATTTTAGTTATTTCTTCAATTATATTACTTGTAACAAAAGGATTAAACTTTGGTATTGATTTTGCAGGTGGTACAATTGTTCAAGTGAAATATGAACATAAAGCTCCTATTGATAAGATTAGAGATGTATTAAACTCAACTAAATATAAAGGTTCTTCAATCACTGAGTTTGGAACTCCTGAAGAGATAGTAATTAGAATTACTGGAACCTCTTCAAATCTTGCAACAGATATAGGTGATGAAATGCATAGAATTCTTGATTCAACAGGTAAATTTGAAGTAAGAAGAGTAGATATGGTTGGACCAAAAGTTGGAGGTGAACTTAGAGAGAAGGGTCTTATGTCTTTAGGTTTATCACTAATTATAATTTTGGTTTATGTATCATTTAGATTTGAGTGGAGATTCGCAGTAGCTTCAATTTTAGCATTAGCACATGACGTTACTATTGCACTTGGAGCAATCTGTTTATTTAATATTGAAGTAAATCTTGATATTTTAGCAGCTATTCTTACAATTTTAGGATACTCTTTAAATGATACAATTATTGTATTTGATAGAATTAGAGAGGGAGTTCAAACGTCTAAAGAGTCTGATTTATTAAAAGTAGTAAATGAATCAGTATCAAGAACACTATCAAGAACAACTCTTACATCTTTAACAACATTCTTTGTAGTTGTAACACTATTTATGTTTGGTGGAGAGATTATTCATGGATTTGCATTTACAATGCTTGTAGGTATTATTGTAGGTACTTACTCATCTATCTTTATTGCTGCTTCTTTCTTAGTTCAGTTAAAATTCTCTATAAATGACTTTAGAGCAAAAGAGGCTGATAAGCAAAAAAGACAAAAAGAGAAAGAGAAGCTTAGAGCTATGTATGAGCAAGGCACAGTATAAACTTTTATAAAATAAAATTTAGTTGAAGATTTACTTTATGTAAACTCACTTCTAAATTTTATTTTCCTCCTTGATTTCTTAAAAAACTCCAACTTTCTAGGAGTATAGTTATTTTAACAAATTTAAATTTTTTTATTGTTCTTATAATCAAAAGTAATAATTTTAAAAATAATTACACAAAAAATACACATTATGAGTAGTATTATAAATTCCAATTTAATGAAAAAAACAATATTATTATTCAAATAAAATTGGAGAAGAAGAATGGAAGATAACACTAAAGGTACTTTTCTACACTACTTTGATAAAATCACTTCTAATAATGGAAAGGATTGGTTTTTAGCACTTACTTGGATTTTTATATTTGAAATTATCTCTTCAATTATTGAATTTAAATATTTAACAATCGCAAGAACATATGTAGTTGAGATTCAAGAAGGTTTTTTTAAAGAGATGCTAATAGCAATATTTGTGGTCTTTTTTGTGTGGCACTTTATTTATAGTATTATAAATATGAGAAGAAATCAATTCTATTTTTTAATAATGTATGGACTTTTGGGAACATATTTTTATATTACGCATGATGTCACCTTTAACTTACTGTTTCATAATATAATCAATCCATTTGAGTTTGGATTTAATGGTTTTAGTTTTTATACAGTAGTTCAATTTACAATTAAAGCTATTATCATCTATTTAATATTTAAAATGTTTCAAGGTTTTAGGATGGAAAATAAAGGATATAACTAAAAAGGCATTTTTTATCCTTTTTTAGATAATATATTTACTTAATTTTAAAAGTAAAAATCTTAAGAAGGATAATTTATGGATTGGGGTAAAGTAACCTATATATTCTTTTCACTTATGTCTTTAACTACAACAGCTGGTTTTTTATATGAGCCAAATGCTGTTGCTTTGTTTTTAGCTGCTGGGGTAAATGTTATCTCTACAATTTTGAAAATAGGTGTTAAAAATCTATTAGCCGCTGAATTACTTGCAAGCTCTTTGGTTGCAGACCTCCACCTTATTCCTGCTTTTATGGTATTAACCTTTATAGGAGATGAACCTATGGCTACCTCACTAGCAATTGGTGCAGTAGTAGCAAATATTTTTTCAATAGCATTAGCATTAATTGAAAGTGCAAAAAGTCAAGATAAGGATGAGTACTAAAAATGGAATATAATCCAAAGGAAATAGAGTCTAAATGGCAAAAATACTGGGTTGAAAATGGCAGTTTTGAACCTGAAGAAAATACAAAAAAAGATAAAAAATATATATTAAGTATGTTTCCATACCCAAGTGGTAGAATTCATATGGGTCATGTTAGAAACTATTGTTTAGGTGATGCTTTTGCTAGATTTTTTAGAAAAGCAAATTTCAATGTTTTACATCCAATTGGATGGGATAGTTTTGGTATGCCAGCAGAAAATGCTGCTATTAAACATAAACTACATCCTAAAAAATGGACTTATGAAAATATTGATTATATGAGAAAAGAGTTAAATGCTCTTGGACTATCTTTCTCTCAAACAAGAGAGTTTGCAACTTCTGATGAATTATATACAAAATGGGAACAAGAGTTTATTATCAAGATGTATGAAGCAGGACTTTTATATAGAAAGTCTACAACTGTAAATTGGTGCGAACCTTGTCATACGGTACTTGCTAATGAGCAAGTAGAAGAGGGATGTTGTTGGAGATGTGATACTCCTGTTCAACAAAAAGAGATGCCTGGTTATTATATATCTATAACAAAATATGCACAAGAGTTACTTGATGATTTAAAGACATTAGAAGGGCAATGGCCTTCTCAAGTTCTTACAATGCAAGAGAATTGGATTGGAAGAAGTGAAGGTTTAGAGTTTACATTTGAATTAACAAAAGAGTCAAGATATAAATTAGATAAACAGTTTAGTTCTTACAATGTATTTACAACAAGACCAGATACCATTTATGGAGTCTCGTACTCTGCTTTAGCACCAGAACATCCTATTGTTCAATATATTGTAGAGAATAATTTACTTGATAGCAGTAAAATAAATGCAATTAAAGCAATGCAGAAAATAAGTGAAAGGGATAGGGCAACTATGCCTAAAGAGGGTCTCTCTTTAGAGATTGAAGTAGTTCATCCATTAACTGGTGAAGCCGTTCCTGTATGGGTAGCAAACTTTGTTCTTGCTTCATATGGTGGTGGTGCTGTAATGGCAGTACCTGCACATGATCAAAGAGATTTTGAGTTTGCAAAAGAGTATGATTTACCAATTAAGCAAGTGATTGTAGGTCCAGATGGTATTTATGATAGAATGACAGAAGCTTATACAGAAGATGGTGAACTTATTAATTCTGAAGGTTTTACAGGTCTTAAAAATACAAAAGCAAAAAAATCTATTATATATTATTTTGAGCAAAACTCATTTGGAACGAAACAGATTAATTTTAAACTAAGAGATTGGGGTGTCTCTAGACAGAGATATTGGGGAGCACCTATTCCTTTTGTTCATTGTGATTCTTGTGGACTAGTTCCTGAAAAGATAAAAAATTTACCAATTGTACTTCCAGAAGATGTGGAAATCACTGGACAAGGAAATCCTTTAAACAATCATCCGACATGGAAGAGTTGTAAATGTCCTGAGTGTGGTAAAGCTGCAATTAGAGAAACTGATACACTAGATACTTTTGTTCAATCATCTTGGTATTTTTTAAGATATGCTACAAACTCTAAGAAATGGACAAAAGAGGGGATTTCTCAAATAGATTCTAACTATTGGATGGATGTTGATCAATATATAGGTGGTATTGAACATGCAATTTTACATCTT
Source organism: uncultured Arcobacter sp. (assembly GCA_964480765.1). GTDB lineage: Bacteria > Campylobacterota > Campylobacteria > Campylobacterales > Arcobacteraceae > Halarcobacter. Next base: position 10,104 of record CAYZST010000014.1, on the reverse strand, counting down.
TTATATGCAAGATTTTTTACAAAAGTATTAAATGATTTAGGTTATACAAATTCAAGAGAACCATTTAAAAGATTACTTACTCAAGGAATGGTACTTAAAGATGGTGCTAAAATGTCTAAATCAAAAGGAAATGTAGTAGATCCTGATTTAATTGTTGAAAAGTATGGAGCTGATACAGCAAGATTATTTATTTTATTTGCTGCACCTCCAACAAAAGAGTTAGAATGGAATGATTCCGCTGTTGATGGAGCATTTAGATTTATCAAAAAATTTGCACATAGGGCAAGTCATGTTACAGAAGCTGCAACTAAAAACTTCATTTCAATTGAGCATTTTTCATTAACTAAAGATGAAAAAGAGGCAAGAAGAAAAGTTTATGAAGCACTTCAAAAATCAAAAGATGTATTTAATAAAACATATGCTTTTAATACATTAATTGCTGCATCAATGGAAGCAATGAATGCACTTCAAGCACAAGATAATGATTTAGTTTGGGCAGAGGGATATTATATTTTAACAAATATCTTAGAGCCAATTATTCCTCATTTATCATGGGAAATTGCTGATGCTTTATTTAAAAGAGAGAATTTCAACAATGAAATTCAAATTAAAGATGAGGTGTTCGCTTTAGATTCTATTACTCTTGCAGTTACTATAAATGGTAAAAAAAGATGTGAAATAGAAGTTACACCTCAAGCTAATAAAAATGATATTTTATCTATTGCAAAAAAGACAGCATCTAAGTGGTTAGAAGGAAAAGAATTGCTAAAAGAGATTGTTGTCCCAAATAAATTAGTTAACTTAGTAATAAAGGGATAAAATGAGACTAAGTCATTTACTAATATCTATTTTTGTAGTATTTTTATTTATTGCTTGTGGATATAAACCCTCAAGTTATTATGCAAAACAGCAATTAAAAGGTAAAGTTTTCGTTAATTTAATTATTGATTTAAAAGATCCAAGAAATGCTGTTTTAATTAAGGATGCCATGCATGAGATATTAGTACATAGACTTGACTCAAAGCTTGTAAATGATAGAGATTTAGCAGATACAATTGTAAATGTAAGGTTAAACTCTGTCTCAATGAATTTATTACAAGATGATGAGAAAGGGTATAATAAACTTTATCAAGCAATTGTATCTATTTTTGTAGAGTATACAAATGAAAAAGTTACTGATTCTTTTGATGTAGTAGGAGATTATGATTTCTCAATTGATGATGGAACTACAATCACTGATACAAAAAGATTTGAAGCTATTAAAAGAGCAGCAAGTGAAGCTTTAGAAGAGGTTATCTCTAAAATAGCTGTAAGTTCGTTTAAAAATTAATTTATGGTAGATTTTAAAATAGTTTCATTAGAAGAAGTTTTACGTCATAAAAGTATGTATTATGATAAAATTGATTTCTCAACAGTAAAAAATTCGTGGGATATTATTTCAAAGCATATAGAACTTCCATATGTTATTCATATTGTAGGAACAAACGGAAAAGGAAGTACAGGACGCTTTTTAGCTCACTATTTAGTAGAAAAAAATCATAAAACACTTCATTATAGTTCTCCTCACATTTTAAAATTTAATGAAAGAATTTGGATAAATGGTAAAGATAGCAGTGATAATGAACTTGAGTATGCCCATAGAAAATTGCAAAAACTTTTACCTATTGAGCTTTTAAAAATATTAACCTATTTTGAATATACAACACTTTTAGCTATTATTTTATCAGATGGCTTAGATTATTTAGTTTTAGAAGCTGGTCTTGGAGGAGAGTTTGATGCAACAAATGTAGTACCTAATGATTTATCATTAATTACTACAATTGATTTGGATCATCAGAGTTTTCTTGGAGATACAGTAGAAAAAATAGCAATTACAAAAATGCGTTCTGTTGATAGAAAAATGCTTATAGGTTATCAATTTCATGATGAAGTATATAAAGCAGCTAAATTTGTTAAAGAACAATTAAAAAATGAGTTTAATAAAGATATTGTTATACAAACTATTAAAGAGTTTGATAAATATAAAATAAATGATAAATTTGCAAGTTATTTAAAGACAAATCTTCATTTAGTAATTGCGTGTTTAAAGGAGCTTCATATTGAGCTTGATTTAAAACTTTTTGATGATGTTCAAATCTTTGGAAGATGCCAAAAAATTGCTCCAAATATTACAATTGATGTTGGACATAATCCTTTAGCGGCAAAAGTCTTAGTAAATGAGTTTAAAAATAAAAAAATAAATTTAATTTATAACTCCTATAAAGATAAAGATTATGAAAAGGTACTTACTATACTAAAACCGATAATAAAAAAGATGATTATACTGGATATAGATGATAAAAGAATAGTTTGTAAAAATAGTTTATTAGATGTTTGCCAAAAATTAAATATAATAATATCTAATTTAGAAAAAATAAAAAAGAATGAAGAATATTTAGTTTTTGGATCTTTTTTAGTTGTGGAAAATTTCATAAATGAGTATAAGAGTTAATGAAAAATAGGCTAATAATTACAATCTCTGATGTACGAGGTACAAGAGCATTTAATATACATCAAATAGCAAAAAAACTTATTGTTGCCATTATATTAATAGTATTAATAGTACTAAGTGGTGCTTTTTGGTTTATTAATGAGTTAAATGAACAAATGGATAGATTAAAAGAACAAAAACAAAAAGAGATTAAACAAAAAGAACATGAAATCTCTATTTTGACAGAAAAAGAACAAAAACTCCAAGCACAAAATCAATTTTATTCAATGCAAATAAAAGGAAAAGTTGAAGATATTGAAGCTTTAAGTTCAAAATTAGATCAGATTGAAGAGATGATAGGTTTAAAAAATGGAGGGGATAGTAAAGAGGAAATTACAAGAGAAACACTAGAGTCAATTAGTGAAAAGATGAAAATGTATATGCTTATTACTATTCCAAATGGTGCTCCTCTTAAATTTACATCTAATACCTCTGGATATGGATATAGAATTCATCCTCTTTCAAAAAAGAAAATATTTCATCGCGGTGTAGATATGAAAGCAAAAATGAAAACGCCAGTTTATGCCACTGCCGATGGAATTGTAAGCTATGTTCAACCTAAAAATATTGGAAGTTTTGGAAGAGTTATCAAAATACAGCATAATTTTGGTTTTGAAACTACTTATGCTCATTTAAATAAAACAAAGGTTAAAATAGGTGATATTGTTAGAAAAAACCAGCTTATTGGATTAACAGGTAATAGTGGAAGAAGTGCAGGTCCACATTTACATTATGAAGTTAAATATGGAAGCAAAGTCCTAAATCCAAATAAATTTGTTAAATGGGGACTTGACAATTATAACTATATATTAAAAAATGAAAGGAGAGTTGAGTGGGGATCTTTGGTAAAGCTAATAAACGAACAACACAAAATGGTGCAACAGTAATTGCACAAGGAACCTGCATAATTGGTGGGATTTCTACTGAAGGTACTGTTCATATTGATGGTAAATTTGAAGGTGTTATTTTAGAAGCAGATATAATTTTTATTGGTAAAACTGGAGAAGTTATCGGAGATATAAAAGCAAATAATTTAATTGTAAGTGGTCTTCTTGATGGTAAGATTGATTGTAATGAAGTTCAAATCTTATCTCAAGGTAGAGTTATTGGAAATATGAAGTATAATGAGCTTATAATTGAAGAAGATGGTAAGTTTGAAGGTCAAGGTATTAGAAAGGGTTCAAAACTAAAAAGTAGATATGATGAAATTGAAAACAAAATTAATAATATCATTGTAAGTCCTTCTCATCAAATTGAACATGAACAAAAAGATTCATGATAAGCTAAAAAGTCTATATCTTCAAAAAAAGCAGATTGAAGAGAAGATAAAAAAGCTTGAAACTGCACTTGAAAATGAAAAGCTTTCATATACAAAATTAAATAAATTTCAAAAAATAGAGCTATTTAAAGCTTTATTTATAAATAGAAAAGATATTTTTGCTAAAAAATGGATTAGTAAAGACGGTGCAAAACATGGTTTTTATCCTGTAACTCAAACTTTTAGGGGGAATGACTTTCTTCCTATAACGAACAATGATATAGAATCACATTTAAGAGGGAATATTCAACTTGCCTCATATATTTTAAATAAGCAAAATCATTGTAAATATATAGTTTTTGAAATTTTAGAAAATGATATTGAAAAGCTTAATAATCAATTAACAAGTATTAATATAGGTGTCCATTTTGAAAGGACATCATATAACTCAATTTATGCATGGGTATTTTTTGAAGAGGAAATAGAAGGAAGTTTAGCTAAAAAATTTGCAGAATCAATTTTAAGAAGAACTCATATTAGTGCAAAAATATATCCAACAAAAGAGTTTGTAACAAATGCTTCTTTAGGTGATGTTATTGAACTTCCTTTACATTTAAGGTTTCGAAATGAAGATAAGACTTGTTTTTTTGATATTAAGAGTAAAAAGAGTTTTAAGGATCAATGGCAAGTTTTGCAAGGAATAAAAAAGGTTTCAAAAAATATTGTTGAAAAAAATATTAATTTTGATGAAGTGACTTTAAATCAAACAATGTTTGAGGATATAGAAATACCAACTTTTCATTTGGATATAAAACTTTATGATTTTTTATATATTCCAACTTTAAATTTAAGTGCAAGTTTTATCAATAAATTAAAATCTTTTGCTTCTTTTGATAATCCACAGATTAAAATACTTTTAAGTCTTAGAAAGCCACTTTATAATACTCCAAGAGTAATTAAAAATTTTGAAGAGGATGAACGATATTTGAAACTTCCAAGGGGCTTAATCTATAAAATCTCTAAATTTTTAGATGAAAATAGAGTTAGTTTTAAAATTGATGATAAAACTTTTTTTGAAAGTATAGAGACAAAAAGAGTTTTATTTGAATTAAGAAAAGAGCAGCAAGAAGCAATAGATAAAATTTTAAAAAAGAGATTTTCTATTTGCGTTGCACCCCCTGGTTTTGGAAAAACACTTATTGGTGCAAAGATATTTGAACAAAGAGCTTGTAGTACATTAGTAATTGTAAATAAAAATATGCTTCTTGATCAATGGAGAGATAGATTTGTTGATTATTTTGGATATCTTAAAAAGGATATAGGTTTTTTAGGAAAGGGGAAAAATAGATTAAATGGAAAACTTGATATTGCAACTATGCAAAGCCTTAAAAACTCTCCTGATATTATAAATGAGTACTCTTTTGTAATAGTAGATGAGTGTCACCATATTCCAGCAGTGACTTTTGAACAAATAGTAAAACAATTTTTTGGTAAATATATATTAGGTCTTAGTGCAACACCAAAAAGAAAAGATGGATTAGATCCAATCTTATTTCAACAACTAGGAGATATCTCTTATGAATATAAAAAGAAAAAAACTTTTAATAATAAATTAGAGATAATAAGAACAAATTTTATTAGTAATGCTGATAATTATGCTACACTAATAAATGAGTTGTGTGTTGATGAAAAAAGAAATAGTTTAATTCTTGAACAGATAGTCATCCATAACAAAAGAAAGATTTTAGTTTTAACTGATAGAATAGAGCATATAAACTCTTTAGAAATACTACTTAATAAAGAGAATATTGATTTTGTCTCTATTCATGGAAGTATGACTAAAAAAGAACAGAGGGAAAAAATAGAACTTGTTAAACACAAAGATTTGATTTTAGCAACTACTTCATATTTTGGGGAAGGAATAGATTTCCCACATCTAAATACGATAATATTTGCCACGCCTATTTCATACTATGGTAGACTTATACAATACTTAGGGAGAATAGGGAGAGATAATCAAGAATGTTTAGCAATAGATTTTTTGGATAATAAAAATGCGATGCTTAATTCTGCTTATAAAAAAAGAGTTGAAGGATATAAGCAGATGCACTATTTATAAGAGAGGGATAAAATGTTAGGAATTATTGTTTCAACTTTATTAATTGCAATAGTAGTCAATCTTATTTTAAAAAAATTTCATTTACCAACAATTATTGGGTATATTTTAACAGGTACAATTATAGCTTATGCTTTTAATTTACATACGGCTGTAAATAATCATGAATTAAAAGAAATAGCTGAATTTGGTGTTGTATTTCTGATGTTTACAATTGGTTTAGAGTTTTCTATTGAACATCTTAAACGAATGAGAAAAGAGGTGTTTTTTACTGGAAGTTTACAAATTATAGTAACCACAATTTTTGTAATTACTATTTGTATGTTGGTTTTTAATTTTGATTTTAAAACGTCATTAATTATTGGTGCCGCACTATCTTTATCTTCAACAGCTATTGTATTAAAAACATATAATGAAAATAATGAGATTAAAAAGAGACATGGACAAAGAGTTCTTGGTATTTTGATTATGCAAGACATTGCAGTTATTCCAATCTTACTTATGATTTCACTTTTTGCAGCAAATGGTAGTAAAAGTATTTCATACTTAATTTTTGAAACAACAGTTGCAGCACTTGTTTTAATAGGATTACTATATGTAGTTGGTAAATATTTACTTGAACCATTTTTTGAACATGTTTCAAAATCTAAATCTGATGAGCTTTTTGTAGCTTCAGTTTTATTAATAGCAATTGGAGCTTCATATTTAGCTCATTATTTTGGTTTCACATACTCACTTGGAGCATTTGTTGCTGGTATGATGATTAGTGAAACAAAGTTTAAACATCAGGTTGAAGCGGATCTTACTCCATTTAGAAATCTTTTATTAGGTGTATTCTTTATTACAGTTGGAATGCAAATAAATTTCTCTGTAATTGCAGATAATATTTTAATAATCTTAATCTTACTTCCTATACTTGTAACTTTAAAATATTTAATTATCTATTTACTTGTAAGAATTGATGATACTAAAAGAGTTGCTTTTAAAACAGCTTTATCTTTAGTTCAAATTGGTGAATTTTCTCTTGCAATTTTAGAGTTATCAAGAAGTCATAATTTAATTAACCCAACATATTCACAAGTACTTATTGTAACAATTGTTATTTCAATGATTTTAACACCAATTATTCTTAAAAATATGTCATCTTTAGCAACTAAACTTCTCCCAGAAGATACAATGGCATTACCAGATATACACAATATAGATAAAGATACAAAAGGACATATCGTAGTTTTAGGATTTGGACATTTAGGACAAGAAATAGCACATAACCTAAGAGAAGATGGTCATGAATATGTAATTATAGAGCATAACTTAAAATATTTTGAGATGGGCTATAATGATAATGAACCTATTATTTTTGGAAATGCAACCCATAAGCATATCTTAGAGTCTGTAAATATAAAAGATGCTTGTGCAGTTATTGTAGCTATTGATAATCCAGAGAAACTTCATTTAGTTTGTGAAGTAATTGATGATTTAACTGATAATACAAAAACAATTGTAAAAGTTACAAGAGCTAGTGAGAAAAAAGAGTTAGAGTCACTTCATTTAGAACATATAATTGTTGAAGATTCAATTGTAGCAAGGGCAATAGTTGATGAAACAAAAGAGTGTAAATTAGATTTTCTCAAAGAACAAAAACAAGGCTAAGAGATTGGTTAAGGGGTAGACTCTTAACCAATATATCTTTTTCTTGCACTTTCTTTGATTTTTTCTACATCAACTAGAATGAAACCATCAATACAATCGGAAAAATCAGGGTCTACATTAAAGCCTAGAAATTTCACTCCTCCCTCTTCACAAATATCTGAGTACTGTTTAAATAGTGTGGGAACAGTTACACTCATACTACTAAGAGAAGATTTAAGAGCTTTAAAATCCTCTTTTTTATTATCTAAAAAGAAAATATCTTTAATATCTTTTATATGTGATGAGTATTGATATGGAATTTTTGGCTCAACCATCTCATGTTCACTTTGAAAATAGTGTGAATAGTAAAATACCATTAAATCTTTGGCAGTACTTGGAAAACTACTTGAAATAGAGACTGTTCCAAACATATATTTTATTTGTAGGTTGTTTTTTAAATATGCTCCAATTCCATACCATAAATAATCAAGAGCTCTAGTCCCCCAATATTTTGGTTGAACAAAACTTCTTCCAAGCTCAATCGAATCATTTAAATATGGAAAAAATTTACTTTTATATCTAAATAGGGTATTTGAATAAAAGCCTTTAATTCCTAAATTGTCATTAATAAATTTGCCATTTCCAATTCTATATGAACCGACAATTTCTAGATCATTTTCATCCCATAAAATTATATGTTGATAATAGATATCATATTTATCAGTATCTCTTTTTTTATTTATGCCTTCACCAACTTTTCTAAAAGATAGTTCTCTTAATCTTCCAAGCTCTTTTAAAACAATCGAATCCTCTTCATAATCATATAAATAGATTACCTTTCCATCTTTTGTTTTTCCAAGTAATTGAGACTTCTTAAGCTCTTTTATTAGTGCATCTTTTTTTTGAGGATGAGCAATGGCTTTTTGTGTTATAAAGTAGGACTTTTTACTTTTTTTTAAAGAATATAGATGTTTTTTATATAGATTTACTATAACTGTTTTATCCAATCCTCTTGGTTTAATATTCTCATTTGGTATTATTTCTCCAACTTTTATATTTATATTTGTCTCTTTTTTCTTAAACATCTCATTGGATAAAAGTAGGGTTGAAAATGTTTTATTAATAATTGACATAGTATAAAAGATTTTAGAGTTCTTGCCACCAATAAATATAGGTAAAATGGGCGCATTTGAATTTATAGCAAAATTTAAAAACCCTTTGTTCCAAGTAGGGTCCTTAATCCCTTTTGTACTTGCACGACTTACTTCACCTGCTGGGAATATAATAACAGCTTCTTCATTGCTAAGAGCATTATAGACGGCTTGAATATCTTTTTTTGATTGCCTCATTTTATAGTTATCAATTGGAATAAATAGTGATTTTAAAGCATCTATACCTAGAAGGAAGTCATTTGCTACAATTTTTACATCATTTCTTACTGTTCCAACTAATTTTAAAAGAGAAAGTGCATCAAGTCCTCCTAAAGGATGGTTTGCAATAATAACAACTTTTCCTGAACTTGGAATATTTTGTAAATCATTACTTGAAACAGTATAATCAAAATTGAAATAGTCAAGTACAGCATCAACAAACTCAAATCCTTTTAAATGTTTGTTTTTTTCTAAAAATTCATTTATTGAGTTTTCATGGATTACTTTTTTTGCAATTTTGATTAAAGATTCACTTAAAAAGTTTGGCTTTTTTCCTATATTTGGAAACTTTTTTTCTATCTCTTTTTGCACATCTATCATTTATTCTCCTTATAGATGAAATTGTAAAAAAATTTCATTACAACTAAGTTACAGTTATTTTTGTAGTTATTTACTAAAAAGTATTTATAGTAAACTTATGATAAAATCCTTTTTTTTAATAGGAGACAAGGATGAATAAATCTGATATTACTAATATATGCACAATTCTTCTTTTAACATTTGGATATTCAAATGGTAATGAGGTACTCTTTACAATAGGTTTATTTGCTTTTAGTGGTGCAATTACAAATACTCTTGCAATACATATGCTTTTTGAAAAGGTACCTTATCTTTATGGTTCAGGAATTATTGAAAAAAAATTTGAAGCCTTTAAACAAGCAATTCATGATATGTTAATGAATCAGTTTTTTACTCCTATACATTTAAAAAAATTCTTTCAAAGTGAAGTTGATAGTGCAAAAAATAGAGTCGATTTTGAAAAGGTATTAAATAGAATAGATTTTACTCCTGCATACGAATCTTTAAAAGATGCAATTATGGAATCAAGCTTTGGTGGTATGCTTGGAATGTTTGGAGGAGAAGCTGCTTTAGAACCATTAAAAGAACCCTTTACCCAAAAACTTCAAGAGTCAATTATAGAGATATCAAAAAGTGACTCTTTTCAAGCACTCTTAAGTGAAACGTTAAAATCTGATGATTTAAGTGACGACGTTCATAAAAAGTTAAGCTATATTGTAAATAATAGATTAGATGAGTTAACTCCAAAAATGGTAAAAGAATTAATTCAAAAAATGATTCAAGAATATCTTGGATGGTTAGTTATTTGGGGTGCAGTATTTGGTGGACTAATTGGATT